>JABDKI010000024.1 GCA_013002295.1 Altererythrobacter sp.
ACAGACAGTCACGTAAGGCGCGATTCAGCAGATTGTATTGCTGCATATCGAGAGGGCACTATAAATCGCCCATAGGAAGAAGTAGGCGTACATTTATTGGCTAAGCTTTGAGAGATGTCTGCCTCTAGCTGCAGACTTAAGTTACCGCCGTTCTTTGATTGAACTCGTCGCGTTGCCATTCGCCGGTTTGCAGCACCTCAGCCAAATGGCGCGCGGCCTCGGCCATATCCTCGAACCGCAAATATGCCGGCGCGAAGCCCAATCGCAAGATATCCGGATCGCGGAAGTCACCGATTACACCGCGTGCGATCAGTGCCTGACAAATGGCGTAGGCATTCTCGTGACGGAAACTGAGCTGGCTGCCACGTTCACTGCTGTCCGATGGGCTAACCAGTTCAAGCGCGATATCCCGCTCTGACAAGCATTCGAGAAAGAATTCGGAGAGCGCTTGCGACTTGGCATAGAGCCGATCGACGCCGATCTCTGCAATTAGGTCGACCCCCACCTCGAGCGCTGACATGGACAGGATTTGCGGCGTTCCGCAGAGCAGGCGATCAACACCTGGCGCTGGCGTGTAGTCGTCTTGAAACGCGAAGGGTTGCGCATGCCCCATCCAGCCGGACAGAGGCTGGGACAGTGCTTCATGATTGCGCGCGGCTACATAGGCATAGGCCGGCGCTCCCGGTCCGCCGCAGAGATATTTGTAGCCGCAACCGACCGCGAAGTCCGCCTCGACAGCATTGAGGTCAACCGGCATCGCGCCGCCAGTGTGGGAGAGGTCCCACAGCACCAGCGCGCCCGCATCTTGCGCGGCCTTGGTCAGCGCGGCCATGTCATGCATCGCGCCGCTCTTGTAATGGACATGCGTTAGCAGCAGGAGCGCGACATCATCATCCAGCGCTTCCAGAATTGTATCGCGGTCGGCCAGCCGTTGCTCTGCCAATCCGTGCTCCTGCAATCCCTGGATCATGTAGAGGTCAGTCGGGAAATTGCCCGGCTCGGACAGGATGATCTTCCGTCCTGGACGCATCTTCAGCGCGGCGCTGATGAGCTTGAACAAGTTCACCGAGACGCTGTCTGCAACAATCACTTCGTTGGGCTGCGCGCCAATCAGAGGAGCGATCTTTGCCCCGATCCGCTGCGGCAGATTGATCCAATGAGCGTCATTCCAGCTTCGGATCAGGCCTTCGCCCCATTCACCAGTCACGACCTGATGGACCCGCTCAACGGCCGCTTTCGGAAGCGCCCCAAGCGAGTTGCCATCAAGGTAGATCACCCCTTCCGGCAGCGTGAAGCGATCGCGGAAACCGTTCAATGGGTCGGCAGCATCTAGCTCACGCGCCCTATCAAGCATCTGCCAGCTCCCGCAGTACCGCGCGCACCGGCGACGCATCGCCGCCCGCGATGGGCAGAGGCAATGCGATCAGCTCGTAACGCCCAGCCGGCACGTTATCGAGCACCAAGCCTTCAAGGATGCGCATATCCGCTGCGAGCACAGCCTTGTGCGCATCCATTGTCTTGGAGTTCTGCGGATCAATCGAAGGGCTGTCGATCCCGACCAATCTGACGCTCCGCGACGCAAGCTCGGCAATTGTCTCTGCCGCAATCGCGGTGAAATCTTCGCGCCATGCATCATGCGGGAATGCTTCATAGGTGCGAAACAAAACGCGCTGCGCTCCGCCCAAATCCGGCAAAACCCCAGGCTGTATCGCGGCCCCGCAATCGCGCGCATCGACCACCAGGCACTCACCCAGATACGTATCCAGATCGACCGAAGCGATATCGGCCGATGCCGCGTCATAGTGCAGCGGCGCGTCTGCGTGCGCGCCGGTATGGGTCGACATAGTGAGAGCGGATACATTGACCGGCGAACCATCGCCGATCTGCCATGTGCCGACTTGTCCGAAGGCGGTATCGCCGGGCCAAATCGGAACACCGGCGTGCAGTTTTTGCGAAATATCCCAGATGCGCTGACGTTTGTTGAGCGACATCAGATTTCGGTCCGTACGCTAAGCAATTCCGGGAAGAATGCCTGCTTCAGGACGCCAGCCAGATAAGGCACGCCCGGTGTGCCGCCGGTCCCCTTCTTGAAACCGATAATGCGCTCTACAGTCTTGAGGTGCCCGAAGCGCCAGCGCTGGAAATGATATTCCAGATCGACCAGCTTTTCCGCTAGCTCGTAGAGATCCCAATGTTTCTGGGGATCACGGTAAATCTCCGCCCAAGCGGACTCAACGCTGGCATTGTGTTCATAAGCCGCTGCCGGATCGCGGTTCTGCGCCGCCTGATCAATTGCGAATCCACGCCGAGCCAAAAGCTTCACCGCTTCATCGTAAATGCTGCCGCGAGCAATCTCGCGCGTCAGTCGCTGTGACCAATCGCCAGTCTTTTCATGCAGCTGGATATGTTTGGCATCGCGCCCACCAAGCATGAATTCCATCATCCGGTATTGCGGAGACTGGAACCCGCTCGATGTGCCCAAATGCGGGCGAATGGTCGAATAATCATGCGGTGTCATCGTGCTGAGCACGTCCCAGCTCTGGATCAGCTGGCCTTGCGCGCGAGCGACCCGGGCAAGCATTTTGAATGCCGGGCGCAAGTCATCAATCTCAATCTGCGCGCGCGCTTTTGTCAACTCGTGCAAACACAGCTTGAGCCACAACTCGCTCGCCTGATGGACGATAATGAACAACATCTCGTCATGCGCATCTGATGACGGATGCTGCGCGCCAAGTATGCGCTCAAGATCGAGATAGCCGGTGTAAGTTACGTCGCTTTTCGCCATGGCGAACGCTTTAACCCGCAACGGTCACAATGGAAACTATCCCTCGATTATCCGTGTTTCCGGATGATGTTTGTCGAGATGCCGCTTGATGATGCGAAGATTGCGTGTGTTTGACCGGAATAGCACGTCTGCCGCGTCCCCTACCAGAGGAACCGCACCAATGGCCGTATCCACTGCAATATTGCCGGCCATACGCCACAGCTTCCACTTCGGCAGGCCCAGATTGCGTGCTTCCCATACAATATAGGCGCCTAACGCTGTCGTCACGATATCGCCCAGCACGGGTATCAGACCGATGATCGAATCCAGACCGATCGGAAAGTTGGTGCCCGGGACTTTAAAACTGCGCTCGAGTAGCATTTCCATTGCTTCCACACGCTGGCGGATCGATTGAACGTCAGTTCCAGTGGGCAGCGATATGCCAACGATTTGCGGTTCGTCCGGATTGTTCAAATGCGTCTCCTTCCTCGCCTATGTGGGAGGTTGTGAAAGCGGGAACAAGGGGTGCAGCCCCCAGCGGTTCTCTTCAAAGCCCGTAATGTTGCCGCGAACAAGCGACCAACGTACGGGCGCGCCCAGCGGGACAAAAATTTCTGAATCAATGAGCTGCATGTGTGCGGCGGCGATCAGCTGCGCTTTCACCGTTGTCTCTCTTTCAACAATCGATTGCTCGACCAGATCATCCACCTCCTCAGAGCAAAGGCCCAGTTCAAGGCGGCAATGAAACTGGTTCAAGAACCAGCGGGGGGAGTAAAACCTTGCCAACCGATCATGCAGTTCCAATTCTGCACCTTCGCCCAGGCCCGTTCGGACTGCGGTGATGCCAATTTGCCCGAGACCGTCGTTCAATTGTGCGAACAGTGTGTCGCTTCCTGGCCCTTCTGGAAGACCGATACGAAGCACAAGCTCTTCGCCTTGCGCCCCTTCCCAAACCGCAACCCGCCGGCTGGCTATCTCGCGCCTCTGTTCCAATGATAGATTGACCCAACGGTCGCCCAGAGCAGCCTCACCCTGCGCCAGCTCTTGCGGAATGATCCAGCTGGTCGATTGCCAACCGCCGACATTGAATGGCTGCAACAGGCCTTCGCGATCAATCGCCAAACTCAGGACCTGCCTCCGCGCCGGATCTGCCAGAAATCCGGTATCGCTCCGAATGATCAGGCCGAACAGACCAAGCGCTGCATCAAGCCTGATTGTGCCACGCGTCAGTGGGCCGGTATCTGCGAGCGGCAAATTCGCGAGTGTGCCGTTGAGGACAAGATCAATCTCACCATCAGAGAATGCATCCACCGCCTCTTGCGCTGACATCGCGGAGACCGCCACTGGTCGCGTGCGGGATTGCCATTCCTCCCGCGCCGGAAAGCCGCGAGCCTCAGGTGGAATGGGTTCGAGCTGGATCGGCTGGGAGTCGGTCTGGTTAGATCGAACCATTGGGCCGGCGCCGCCGCCATCTTGCGCAATACCCATCTCCGGTTGGGCAAGCAGGCGAAGAAAATCTGGCATCGGACTCGTCAAAGTGACTTCGATGACCCGCCCGGTCATATCCCGGATCTCGTCGACTTTCGACAGGTCCAGCCCCAACGACGTACCGCGCAAATCGCGCATGTTTCGGCGAAGCGCGGTGCGGATATCGTCGGCAGTCATTTGGGCGCCGTTTGGCCAATCAGAATTGCGCAGGCGAAAAATATAGCTCAGGCCATCGTCAGTCACGATCCAGCGCTCGGCCAATGCAGGGACCACATTGCCGGCTTCATCGATCGCCACGAGGCCCTCAGCAGTAGCAGCGCGATAGTGCTGGCCAGCCGGTGACAAGCGTATCCCGCTTGAGATCAGGCTGTCGGGGTCTCCTATGACGGCAACATTGACCGGCCCGTCCGGTGTCGAAGGGCCACACGATGCCATTGTCATGGCCGAGAGAAGAGCTAACGCAATCCGCATATGCGGTTGAGCTAGCAGGTCAGGCAATCGACGTCAGGATAAAATTGAGTTCGCGCAGCTAAATCGAGTTGACGCTCGGAAATCAAGCGAACGTCGGGTCAACTTCATCATCAAAAGCGACGCCAAAGCGCGGTTCCTGCACCCAGACTACTGTTCCCGCGACTTCACCTTGTTTTGGCAGATCGATCGTCAGTCTGGTTCCGGATCGTAGGGAAAATGAACCTTCACCCATCATACCATTGCGTGAGAGATTCCGTACCTTTATCGGATGCGGCATTGGCTCGCGGCCTAGGCGCAATTGCGCGTGCTGGACTCCATCCACGCGCGTGTCTGCTCTGCGTTGCGTTAGTTCAGCCATGCTTCACCCGTTAGTTCACGCCGATTCTGCGCCGGCAAACGAGGAAAAATAGGTCAGTACGGCTAACGAAAAGTTAAAGCGGGCACTTCGGCCAGAGCTTAATCGTCGCGGGAGATTTTCTCGCGACGTTCGTGCGCTTCTTGTGCCTCGACAGTCATAGTCGCAACTGGCCGTGCAATAAGGCGCTTCAAGCCGATGGGCTCGCCGCTAACCTCGCAATAGCCATATTCACCTTCATCGATCCGGCGAAGCGCCGAATTGATCTTGTTGGTGAGTTTGCGTTGACGATCGCGAGTGCGCAGCTCAATGCCCCAATCAGTCTCGCTAGAGGCGCGGTCATTGAGATCTGGTTCGCGGATCGGACCATCCTGCAGAGACTGCAGCGTTTGGTCGGCAGCGTCGTGAATCGAACGTTTCCATTCGAGCAGGAGCATCCGGAAATAGTTCCGCTGCTTCTCGCTCATGTAGGGCTCATCCTCGCTCGGAACATAATCCGGGCCAATCACACGCTTGGCTTTTTCGAGAACATCGATTTCTTCAGACGCCGCAGTCGCCATGTATTCCTCTCAACCCAGTCATTTTCCGCCCAGCCGTTCCGATCCTGCTGTCCCGCTTTGCGGTGACAAAGAATGACCTTTGTGAGCGGGCCTATAGGCTTGTGAAGTTTGCCGCACAAGGCGTTTCGCAGGCTGTTGAAATAATGCTTTTGAATGAACGAATTGTGACCGGTTTCCGAAGGGAATGCCGATCTTGGTGAATAAAGTTTGCCTGCGCGTTAACCATTTGTTGAAACTGTTCTGGCGAATTCAGTGATGCCGAAAGCGGAAATGCCCGCTCAGGCGAACTGGGGGACCGAACAATGGAACTGAAGGCAATTGATGGAATAGAGGCCAAGCCGGTCATTTCTCGTGAAGGCGAGATGATGATTGCGCAGTGTCTGGCAGCCGCAGGGCAAGGCGATATCGCAGCGTACTTTGACTTGGGAGTCGCATTCTCAACCGGCAGCCACGGCGTTAACTGCGACATGATTGAAGCGCACAAATGGTTCAATCTTGCCGCATCCAAGGGCCACAAAGAAGCCGCGCACTGCCGTGCTGATATCTCTGACGAGATGACTGCGCGCGAAATCGCTGAAGCTCAGCGTCAGGCTCGGGAATGGCTATCTGCTGAGCGCCGCAAGGCCGCTTAAGTTCTTTTGAAGGGCGTCCGCTGATCCAGAAACATCTGGTCTGTTGCAACCCCTGTCCGCTCGCGCTCTAGAAAGTCTGCGACCGCGGCACGAAAGCCCGGATCGGCAATCCAGTGGGCGGACCATGTCTGGACGGGTTCATATCCGCGAGACAGTTTGTGGCCGCCTTGTGCGCCAGCCTCAACCCGCTTGAGACCGCGCTCGATTGCAATATCAATCGCTTGATAATAACACATTTCGAAATGCAGGAAGCGCTTCTCCTGAGTGCATCCCCAGTATCGCCCATAGAGCGCATCCTGCCCGGTGAAATGCAGCGCGCCCGCGATTGGCGTATCGTCTTGGTAGGCGAGGCCCAGCACCATCCGATCGGCCATTCGCTGACTTAGCAGATCAAAGGCTTCGCGCGTGAGGTAGGGCGTACCCCATTTGCGCGCGCCGGTATCCTGATAGAAAATCCAGAATACATCCCAATGGTGCGGCTTGATGTCATTGCCTGTCAGATTGACGATCTTCAGGCCTTCTTGTGCGCCTTTGCGTTCCTTTCTGAGCGCTCTGCGTTTGCGTGAGGCGAGTTGCTCCAGGAAATCGTCGAAACTGGCGTAATCATGGTTTCTCCAATGGAACTGTAGATCGCTGCGCAGCAGCCAATCAGCATCTTCGAAGTGCTGCAGTTGCTCAGGCTCTATGAATGTCGCGTGGGCGGAAGAAAGCTGGCTTTGCAAGCAAACGGCTTCTGCTGCCCGCAATAGATGCGGTGCCAAGCTTGCATCCTTCATCAGCAAGCGTGGCCCGGTCGCGGGAGTGAAGGGCGCGGCGATTTGAAGCTTGGGATAATAGCGCCCGCCAGCGCGCTCCAACGCGTCGGCCCAGCTGTGGTCGAACACATATTCGCCCTGGCTGTGGCCCTTGGCATAGCTCGGTAAAGCCGCCAGCAAATCGCCCGCTTCGTCGGTGATGATGATTGGGGCGGGTTCCCAGCCGGTGCCCTCACCTACACTGCCTGAATCCTCCAGCGCAGTCAGAAATTCATGGCTGACAAACGGATTGCGTGTCCCGCCCAGCGCGTTCCAGTGATCGGCGGGCAGTGATCCCACCGACGGGACCATCCGCACGGTAAGTTCATGATCGCTCATGCCAGCCCTTCGCCTTCGCTGATCAAAGCATCCGCTCGGCTCAGCGCGCGCCGACGCATCTCAGGTGAATTGACGGTCCAAGTAAGCACTGGCAGCCCTTTGCGGCGCAGACGTGCAACCCAATCATTTGGAAGCGCTTCGATATGATACGCCAAGAAATCGGGCAGCGCGATCCAATAGGCCATTCGTCTCTGCCACGCCTTTTGTGTGTAGCCGTGCTCATCTTCGCGCATCACAAGTCCTGCGCAGGTAAGCGGTGAATGCTTGTGGAACCAGCGGGCAACGCGCGGATCAAAACTCATGACGGCATGCTCGCCGGAGTAGCTCACCAATGCTGCCGCGACCGCCTCGCAAGATTTCTCTACGTCATAGCCGGTCTTCGATTTGATCTCGATCAGCAACGGTGCACGACCGTCAACCAGCGCAAGCAAATCGGCCAGCGTTGCGATATGCTCGTCACCCCCACGATAGTTGATCGCTCGAAGCTCGTCCTTTGTGCGAGCTTCAGTTTGTCCTCCCGCTTCGGTCAGGCGATCCAGCGCCCAATCATGGAACACCATCGCTGTTCCATCTGCGCTGCGCTGGATATCGCATTCGATCCCCTGCCCCGCGTCAATTGCAAGCTGAGCGCCTTTCAGCGAGTTTTCCGGCACGCCATTTCCATGCAGGCCGCGATGGGCATACTCCCAATGCGTCAGCCAGTCAGGAGGCGCGCGACGCGTCATCAAGCAATAGCGATGACCGCATCGACTTCGACTGCTGCGCCCAATGGCAATGCCGGAACGCCAACAGCAGCACGCGCGTGCTTTCCGACTTCTCCAAACACGTCCAGCATCAAATCGGAAGCGCCATTTATAACCTTAGGCTGGTCGGTGAATTCTGTGGTCGAGTTCACAAAGCCGCCTAGCTTTACAACCCGTTCGACCCGGTCAAGCACACCAGCCGCTTTCAATTGCGCTAGGATCATAAGTCCGCAAGCACGAGCAGCAGCTGCCCCCTCTTCCAGAGAAACATCGTCTCCAAGTCGGCCGGTCACTAGCTCTCCATCGACAAACGGCAACTGGCCTGAGACATGCGCAAAGCCGCCCTGCACCACAACGGGCACATAACTCGCCACAGGCGCCGCCGCTTCTGGCAGAACAATTCCCAAATCCTGCAAGCGTGCTTCGATACTCATCGCGGATCCCTTTCCAATTCTTCCAATAGCCACGGCACGGCATCGTCCCAGCGGTCGATCCGTGCATGTGCATGCCCGGCCTTATGGGCGCAATCGATATGATCTGCGATCATCGGTTCGCCGCACATATGAAGTCGGCTGATGCCCGGCGTAGTCTCTGACGCTGAATGATGATGCTGCGGCAAATCATCGATAAAGATCGCCCTGCTCGGCTGTAACTCATCCAGAATAGCCCGCAGCGCCGGGCCTTTGGGGCCCTGATTGGTAAACACCCGCGCATTGATCCCGACCTCGGCCAACTGGCTGGCGCGTTTGGCTTGGCGCTCATCATTGAGGTTTGTCAGGATCACAACATCGGCAGCTTCCGCGACGCGGTTAATCCCTGCCACCGCGCCATCAATCGGCATTTGGCGATGCATTTCGGTATCGAAAAACCCGCCGAGGAATCTCCAGATATCCTCTTGCGCTAGCGTTTCTCCGCTATCTGCCCATTTCATAGCTGTAGCAAAATTGTTGCCTTTCAGCTCGAACCGCACGCCCTGGCTTTCTTCCAACCAATCTTTGAAGGGCGCAACCATGTGCAACAGCACTTCGTCGCAATCGCTAATCACCAAAGGGCGACTCATCGGCTTAGCTCCTGTCCTGCTCTGACCAGCTCATCTGGCGCAACGGCCAATGCTTCAGATGCGCAAATGAGATCTGGTTCATGATTGCCAAGGAATTCGATCACCGCGGCCAGCACCGAAGGATCGGTCAAGCCGGCACGCAGCGTGTCCGGATCAAGGCCGGTTAAAGTCAGAAATCGTTGGGCGCGCGTATCGTCTTCCAGGATCCAGCCAAGCGCCGCGAGTATGAGCGTTTGCGGGTCTATCCCTGCTTCATCGGGGGATGTTAGGTGATTTTGAATTGTCAGCCGCCTTTCCGCTGGACTATCTGGGGATCAACACATGGGAGTGCCAGAGCCAAGTGGCAAAGAGAATCCTTGTTGTCGAGGATAACGACCTAAACCGGAAATTGTTCTGCGACGTGCTCAAAGCCAATGGTTTTGAAGTGGAACCGCTTGCCGATGGTACGGCTGCGCTTGATACCGCGCGTCAGACATCCCCTGACCTGATTCTGATGGATATCCAGCTTTCCGAAGTGTCAGGCGTCGACTTGATCGAACAAGCCAAGCAAGATTTGAACCTTCAGGCGATCCCGATCCTTGCCGTCACCGCTTATGCCGCCAAAGGCGATGAAGAGCGCATTCGCGCAGCCGGCGCGGCCGGTTATCTGTCCAAGCCCGTATCGATTGGGCCATTTATGGCAGCTGTCAAGGAACTCCTGCCTGAGTAAGGTTTTACCTAAGGGAGTGGCGATGGTCGAAAATCGCGGGTAAAGACTGATCTTTCCCCAGCTCGCACGGAATACTCTACGCGAGAATGCATCGAAGGAAGGTTATTTATCCTAATGGACCGTGCTGAAGTCGATACGAAGATCCGCTCGTTGATTGAGCCCTTTAACAAGAAAGGTGTCGAGATTGTTGAGGAGACGACGTTTGCCAATGATCTGGAGTTTGACAGTCTGACTGTCATGGATTTCGTGGCTGAGATCGAAGACGCATTCGATATCATCATCAGCATGAATCAACAGGCCGAGATCGAGAACTTCGGGCAATTGATTGATGCTGTTACCAAACTTCAGGACCAGTGAGAGCGGACCCATGAGCGACACTGCGCCAAAAGACCTGTTCTCCAAGTTCGACGAGCTTATTGCGATGCGCGAAGGACTTCTCGCGACCGGAGTTGAGGATCCCTACAATCTCGTGATGGAGAAGGTGCTCTCACCGACCCGCGCGATTTGCAACGGACGCGACACCATCCTTCTCGGTACATACAATTACATGGGAATGACCTTCGATCCCGATGTGATCGAAGCCGGCAAGGACGCGCTGCAAAATTTTGGTACCGGCACGACCGGCAGCCGAGTGCTCAATGGCACGTATCAAGGCCATAAAGAATGCGAGGACGCGCTCAAGGAATTCTACGGCATGGATCATGCCATGGTGTTCTCGACAGGGTATCAGGCCAACCTCGGCATCATCGCCACGATTGCCGGCAAAGGCGATTATGTTGTGCTCGATATCGATAGCCACGCCAGCATCTATGATGGCTGCGCTATGGGCAATGCGGAAATCGTACCCTTCCGGCATAACGACATCGAAGCAATGGAAAAGCGCCTTCGCCGCATTCCCGAGGGTGCCGGCAAACTGGTGGTTCTCGAGGGTGTCTATTCGATGCTAGGCGACGTGGCGCCGCTTAAGGAGATGGTCGCGATCGCCAAGAAGTATGGCGCGATGGTGCTAGTCGACGAAGCGCATTCCATGGGCTTTATCGGAGAGAACGGCCGCGGCGTTGTCGAGCAAGCGGGCATTATGGACGATGTCGATTTCATCATCGGCACCTTTTCCAAGAGCGTCGGAACAGTCGGTGGCTTCTGCGTCTCCAACCATCCAAAATTTGAAGTGATGCGGCTCGTATGCCGTCCTTATGTGTTCACGGCTTCGCTGCCGCCCAGCGTTGTGGCCACGGCGGCTACGTCGATACGCAAACTGATGCATGGTTCGAACAAGCGCGCGCATCTTTGGGAGAATTCGAAGAATCTGCATCGCGGGCTGAAGGATCTTGGCTTTGAGCTTGGAACGGAGGAACCGCAAAGCGCGATCATTGCGGTGATCATGCCCGATCTCCAACAAGGCGCGATCATGTGGGAAGCTTTGCTCAAAGAGGGGCTTTATGTGAACCTTGCGCGGCCACCCGCGACGCCAGCCAACATGACTTTGCTGCGCTGCTCGCTATGTGCAGAGCACAGCGAAGAGGAGGTCGTCACGATACTCGGAATGTTCGAACGCGCGGGCAAGGCTACAGGAATAATCTGACTTCTTTAGATTGAGATCATGCGGCGGCCAGGCTCTCTCCGTCCTGGCCGCCAGCCCTTTTTCAGGTGGCCTTTGCAGCCACCTGCTCCCCAACCTCTGAAGCTTCTTTCTTGTTCTCCGGGAAAATCGGCCACAGCAACTGCTGACCGAGGGTCGCAGGCGCGAGGTTCTCAACGCCGTAGCTTTCCGGATAGGAGCGTGTGATTTTGGCCGTGCCGAACAGCACATCCCAGAAGAACAGCAGATTGCCGTAATTACCTTTGTAGTTGACCGCCGGATCATCAGCATGGCGGCCATGATGTGCATGGTGCGTGGAGGGCGTGGAGATCGTCCGCTCGACCACCCACATTACCGGTGAAAGCCACTTGATCTGGTACAGCGGTTTATCCCAAGCGACATCTGAATGTGCACCGATGATGACGGCCATTTTGACCACCAGATAACCGGCATAGACCCATCCCAGCCCCATGTAGAGCAATGCGCCAGCGGTCCACAGACCGGGCATCAGCATGTAATAGATGATGTTGTTCCGATAGACGAGGCGCACGCTCATATACTTCGCATTGTGATGCGCGCGGTGCAGATTGTAGAGCCACGGAAAGGTGTGGCTGGCGCGGTGCCACCAATATTGCGTCATGTCTTCAAGCACCAGGAACAAGGCGATCGCGGCGAAGATGTTGATGTCCGCAAGAGCTCCCTCAAGACCGGGTGCCGCCACGCTCATGATCGCCGCTGACAGGAAGACGATTCCTGGCTGAGTGACCGCGAGCAGCATCGTCATGCTGATACCTTCAACAATCCCGTCATCGCGGGTCTGTTCACCTTTTGCGAAGAGCCGGGTGCGCCATAGTTCGAGCACAGCGAAACCGAGGAAGATTCCAAGGACAGCAATCGTGGATGTTGGCATGATTCTCTCCGCTTGATCGCCAACCGTATAAAGCGTAATCCACTATCAGAATGTCAGATATTTTACATTCCTCTGAACGCTCACTCGTTGCGCCAATGTTGTTCTCTGCGCTGTCAGCTGATCTGCGTGCGCAGCTGATTTCCAGCGCGCCGGCAAAACAATACTCAGAGGATCAGATCATCCAGCAGCGCGGTGAAACGGCGCACGGGTTCTACCTCATCACAAGCGGCTCGGTCTCGATCGGGCAGTTCCTCTCAAACGGGGAATTTCGTGCCGTGGCAGTACTTGGCCCAGGGGATTCCTGGGGTGAGCTGGCCATGTTCGCGAACCGTCCACGTGTTGTCGACGCAATCGCTCGCGGCGTTTGCAAAGTTCGTTTCATTCGTAGCGCCGATTTCGAAGCAGCAATTGCCGGCCGAGCTGAAGAAATGAGAACGCTGCTTGGTGCAATGTCCGTCCAGTTTCAGGACATGCTCGACGTGATGGCGGGGATCCGTCGAGGCACAGCCCATGCCCGCGTGGCAGGGCTGCTGGCCACGCTGGCCGGACAATCCCCTTTACCGGCCAAAGTCCGTCTGACGCAGCAAGAGCTGGGCGAACTGCTCGGGCTGACGCGCGTTACAATCAACGCGGCGCTCAAGGAGCTGGAGGCAGGTGGCGCCATTGCCAGACGATATGGCCAAATCGAAGTGTTGGACAAAGCTGCGCTCGACCTCGCATCGCTGACCTAGCTTCAGTTCGCTTGAATCAAGGTGGCATTCTCGCATTTGTCTGCAACGGCTTCGTCACTGCTTGAGAACTGAGTCAGGATGAGAAATCCGCCAACCACCAACACGACGAAAAGCGTGGTGACGGTACCGAGATACTTATCGATGATTGCTTTGATCGGAGCACCAAACAGGCGGAACAAGATGCCGACCGTCATGAAGATGAGCGCGCGCGCCGCGAGGCTCGCCAGCACGAATGTGAACAGGTTCATCCCGATGAAGCCAGCGGTTATCGTCAGTAGCTTGAA
>JABDKI010000044.1 GCA_013002295.1 Altererythrobacter sp.
CAGCATGAACAGCAGGACCAAGCCATCCTTGATCCCGACTAGAAGCCGCCAAACCTTGCCTGCAAAACTCATATTGTCATCTTTCACTCGGGTGCTGTCTGCTTAAACTAGGGCGCGCGCGGCAAAGTTCCACCTTCTTTAGCCAAATATGCCGTCGAGTGCGCAATATCGCTCGTTCAACAGCTTGAGCGGTGGATTGTGCCGATTCAGGCTGGACGGTTGGATAAATCCAACTTACAGGGCGCTATATGCACGATTTGCTCCTTGAGATTGAACAATTCTGCCAGCGTAATGACATGTCAGAGACACGTTTCGGCGAGCTGGCGATGAACGACAAGCCGTTCGTGTCGCAATTGAAGGCGGGCCGCGATTTGCGCGGAAGCACAGCCACAAAGCTGCGCGAATTCATGGCCGGATACGAGGCTAATCAACCCGCGGCAGCGGATAGTGCGAGCAGGTTTCCGGCCGGGCGAATGGCGTTTCCGCATCGCGGATTGCTGGGCATCGGACATCTGGAACGCCACGAGATTTTGTATGTGCTTGATCAGGCGGAACAATGGATCCGGTTGAACCGCCAGCGGAGCAAGCACAGCGATCTGCTGTCAGGCCTGACCATCATCAACGCCTTCTTCGAGAATTCAACGCGGACGCTGCTGAGCTTCGAGATTGCCGGCAAGCGCCTGGGTGCGGACGTCGTCAACATGCACGCCGCGCAATCGAGCGTGAAAAAGGGTGAGACGCTGATCGATACGGCAATCACCTTGAATGCCATGCGCCCCGATGCGATTGTTATCCGCCATGCTTCCAGCGGCGCGACCCAGCTGATTGCTGACAAGGTTGATTGCCCGGTGCTTAATGCTGGTGACGGCCAGCACGAACACCCGACGCAGGCACTGCTGGATGCGCTCGCGCTGCGGCATGCTTTGCAGGCGCGCGGTGAGACGGCGGAGGACTTTACCGGGCTCACCATCACGATATGTGGGGACATTCTGCACAGCCGTGTCGCGCGGTCCAACCTGCTCTGTTTGCAGGCTCTCGGAGCGACAGTGCGCTTGTGCGCACCACCTGCGCTTATGCCAGCAGATGTCGAGGCCGTCGGGGCAGAGCCGTTTCATGATTTCGATGAAGCGCTGGCAGGCAGCGATGTTGTAATGATGCTGCGTTTGCAGACTGAGCGGATGCAGGGTCAATTCATCCCTTCCGCGCGCGAATATCATCATTTGTACGGCCTGACCGAAGAGCGATTGAAGCGTGCGGCAACAGATGCGCTTGTGATGCATCCAGGGCCCATGAACCGGGGTGTGGAGATCGACAGCGATGTGGCGGACATGCTCGATCGCTCGATCATCACCCGGCAAGTTGAAATGGGCGTTGCGGTGCGCATGGCGTGCCTTGACATTCTGACGCGCGAGCGGCGCGGTGTCGAGGGCTGGGCATGAAGCAGGCTAAACCCATCACAATTACGAATGGACGCGTCGTTTCGGGCGAGGGCGTCAAAAAGGGTTCGGTCCGCCTATCGGCCGGGCTGATCGATGCGCTTGGCGATATCGCGCCGCAAGATGGTGACGAGATCGTCGATGCGAAGGGGCGGGTGATAGCTCCGGGGCTAGTCGATCTGAGTGTCTTCGCTGTCGACAAGCCCGCGTTCCATTTCGGCGGGATTACACGCGCAGCTCTAATGCCTGACCAATCTCCGCCGCTCGATCTGCCAAGCCGGGTCAGCTATATCGCGAAGAGCGGAAAGCCTGACCTTTGGGTGCATCCGCTCGCGGCAGCCACACGTGACTTGGGCGGCCAGCAATTGGCAGAGCTGGGCCTGATGAAAGAGGCTGGTTCCCGCGGCGTTTCGACCGGTCGCGGCTGGATCGCGGACAGCGGTGTGATGCTGCGATTGCTGCAGTATGCCGCGATGCTGGATCTGGTCGTGGTTAGCCATGCTGAAGATAGCGGTTTGACCGGAGATGCCGCCGCGACGGCCGGCGAAATGGCGAGCCGACTGGGATTGCCCAGCGCGCCTGCCGAAGCCGAAGCGCTGGCGGTTGCGCGCGACATCGCATTGGCCGAGATGAGCGGTGCGCGATTGCATATCCGCCAAGTCACCACCGCAGCTGCGCTTGATCTGGTGCGCGCGGCGAAGGCCCGCGGCGTTGCTGTCACCGCAGGTGTAAAGCCGGCGCACTTCATGCTCTCAGACTTGGCGACTGCTGAGTTTCGCACGTTTGCGCGGCTTTCGCCTCCCTTGCGCAGCGAAGCGGACCGCCAAGCCGTAATTGTCGCTATAGGAGACGGTACGATCGACGTGATCGCCTCAGGGCATGATCCGCGCGGACCCGAGGACAAACGCCTGCCGTTTTCCGATGCTGAACCCGGCATGGCAGGGGCGGAGACGCTTTTGCCGCTG
>JABDKI010000056.1 GCA_013002295.1 Altererythrobacter sp.
ATGCTGTGATCGAAGCGGGCATGGCGACTGAGGAATATGGCTGGGAAGAATTGCCTGGCGAAGGTGCCTTCTACGCGCCCAAGCTCGAATGGCATTTGACCGATGCGATCGGCCGCACCTGGCAGGTAGGCACGATCCAATCCGACCGCGTGCTGCCAGAGCGGCTTGATGCAACCTATATCGGCGAAGATGGTGCCAAGCATCGCCCGGTCATGCTCCACCGCGCGATCTTTGGATCATACGAGCGCTTCATCGGTATCTTGATCGAGCACTATGCCGGGCGCATGCCTGTGTGGCTCGCGCCGGTGCAAGCGGTTGTCGCCACGATCACGTCTGATGCTGACGGATACGGACAAGAAGCGGTCGCCAAGCTGGAGGCCACGGGCATTCGTGTCGAAAGCGATTTCCGCAACGAGAAGATCAATTACAAGGTGCGCGAACACTCGCTGGCGAAAGTTCCGCATCTACTGGTTGTCGGCATGCGCGAGGCGGAGGAAGGCACCGTTGCAGTGCGCACGCTGGGTGAAAAACATCAGCGCGTGATGAGCCTTGATGAGGCGATTGCGATGTTGAAGACGGAAGCGACCGCGCCCGATCTGCGCGGTTAGATCCAGGTTTTAAAAAGGAAGCGCGCGGTCGGCTGCGATGAGTGCTACGGCGCAAGTCGTGACCAGCGTAATGCGGATCGCCTCGAACCGTGCCTTTGCGACTTTATCCGACAGACGGACCGCGCGCGTCAAAGAAATGACCTTGGACATAAGCACAATTATCTGCCTCAAATCCTAACGGATCGTTAAGACGTTTCCTCGAGAAGCTCTAGAGCCGCGGCATTTGCTGGCTGGCGCAGTGAAACCCGCCGCCGCCCGCGAGGATTGCGTCACCCGGCAGCCCCACTGTTTCGCGATCAGGGAAAAGCTCCGCAATCGCCGCCACGCCGTCATCGTCATGCGGCGACCCGAACGTGGGCACCACAACCAGATGCGTTGTGATCGCAAAATTGACGTAGCTGGCCGGTTCGATCTGACTATCGCGCTCGATCAGGCCGGGCGATGGAATTTTATGCAGCGTCAGCCCGGCATCAAGAATGCGAGCCTCGGCATCGGCATAGATCGCCGCATTGGGATCATCACCGCCGGTGGCTCGCGGCAAAACAACTTCACCGGGCGCAACGAACCTTGCGAGATTGTCGACATGGCCATCGGTGTGATCATTGATGAGCCCGTTACCGAGCCAGACGACACGGTTGAACCCCAGATCGCGCGCCAGCCGCGCTTCGATGTCTTCGCGCGAGAGGTGCGGATTGCGGTTGGGGTTGAGCAAACATTGTTCGGTGGTCAGCACAGCGCCGGTCCCGTCGCCATCAACTGCGCCGCCTTCCGAGATCCAGTCGCCGTCGATCACCGGCAAGCCAGCATCATGCGCCAGTTCCGCCCCTATGCTCTCATCCCCGTCCATCAGATATTTGCCGCCCCATCCGTTGAACCCGCAGCGCAGTGCAGACCCGTCTCCGCGCACCAGCGGGCCGGTATCGCGCAGCCAGATATCGCCATATCGGTAACGCGCCAACGAGACCTTATCCGATACAAGCTCGCGTGCGCACGCCTCATTGGCTTCGTCGCGCACCAACAGGCGCACTTCCTGCCCGCTCTCCGCAACAATGCTCGCGAAAGCGGCGATCTGCTCTTGCGCTTCGCTCAGATGGCCCGGCCATTCATCGGCCAGATGCGGAAATCCGATCCACAACCAATCCTGTGGTGCCCATTCGGGCGGCATCAGGGTGTTGGCCATGGACCGGCTCTCTTTCTCAGTATGCGACTGGGATCAGCAGCCAGTTTCGCTGCTGGCGCAATCTTCGTCACGTGTTGCTTTGAACTCGTCGCCCTCATTCCAGTTGGGCCAGCTCGTGCTCATCGCCATCATTCGGCCAAGGCGATAGAACAGCTGCAAATCGGCCATTACGCCAGACCAGTCCCAATTCTCGTCGAATTCGTCCTTTGGTCCATGATAACGGTTGTCACGATAGTCCAGTTGTACCGCTGCGCCAGCTTCGCGACCGCCATCAACCAGATCTTCGCCGCCGTCGACATACAACATCGGTACACCGCGCTTGGCGAAGGCAAAGTGATCGCTGCGATAGTAGTATCCTGCTTCCGGGTTGGGGTTCGGCGTTGATACACGGCCATCTGCCACCAAAGCAGCCTCCAGGAACTGGTCAAGCTGCGATTTGCCTGGACCGACTACAGTCACATCTTTTGACGGCCCAGCAATCAGGAAAGCGTCCATATTGATGCCGCCAACCGTCTCAGCGAGCGGGAAGACAGGGTTTTCGGCATAGTAATGCGCGCCCAGCAGGCCCGATTCCTCAGCGGTTACGGCCAGAAAGACCAAGCTGCGATCTGGTGCACCGGCTTTACCATGCGCCTCAGCCAAGGCCACCAACGCTGCTGTGCCGGTCGCATTGTCGACCGCGCCATTACAGATGTCATCGCCATCGGGTGCCGGTGTACAGCGACCCAGATGGTCCCAGTGCGCGGTGTGGATGACATATTCGTCTGGACGGGCTGCACCTGGAAGCACGCCGATCACATTCTTCGATGCAAAGGTGCGAATGTCATTGGCGAAGCTGGTCGATGCCGAGAAGCCCAGCTCGACCGGCGTAAAGTCTTTGGACTTGGCCGCTTCCGACAAAGCATCGAGATCTTGCCCGGCCGCGGTCAGGATTTCGTGCGCGACTTCTTTCTGGATCCAGCCGTTCATAGTTGTGAGCGGCGGTGCGTTCTCTCCGCGCTGGGCATAGGCTTGCGGTCCAGACCAACTGCTTTCAACAACGTTCCAGCCATAGCTTGCAGGCTCGGTGTCATGAATGATCAGTGCGCCAGCGGCGCCTTGGCGTGCAGCTTCTTCATACTTGTAGGTCCAGCGCCCGTAATACGTCATCGCGCGGCCATTGAACGTGCCATCCAGCCCTTCGGTTTCGTAGTCTGGATCGTTGACGAGGATCACGACAGTCTTGCCCGTCACGTCCACGCCCTCATAGTCGTTCCAGCCGCGTTCGGGCGCGTTGATGCCATATCCGACGAACACCATCTCGCTGTTGGCAAGTTGGGTTTGCGAATCTTCGCGATAGGTCACGCCGACCCATTCGCTGCCGAAATCGAACACCATGTCTGTTTCGCCATCGGTGACCGTTAGTGGCGCGAAATTCTTGCCGGTGATCTCAACCAGCGGAACGTCTTGAACCCAAGAGCCATTGTTACCGGGCTCGAGTCCGGCGGCTTCGAAGCGCTCGGTCAAAAGCGCAACAGTCAGATCTTCGCCTTCAGTCCCCGGCATACGGCCGTCGAATTTGTCGCTCGACAACTCACGCGTGATATCAACCATAGTCGCTTCGGAAATGTCGCCACCCGCGACTTCCGGGATATCGAGTGCAGGTTCGCTTGCGGTCATCATGTCGCATGCGGACAGTGAGAGAGCTGCCGCAGCTGCAATGAATCCGGTTTTGATCCGTGTTGTGATCATTTGGGAAGTATCCTCTGTCAGAAAACTATGCGCGCTCCCTTTGCATGCGTGCGGTCCAGGGGCAAGGGATTGCGACGCTTGCGCTTGATTGCCGGTGAAGGCAGTGAGCAACAATGATCGGCGATTGGCAGAAGGCATTGGCGCGGGCACAGGCGGAGGCGCCATTTTTGGCGCGTGCGTTGGGGCGGCAGCCAGTGTTGGCGGAACTGCTGACGGCGGGTGAAGCCGAGGCCGCCCTGGCTTGGGCGCGGCAGGCTGGCAATGGGGCTCCCTCGCTTGGGGCTGCCCTGCGGCGCGAGCGCCTTGGTTTTGCCACTGCTCTTGCGATTGGTGATTTGGCCGGCATGTTTCCAGTCGAGCGTGTGATGCAAGAATTGTCTGCCCTGGCGGACCGTTCGCTGGATGCAGCTATCGCTCACGCTATTCAGCGCCGGGTCGAGGGTGCAAATAATGAGGGGATGATTGGACTCGCCTTGGGCAAGCATGGCGCGCACGAGCTAAACTACAGCTCAGATATTGATCCAATTCTGCTGTTTGATCCCGAAACTTTACCTCGGCGGGAACGCGATGAGCCGGGCGAAGCGGCGCAGCGATATGCGCGCGAGGTCGTGCAGATGCTGTCAGAGAACACGGACGAGGGTTACGTCTTTCGGGTCGATTTGCGATTGCGTCCCGCCAGCGAGGTCAGCCCGTTGGCCATTTCGACCAATGCCGCTCTGACACATTATGAAAGTTCGGCGCTGGCTTGGGAACGCGCTGCTTTTATTCGCGCTCGGGCATGCTCAGGCGACATTGGGGCTGGGGCGCAGTTTCTGGGCGCGATCAAGCCCTTTGTGTGGCGCTCAAGCCTTGACTTCGGCGCGATCGACGAGATCCGCCGGCTAACCGAGCGTATCCGATCCAACTATAAGGGGCCAAACGAAGTGGGCCCCGGGTTCAATTTGAAACACGGTCGTGGCGGCATTCGCGAAGTTGAGTTTTTCGCGCAAACGCATCAGCTCATCCATGGTGGTCGCGACCCTTCGTTAAGGCTGCGCGGGACGCGCGCGGCGCTCGATGCATTGGCTGCAGCAGGACGGATAGCCAAAGATGACGCCGATTTGCTTGGACAATCCTATGACCGGCTGCGGGTGGTTGAGCACCGCTTGCAGATGATCAATGATCGCCAAACGCATGAGCTGCCTGCTGGTGACGCGCTTGATGCCGTGGCGCGGCTCGATGGATTGCCTGACGGTGCGACGCTGATCGCAGATCTGCGACAAGTCACCGATCAAGTCGCGCGCGCTTATGATCGATTGCTTCATGTCGGCAGCGATTCTGCTCCGGTCAAGCCCGCGGATGCGCCGCTTGCGGAACGACTGAAGGATTTGGGTATGGCAAAGCCCGAGCACTTGGCGGGGCGTATCATGGGGTGGCGCGATGGACGTTTTCAATCGCTCAGATCGTCCGCAGCACTCGACGCTTTCGATGCGATGCTGCCAGATCTTCTCGAAGCCTTCGCCAATGCCGATGATCCGGAGCGGGCAATTCTGCGCTGGGAAAGCGTACTCTCCAATGCGTCATCGGCGATCAACCTGTTCAGATTGCTGGAAGCGCGCCCCGGCCTGTTCGATCAATTGATGGCTTTGCTCACGCTCGCGCCGACATTGGCAGAGGAGTTGGGGCGAAGGCCCGAATTGCTTGATACCCTGATTGATGCAAGCGCGCTTGACCTGCCTGGGGATGTCGAAGCGATTGCGGCCAGAATGGAGGCTGGTGATGCTTCGCGCGATTATGAGCGTCAGCTGGACCGGATCCGCATCGTCACCGGAGAATTGCGTTTCGCCCTGGGGCTTCAGCTTGTTCAAGGCGTGCATGATCCGCTGGATATTTCCGCAGCACTTTCGCGCACGGCCGAAGCTGGGCTGCAAGTCGCGCACAGGGCCGCTGGTGCGGAGTTTGCACAAAAGCATGGCCGGATACACGCTAGTGAACTGGTCATTCTGGGGCTTGGGCGATTAGGGGGCGGCGCGCTGACTCATGCGTCCGATCTCGACATAATTTATCTGTTCACGGGGCAAAGCGGCTCGGAGTCTGATGGCGAACGGCCGCTTGGCGGCACACATTACTATAACCGTCTTTCCCAGCGAGTGAGCGCCGCACTTTCTGTGCCCACTGCCCATGGCGCCCTTTACGAGATCGACACCAGGCTGCGGCCACAGGGTGCGCAGGGGCCGTTGGCCGTCACGCTGGACGCCTTTGCAAAATACCAGTGCGAAGCGGCATGGACATGGGAACATATGGCGCTGACCCGAGCGCGGGTGCTGGTCGGATCGGACAGTGCGCGAACCCAGCTCGACACAATCATCGCAGATGCACTTACTCAAACGCGTGACCCCGCCAATCTTCGCGAGGCCGTTCTGAAGATGCGCAGCGAGATGGCGCAGCACAAACCCGCCAAAGGCCCTCTAGACGTCAAGCTGATGCGTGGCGGGCTTGTCGACCTGGAGTTTGCAGTGCATTTCCTTCAGCTGCGCGAAGGGATCGCGTTGCACCCTGATCTGAGTAAAGCTGTTGAGGAGCTTGTTTCGGCAGGCCATCTGCCTAGCGAGACGCGCAAAGCACATGACCTGATGACCCGCGCATTGGTTGCAGGGCGATTACTTGCTCCCGATCTCAGCGAAGAACCGCCAAAATCTGCAGCATCAGCCCTTGCCAATGCTTGCCAATGCGAAACCTATCCAGCGCTCTTGCGTAGTCTGAGCGAAGCGCGGCAATGCGTCGCTGCGATCTGGATGCAGACTTTCGATTCGAACTTGGAGATAAACCTATGAGCACTTTTCCTGGCGTCGGAGACGCCTTTCCCGATGTTGCGATGGAAACGCCCGATGGAAGCACAGTGAAAACAAGTGACTTCGCTGGAAAGAAGCTGGTTGTTTTCTTTTACCCCAAAGACAACACACCGGGCTGCACCACCGAAGCGAAGGATTTCACGGCGCTCAAAGGTGATTTTGACAAGGCTGGCGTCGCACTATTGGGCGTCAGCAAGGACTCGGCCAAGAAGCATCAGAACTTCATCGCCAAGCATGATCTCAAGACGCCGTTGGCGACCGATGCAGAAATAGGCGGTTTGTCCGATGTGCTCGGCATCTGGACTGAGAAGCAGATGTACGGAAAGACCTATATGGGCATGGTCCGCACGACCTATCTCATTGGTGCGGACGGCAAGATCGCGCAGGTCTGGAACAAGGTGAAAGTCAAAGGGCACGCAGAAGAAGTGTTTGCCGCTGCAAAGGCGCTCTGAATAGTCATGAACACGCTGGCCTCTGCAATCCGAGCGGCTCTGTTGACCGCTGAGCCGCGCGCTAAAGCAATGGCCACACGTGAGGTGGCGCGCAATTGGCGGCTTGGGAGGCTCGAATGGGTGTTTGATGCACCTATGCCCGATGAGCCAGCACGCCCGGCACACCCCGAATTGCTACCCCCGCAACAGATGCCCCGGAGGAGCAAGGGAAATTCGGAGCGCGGCAGGATCGCACTGTGGCATTCGCTGGCTCATATAGAGTTTGTAGCCATTGATCTGGCGCTCGATATCGTCGGGCGTTTTGGGGAGATGATGGGGTGCGAGTTTGTCGATGACTTCCTGTCAGTTGCAGCGGACGAAGCGATGCATTTCTCCCTGCTTGCCAGGAAGCTGGAGAATTTCGGCAGTCATTATGGCGCGCTGCCTGCACACGGCGGCCTGTGGCAGGCGGCCTATGAAACGCGGCATGATATCCACGCTCGGCTCGCCATCGTTCCAATGGTTTTGGAAGCGCGCGGACTGGATGTGACCCCATCGACGTTGCAGCGTGTGCGATCTGCGGGTGACGAAAACGGCGCTAGAATTCTGGAAAGAATCCTTGACGATGAGATCCGGCATGTCGGCTTTGGCACCAAGCATTTTATCGCCCTTGCGGAAAGAGCGGGCGAATCACCGCAGAAACGCTGGCAAGAGCTTGTATCGAAGTACTTTCATGGGAGCGTTAAACCGCCGTTTAACGACTCGGCGCGTCTTGCAGCCGGTTTATCGCGGGACTTCTACGCCGCTATTGCTTCGTGAACCGTTTTGGCCGTTAACCCAAAATTGTACAAAGGCGTCAATAAAGAGACGCCAGCTTCGAAGGGGCGCAATTGATCGGCCTCCCTTCGGGTCGCACAGAAACAAAGCGGGTCCGAACAAGGGTTCGTGTTGAGGAACATGTTTTGATCGGACCACAATTCCTGAAGGCTATCAGCGGCGCAATCGCCCTGGCCGTGGCTGGCTTGATGAGTATAGCGACGCCAGCGTTAGCTAACTCCAATGCGGCTTCGGTTGATATCCGTGACACTGTTCGCGACGCGCAAGATGAGTCGATGCTGCAGGGCGATGCCCGCTATCAGCAATTGTTCGCAAGCTGGGAAGCATTGGAAGAGCCCGGTCAAGATACAACCACGCTCAGTGCCAGCATATCGGTTCCGTCGATCATGCCTCTGCAGGATGCCAAGCTGACAAGCGGCTTTGGAATGCGCACTCACCCCGTACTTGGTGGACGCCGCAGCCACAAAGGAATTGATCTGGCCGCCCCGACCGGCACGCCAATCTATGCAACTGCTGACGGTATCGTGGATCGTGCTGAGTGGTTTTCAAGCTATGGCCTATTCATTGAGATTGAACACGGCGCGGAATTGGAAACGCGTTATGCGCATATGTCGCGTCTCGCAGTTTCCGCAGGTCAACGCGTCAAGAAGGGCGATTTGATCGGCTATGTCGGATCAACAGGTCGCTCTACCGGACCGCACCTTCATTACGAAGTTCGCGTTTCGGGTGTTGCAGTCAATCCAATTCCGTATATGGTAGAGGCTCCAGTTAATCAGCAGCTGGCGGAGTTGGAAGAGGCTCCGGAGGAAAGCGGCCAAGGAGGCGAGTAGCCAGCCGCTACAAAGGTTTTCCGCCTGGAAGCGGAATTCGGACAGAGGAGAGGATGTCCGATCAATGGCGGCGGGTTTTCCCGCCGCCTTTTTTCTTGTCCAAACGGTATGGCTAGGTAATCTCCTTTTTAAGGAGAGAAAACCACATGCACCCGATTCAGCACGCACAAGTGCGCCCCGACCATCCAGCCGTCATTATGGCCGGCAGCGGCAAGACGATAAGTTTTGGCGAAATGGAGGCGCAAGCCAATCGCTTTGCGCACTTGCTGCGCGCAAACGGATTTGCACCCAATGACGCATTCGCTGTGCTGCTCGAGAACCGGATCGAATTCTACACGCTGATTTGGGGATCGCAGCGCGCGGGGACGATGCTGGTCCCGATCTCCACCCGTCTGACCGCGCCGGAAATAGCCTACATTCTGAAGGACAGCGAAGCCAAGCTGCTAATCACATCTGAGGCTTTTAGTGATGTCCTACCGGGTATTCGTGGCGAGCATCCCGATCTGCCGATGCTTGTCATGGACGGAGAGGCTGAAGAAGATTTCGCAAGTGCGATGGCAAGCCAGCCAAGCGAACCGATCCCGGATCAACAGGCCGGACTTGTCATGCTCTATTCGTCTGGCACCACAGGCAGGCCGAAGGGTATTCGCCCTGCACCCCCCGAGGATCCGGATCCACAAGCGGTAAATCCGTTTATCGGGCTCGCCGTGATGGGCGCCGGGATGCCGGCAGATGGGAGTATGGTCTACCTCTCACCCGCTCCGCTTTATCATGCTGCGCCAATCGGCTGGAGCTCGACCGTCCACCGGCTTGGCGGAACGGTCGTGATGATGGAGAAATTCGATCCGGAGACTGCACTTGCGGCGATCGAGAAATACAAGGTTACGGACAGCCAATGGGTGCCAACCCATTTTGTTCGCATGCTCAAATTGCCGAAAGACATCCGCACCAAGTATGATCTGTCATCGCATCAGCGTGCACTCCATGCAGCGGCGCCGTGTCCTGTCGAAATTAAGCGGGAGATGATCGATTGGTGGGGCCCCATTGTGAACGAGTATTACGCTGGCTCTGAAAGCATCGGTATGACGATGGTTCACTCAGCCGACTGGCTCAAGCATCCTGGCACCGTGGGCAAGGCGATCCACGGAACCGTGCATGTTTGCGGCCCTGACAATGAAGAGCTTGGCCCGGGCGAAGATGGTCTGATCTTCTACGAGAACGACATTCTGCCGACGTATCACAACGATCCCGAGAAAACGAAGGAGGCGATGCACCCCAAGGGGTGGATGACCTTGGGCGATATCGGGCACGTCAATGAAGAAGGCTTTCTATTTCTAACCGACCGCAAGAGCCACATGATCATATCGGGTGGGGTCAACATCTACCCTCAGGAAATCGAGAACTTGCTTGTCACGCATGACAAGATCATGGATGCCGCAGTGATCGGTGCGCCTGATCCAGATCTTGGCGAGAAAGTTGTCGCGGTGGTTCAGCCGATCAATATGAGCGATGCGGGCGAAGCGTTAGAGCAAGAGCTGCGCGATTTCCTCGAGCCGCAATTAGCACGCATCAAATTGCCCAAGTTGTTCGACTTCCGCCCGGATCTGCCGCGCGAGGCCAATGGCAAGCTCTACAAGCGCGAACTGCGCGATGAGTACCTGGCCAAGGCAGCGGTCTCTTGAGCGCGCTGCCCAGCGATGTCGCCCGACTGGTCATCAACCCGCATGCCTATGCCGAATGGGACGGGCTTCTCGATACCTTTGACCGCCTGCGCAAAGAGGCGCCGGTTGCGCGGGTCGAACCTGAAGATGGCGAGCTGTTTGATCCCTTCTGGCTGATCACGCGATATGAAGACGTGATGCGGATCTCGAAAGATAACGCAACATTCCTCAACAATCCGCGCCCGGTTGTTTTCAGTTTTCGCAATGCCATTGAATTCAGTCGCGCTGCGACCGGTTCGAATATGTTGGTCGATTCACTGGTGGTGTTCGACGCTCCGGTCCATCCGAAATATCGCCGACTGACACAAGATTGGTTCATGCCGCGCAATCTGGCGAGGATGGAAGATGAAATCCGTGCGATTGCGAACCGGATTGTGGACGGTTTGATCGCAGCAGGTCCGGAAGCCGATTTTGTGAAGCTGGTTTCCGGCCCCTACCCGCTGCATGTCGTTATGCAGATCCTTGGCGTGCCTGAAGAAGACGAGCCGCGTATGCAGATGCTGACGCAGCAGCTGTTTGGCGGGCAGGATGCAGACCTCTCGGGCACGGGCATGGAGAACATGACGGCAGAGCAAGTCGTCCAACTGGTTGCAGGTGCGGTGAAGACATTCGAAGAATACTTCGCCGGAATCGCGGCTGAACGCCGCGCCAACCCAACTGACGATGTTGCGAGCGTTATTGCGAATGCCACGGTCGATGGAGAGCCGCTGCCCGAGCGCGACATGGCGGGTTACTACATCATCGTCGCCACCGCTGGCCATGACACCACTTCGGCTTCGACCGCAGGCGCGATGCAAGCACTGGCGCAAGACCCGGAGCAATGGGCGCGCGTCAAAGCTGATCGTTCGTTGCTTCCTGGCATTGTCGAAGAGGCGATCCGTTGGACCACGCCGGTGCAGCATTTCATGCGTACAGCCGCGGAAGATGTGGAGATCGGCAGTCAGCAGATCAAAGCCGGTGACTGGCTGATGATCAATTACGTAGCGGCCAACCATGATCCGGCGCAGTTTGAAAACCCGCGCAAATTCGACGCCTCTCGTTCGCCCAACCGCCACGCGGCATTTGGCGCCGGCGCGCACCAATGCCTTGGCCTTCACTTAGCTCGAATGGAGATGAAGATACTTTTCGAGACTATACTCGACCGTGTGGAAAGTATTGAACTGGCTGGAGAGCCCAAACGGGCAACTTCTACCTTCGTAGGCGGGTTAAAATCGCTTCCACTTAAGTTCAAAGCGAAATAGCTGGCGTAATCATATTGCGAAAATCGACATAATCACGTCCGATTTTCCTACCCAAATGCCACTCTTTCTACTACTTGAACATTATGAGAAAACATAATGTTATCAAGGCATCCAGCCTCGCTGGAGCGTGCCTATGACGCTGCTCGAACCATATAATCTGCCGTTCGCAGCGGCGCTGTTCTTCATGCTGCTTCTGGCGATCCTGCAAGGGGCCGGCTTGGGCGATATGCTGGGTGATGCGGACGCGGATGTTGATACCGATTTCGATGGTTCGTCACTGGGGGCGCTAGTTCAAGGCGCGGCGAACGAAACCAATGGCTCGGACTATGCAAATACTGCACTGGAGTCCGGTGGAATAGAGGGGGTGGCTGCGTCGAACGACGAGAGCGAAGACTCCCCTGCCGACCAAGTCGCCGAATAGAAGCTAGGCAGAGCCATTGCTAACAACCTCCCGGGCACATTCCGTGTTCGGGGGGTTTTCTTTTGCCCTGCGGCTACACGAACTAGCTAAGAAGTCTTTGCGCCATTTTGCGCACGTCCGCGCCCATGTCATCGCGTTCAAGCGCTAACGCCAATGTAGCTTCTACAAAGCCCAGCTTGCTGCCGCAGTCATAACGTTTACCATCGAAAGTGACGGCGTGGAACGGCTGCGTGCCGATCATCTTTGCCATCGCATCGGTCAATTGGATCTCGCCGCCAGCACCTTTCCCTTGGTTCTCAAGCGTGCGCATGACTTCAGGTTGCAATATATAACGACCAGAGATGATCTTGTTCGACGGCGCTTCGTCAACCGGTGGTTTCTCGACCAAGCCCTTGACTTCAGTGAGTGCGCCGTCCTCTTTGCCCGGATCGATCACGCCATAACTTGAAACTTCCTCATGCGGTACTTCGAGCACGCTGATCAGATTGCCGCCAGTCTTGTGATAGGCATCGACCATCTGCTTCATACAGCCCGACCCGCCCTTGTTTCCGATCATCAACTCATCGGGCAGAAAGATCGCGAAGGGTTCATCGCCGACAATCGCGCGCGCGCACCAGATCGCATGGCCAAGGCCCATCGGCACCTGCTGACGGACTGTGATGATGTCTCCCGGAGTTGCGCGAGTAGCCTCTAGCACATTCATGTCCTTGCCGCGATCACTCATCGTCGTTTCCAGCTCGAAAGCCATGTCGAAATGTTCGACAATCGCGGTCTTACCGCGCCCGGTAACAAAGATCATTTGCTCGATCCCGGCTTCGCGCGCTTCGTCCACCGCGTATTGGATCAGCGGGCGATCAACAATCGGCAGCAATTCCTTAGGGATTGCCTTTGTCGCAGGAAGGAAACGCGTACCGAGCCCGGCTACGGGAAAAACGGCTTTTTTGATCGGTTTGTGAGTGCTCATATCGCAATGGGATAGGCGGCAACGGCCGCGCTCGCAAGCGCTGCACGACTGCCGAACTATCTTGTTCATTTGCGCGAACGAAATGTTGGGCTAGGAGCGATGAATGGACAAGCTGGTAATCAAGGGCGGCAACCGCCTAGAGGGAACAATTCCCATTTCAGGCGCGAAGAATGCTGCGCTCACGCTCATCCCCTGCGCTATTCTGACTGAAGAGCCCTTGACGCTGCGCAATCTTCCGCGGCTCGCGGATATTGACGGGTTCCAGCACCTGATGAATCAGTTCGGGATCACCACGGTGGTCCAAGGCACGCGGCCTGAAGATTTTGGCCGAGTGATGAGCCTGGAAGCGCCGCGGATCACCTCAACAGTCGCGCCGTATGATCTGGTTCGCAAGATGCGGGCGTCGATCCTTGTGCTTGGACCGATGCTTGCGCGGATGGGCGAAGCAACCGTGTCTATGCCGGGCGGCTGTGCGATCGGAAACAGGCCGATCGACTTGCACTTGAAGGCGCTGGAAGCTTTCGGCGCCGAGATCGAGTTGGCGCAAGGCTATGTCAAAGCGATGGCGCCCGATGGCGGATTGCCCGGCGGCGAGTTTGATTTTCCGGTGGTCTCTGTGGGCGCCACGGAAAACGCTCTAATGGCGGCGGTTCTGGCGAATGGCACGAGCCGTTTGTTCAATGCTGCGCGCGAGCCGGAAATCGTCGATTTGTGCAATCTTCTGGTGGCGATGGGAGCTGAGATCGAAGGGATCGGCTCATCCGACCTGACAATCCATGGCGTGAAGCGGCTGCACGGGGCGACTTATCGCGTGATGTCCGATCGAATCGAGGCCGGGTCCTATGCCTGTGCGGCCGCGATCACTGGCGGCGATGTGCGGCTGGAAGGCGCAAAGGCCGATGAAATGGCGGCAACAATCCACGCCTTGCAAGCAATCGGCGTAGAGATCGAGGAAGAGGCCAAGGCGATCCGCGTGAAGGCTAGCGGTAGTCTGAAAGCCACCAATCTCACTACGGCCCCTTACCCGGGCCTTGCCACCGATATGCAAGCGCAATTGATGGCCTTGCTTTGCAAAGCAGAGGGCACGAGCGTGCTCAAGGAAACGATTTTCGAGAACCGCTATATGCACGTGCCCGAACTGGGACGCATGGGTGCTGACATCGAAACTGAGGGCCGCACGGCAATCGTCAAAGGTGTGAAGACACTGACTGGCGCAGAGGTGATGGCAACTGACTTGCGCGCCTCGTTCAGTCTGGTGCTGGCAGGTCTTGCGGCTGAAGGTGAAACAACCGTCCGGCGGCTCTATCATCTGGATCGCGGCTATGAACGGTTGGAAGAGAAGCTGCAGCTGGTCGGCGCGGATATTGAACGCGTTGGCGACGATTAGGATCGGCTAACCAGCCACACCCTGATCGCGCTAGCGAGGCCGGGCGGCGTTTCGGACCGGATCCGTTCTTCGTCGATTTTTGCGACCAGTGCGTTGATCGCAATGCCCCGTGACGCGGCTGCGTCGCGCAGCATTTCCCAGAATATGGGCTCAAGGCTGATAGAGGTTTTGTGCCCTTCGATCTGGATCGAGCGTTTGACAGGCGGATGATAGTGCGGAGTTTCCGTCACCGGATCACGCGCTGAGCTGCTTTGCCTCACGGAATGTCACCATCCGGCGTTCGGCTTCGTGCCACAAGGTGAGCCTCAATGTCTTGAAAGTCTCAAACGCGGTATAACGGTTGAGATTCTTCAGTTCGGGGTGTGCGCGTAGCACGTCAGGCAAGCGGTAAAACGGCACACGGCTTGCGAGATGGTGAACATGATGGATCCCGATATTACCGGTGAACCAACGGAACACAGCAGGTAACTCCAGATGTGAGCTGCCCATTAGAGCCGCTTCATGGAACGACCAGTTCGCCGCTTCATCCCATTGAGCATTCTCGAATTGATGCTGGACATAAAATAGCCAAACGCCGGTTGATGCAGCCGTCAGAAGAACGGGCAAAAACACGATCAAGACTGTCGAGAACGAGAAAACATAGATTAGCGAGCCGAGGATAATGGCTGTGACCAGATTGGTCCCCATCGCTGCGATCCAGTAAATCCAGCCCGCTTTCATCAGGCCGATTGGCAAGCGGTGCCGCAGCAGGAAAAGATAGGCCGGTCCAAGCCCCAGCAAGACGGCGGGGTGACGATAGAAGCGGTAGAACCAGCGCTTTAAGCGCGGACTGTCGGCATATTCACGCACTGTCAGCGTATCGACATCGCCATAGCCGCGCGCATCGAGATTGCCTGTCGAGGCGTGATGGATTGCGTGCGAGCGCGCCCAGCAATCATATGGTGTCAAAGTCAGCACGCCCATCGCCCGGCCAACCCAGTCATTGCCTTTGCGCCCCGGCAGAAATGCATGATGACCGCAGTCGTGCTGGATGATGAATAGCCGCAGCAAGAGCAGGCCGGTTATCGGCACAAGCGCGAGCGCGAGATAATATCCCGCGTCGATCGCGAAGAGCATCGCAGCGAACAATGCCACAAAGGGAACCAGCGTTGATGCCAGTTCCCAGCTGCTCCGGCTAACCATGGGCGTTTTGAAAGAGGATAGATCGCGCATCAGTTGACGCGCATCAAGACCGGCAGAAATCTGCTGGTCCTTGCTGGTCTCGTTCGGGCTGGTATCTTTGAGAGATGTCACAATTGGGAGGAGTAACCAGCTTCCAATCGAATGTCACGCGCACTCGTCGGTTGAGATAATTCCTTGGCAGACCCGTCGACTCAAAACACACTACGTAAAAGGCGCGCATCGCTTATTTGTAGTGAGCGCGCCGATCCGAAAAAGTCCGCACGCGAGCTCTCCACCTGCGATAGCTCGATGGTTTCAAATGCTGACGCATAAGCACCTTCGTTTCGGCATCGTTAAGGCCGAATTGCATCTCTATGTTTGAGAAACTGACATGATCGCTTAGCGCCATTTCGATGATGGCACTGATCTGGGCTTGGGTCAGCTTTGGATCGGAAGGCATGCCGCTTAAATCGATCAACGGCAGACAAGTTCCACGGCCTTCAATACATATGCTGGCCGCCGTTGATGCTCATCGTTGAGCCTGTCACGAAACCGGCATTGTCGCTGCACAGGAAAGCCACGCCGCGCGCGATTTCATTTGCCTGTCCCAGGCGGCCCACTGGAATCTTGGCGACGATCTTCTCCAGCACCGGCTCTGGCACGGCCGCGACCATGTCTGTGTCGATATAGCCCGGCGCAATCGCGTTGACGGTCACACCGAATTTCGCGCCTTCTTGCGCAAGGGCCTTGGTGAAACCGTGGATGCCTGATTTCGCCGCCGCGTAGTTCACCTGGCCGTACTGGCCTGCCTGACCGTTGATAGAACCGATGTTTACAATACGGCCCCAGCCGCGCTCGCGCATGCCAGGGAAACATGCTTTTGCCATATTGAAGCAGCCGCCCAGATTGATGCGCATGACTTCGTGCCAATCATCATAGCTCATCTTATGAAGCGTGCCGTCGCGGGTGATGCCGGCATTGTTCACGACGACATCGACCGGACCCACTTCATCAGACACCCGGGAGCAGCCCTCAAGGCAAGCCTCATGGTCGCCCACGTCCCATTTGTACGATTGGATACCTGTGTCGGCTTTGAGTTGTTCAGCGGCGGCATCATTGCCCGCGTAGTTGGCGATTACGGTGAAGCCTGCGCCTTGCAGCTTCTCACAGATAGCGCGGCCTATGCCTCTTGTTCCGCCAGTAACGATTGCAACGCGTGCCATTCCCGATTCTCCCAATGTGATGTGAGCAAAAGAGGTAGCGATGCCGTAGCGTCATGGGAATGAAAAACCCCGCCGAAGCGGGGTCTCTCATACGAATTCATGCGGATTGTCAGGGTTAGAAGCGGAACTGTGTTCCGACATAAACCGATTGGCTATCCTGCTTTGAATCGGTGATCGGTGTTAGGCGATCACGTTCCTGCGACAAACGAACACCGGCTGTCACATCCAGATTGCGCGTGATGCTATAGGCACCGCCCACATCAACCGTTTGCGCGCTCAATGAATCAAGCGTGTTCGGCGAACGCCCTGCAGCCTGCTCGTCTTCGAGCGCAATACGTGTCGAGAAGCGGCTTGGCTTGTCTTCTGCGGTCGGGCCAGCAGGCTCGAAAGTCGAAAGGTCCGGCATAGTGATATTGCGCACAGAGCCTGACAGAGACACCGCCGGTTGCTGACGCTTGAAGCTTTGGTAGCCCCGCGCAGTGCCCAGATCGTATCTGGTCACAACTTGCGAATCCAGCGCATTGGTTGCACCGGGCGCTACGTCCAGCGCCTGTCGGACAGAAATGGCGCGCGCCGTTTCCTGATCTACGCGAACCGCCACCGTGATTGTGCGGTCGCGCTTGATCGCGCTGCCAGCAGGTGTGAAGCGCATGCCATTGCGGCGGGCCTGCTCAGCCACACGCTTAGCCAGCGCAGGATCTGCCGAAGCAGGTGTAAACATTGCGAAAGAGGGAAGTTTGCTGGTTGCGGAATCATTGCCGAAGGCAACAACCGCGAGACCAGCCGAAGGCACACCAAACGCCAAACTGGCAGCGGCCAGCAGCAAGGGCAGCTTGCGCGCCGCAGATGCTGTTTGCTTCCGTGCCATCTTTAGTCGTTCACCCCCACGTTTCAGGCGGAATACTGCTCAATTCTGGCTTTCTATAGAGCCAAACCTGAATGAACCCAACCTGACCGCGACCCGATTCGTTCCCGAGTCGTTTCTGATTTTGTAAGACAATAGAGCGCTTTCCGCCGCTGAAGCAATGCTCGCAATGATTAGTGTGCCCTAGCGTCACCAACCTGTTGCAGAGTCTCAACAGACGGCGAATCGCAAGGTTTGAATGAAGTTTGATTGGCAGGAGCTGGTAGGCGTTCATGGCGTGTAAAGCGCAAACCGTCACAGAAATGCGGGCATCTTGGCCCGCGTTCTGGCATTGCCGCCTTGTCCCGCGCGCCGTGGAAGTTATAGAGCAAAGGCAAATAACGGCCCGGTGACACGTCAAAGGGCCCTTTCGCGTGAGGAATATTGCGACAATGAGTTTGATTCAGTCCGCCGCCCGCCGTCCCGTTCGCATGGCGCTTGCTTGCGCAGCATTGGCTTCGCTTGCTGCATGTGGTGGCCGTGAACGTCCTCAGGCTGACCTGGCCGCATCGCAGGTGAACACGATCGGTGTGAACTCGTACCTCTGGCGCTCAGCTCTGGAGACAGTCAGTTTCGCACCACTGCTTCAGGCTGATGCGATGGGCGGCGTGATCATCACAGACTGGTATGCAAATCCGCAGAATCCGGCTGAGCGGGTCAAAGTAACAGTAACCATCCTTGACCAGGATCTTCGTGCAGACGCGCTTCGCGTCGCGGCGAGCCGTCAAGTAACCCAGGACGGAAACTGGGTCGATGCGCCGGTTCAGGCTGCAACTGTCCAGAAGCTGGAAGATATTATTCTGACGCGTGCGCGTTCACTGCGCCGACAGACATTGTCTTCCTGATCTTTTTCCCCTTAACGGGTTTGTCATGACCGAAACGCGTTTTGATCCGTCCCAGGCCGACGGCCGCTGGCAGCGTGCCTGGGAAAAGGCAGGCACTTTCCACGCCGACAGCAACTCCCCCAAGCCGAAAAGCTACGTGCTGGAGATGTTCCCCTATCCCTCGGGGCGCATCCACATGGGGCACGTCCGCAACTACACGATGGGTGATGTGCTGGCGCGTTATAAGAAGATGCGCGGGAACGAAGTGCTTCACCCGATGGGCTGGGATGCATTCGGCATGCCGGCAGAGAATGCCGCGATGGAGAAAGGCGTTCACCCGGGCGGCTGGACCCGCGAAAACATTGAAAACATGAAAGGCCAATTGAAGCGCATCGGCTTTGCGCTCGACTGGTCACGCGAGTTCGCGACCTGCGATCCCGAATATTACGGCCACGAGCAAGCACTGTTTATCGACATGTACGAAGCGGGCATGGTCTATCGCCGCCAGAGCGAAGTGAACTGGGATCCGGTCGACATGACTGTGCTCGCGAATGAGCAAGTAATCGATGGCAAGGGCTGGCGCTCTGGCGCGGAAGTCGAGAAGCGCAAGCTCGACCAGTGGTTCTTGAAGATCACGGACTTTGCCGAGGATCTGCTCGATGGATTGAGCACGCTCGACAATTGGCCTGACAAGGTCAAGCTGATGCAGGAAAACTGGATCGGCAAATCATCTGGTCTGGAATTCAGCTTCGAGCTTTCCAGTGGCGAGCAACTGCCGGTTTATTCGACGCGGCCTGACACGATCTTTGGCGCGAGCTTTGTTGCTGTCGCCGCCGACCATCCGATTGCGCAAGGCGTGGCTGCTGACAATCCCGATGCAGTCGGCTTCATCGACGAATGCAAGAAGGGCGGCACAACCGCTGCCGAGCTGGAAACCATGGAGAAACGTGGTTTCCTGACCGGCCTCACCGCGCGCCATCCCTTCACAGGCGAAGCCCTGCCGGTCTTCATCGCCAACTTCGTGCTGATGGATTATGGAACCGGCGCGGTCATGGGCGTGCCAGGGCACGACCAGCGCGACTTTGAATTCGCGACCAAATATGAATTGCCGATCACCCGAGTAATCGCCGCGTCACCAGACAATGCTGGTGACCCGTTGGCCGAAGCTGACATCAGCGATGGTGTTTGCGTGAATTCCGATTTCCTAGACGGGATGAGCGTTGAAGAGGCCAAGGCCGCGGTGAACGCGCGCGCTGAGAATGAAGGTTGGGGCAAGGGCACAACTGTATGGCGCCTGCGCGATTGGGGCGTTAGCCGCCAGCGCTATTGGGGCACGCCAATCCCCTTCATACATTGCGCTCAAGAAGACGGTGGCTGCGGCGTGGTGCCGGTGCCCAAGGATCAGCTTCCTGTCGAACTGCCTGAGGATGTCGATTTCTCGACACCGGGCAATCCGTTGCTGCGCCACCCGACATGGAAGCACACAAACTGCCCCAAATGCGGCGGCAAGGCGGAGCGCGAGACCGACACGCTCGACACCTTTACCAACTCCAGCTGGTACTTCCTGCGATTTGCCAGCCAGCCAGCGGACAAGCCGTTTGACGCGGAAGAAGTCGCCAAGTGGTTGCCGGTCGAGCAATATATTGGCGGGATCGAGCATGCGATCCTGCATCTGCTCTATGCGCGCTTCTGGACCCGCGCCTTGCAGCGTTTGAGCAAACTGAATATCGCCGAGCCTTTCGCCAGCCTGTTTACGCAGGGAATGGTCACGCATGAGACATACTCGCGCCAAGCCGGAGTGCGTGCGGTCTATTACACCCCGGCCGAAGTTACCCGGACGGGTGAAGCGGCGTTGTTGAAGGATGATGGTGAGCCGGTTGATATCGGCCGCGTCATCAAGATGTCGAAGTCCAAGAAGAACACGGTCGACCCAGATAACATCATCGATACTTACGGTGCGGATGCGGCGCGCTGGTTCATGCTGTCAGACAGCCCGCCAGAGCGTGACCTGCCATGGTCCGAAGCCGGGATCGAGGGCTGTGGGCGCTTCGTGCAGCGCCTGTGGCGGTTGTTCGGCCAATATGATGCGGCGGCAAGCGGTGACGACAAGGCTTTGGCGCGTAAGGCGCACCAATCCATCGCCGCGGTCGCGGATGATATCGAAGCATTGAGCTTCAACAAGGCGGTGGCGCGCATTTACGAACTGACCGGTGCGGCGGAGAAAGCTGCACCAAGCGCAGACCGAAACCTTGCTATCCGCACCATATTGCTGCTCGTCTCCCCAATGATGCCGCATTTGGCAGAAGAGGCCTGGGCGAAGCTCGGCAACACTGGTTTGATCGCTGAGGCTGATTGGCCCGAGGTCGATCCGGCCATGTTGGTCGAGGACGAGGTTACCATAGCTGTCCAGCATATGGGCAAATTGCGCGATACGCTGACCGCCCCGAAGGGCGCAGCCAAAGAAGATCTGGAGGCGCTCGCGCTGGCCAGCGACAAGGTGCAGCGGTCGATAGACGGGGCAGAAATCCGCAAGGTGATTGTAGTCCCGGACCGCTTGGTCAATATTGTCACCT
>JABDKI010000057.1 GCA_013002295.1 Altererythrobacter sp.
GATGGCTTCGCATCCCATGTCTCCGCCGAGATCGCCGCCACGAATACCGTCTTTCAGCGTGCGCGCGACAGCGTCTTCGATCCGTGCCGCATCGGCTTCGAGACCGAAGGAATGGCGCAGCATCATGGCGGCGGACAGAATTGTGGCTATGGGGTTGGCCTTGCCTTGGCCGGCAATATCCGGCGCGCTGCCATGGATCGGTTCGTATAGTCCGAAAGTGCCATGATCAGTCTGCCGCTCACCCAGCGATGCGCTCGCCAGCAGACCGATCGAGCCAACGCACATACTCGCCTGATCTGACAGGATATCGCCAAACAGATTGCCGGTCAGAACCACGTCGAACGCGCCGGGTGCCTTCACCAACTGCATAGCGGCATTGTCGACATACATGTGGTCAAGCGCGACATCAGGATATTCGACTGCAACTTCCTCAACCACCTCGCGCCACAGGCGACTGGTTTCGAGAACATTGGCCTTGTCGACATTGGTCACGCGGCCGTCGCGGGTTTGCGCCGTGCGGAAGGCCACATCCGCAATCCGGCGCACTTCGTCTTCGGCATAGGCCATGCGGTCCCAGCCCTCGCGCCGTCCATCAGGAAGCGTTTCACGGCGCTTCTCACCGAAATAGACATCACCCGTCAGTTCGCGAACGATAACCAGGTCGATTTCGCGCGCGACTTCAGGGCGCAGCGCGCTCAGTTCTTCCAGGCCGTCAAAACCCTTGGCAGGGCGCAGATTGGCGAACAATTGCAGCTCCTTACGCAGGCCCAGCACCGCCTGTTCAGGGCGGAGGTGCCTATCCAGATCATCGCATGACGGATCACCCACCGCGCCAAACAGGATGGCATCAGCTTCGCGCGCCATTTGAAGCGTTTCAGCCGGCAAAGGATTGCCATGTTTCCGGTATCCAGCCGCGCCCACATCGCCTTCGAACAGTGTGAGGCCAGGCAGTCTCAATGCATCCAGCACTCGCAAGGCTTCCGCGCAAACTTCAGAGCCGATCCCGTCGCCGGGTAGAACTGCAATCTTCATTGTGTCAGCATGCGGCCAAGCCGCTCCCTCAATAGCTTTCGCGATGCCATAACATCGCCGCGCTTGTCGGCAAGCAGGTAGCGCGCAAGAGGTTGTTCGAGCCGGTCAAACGCAGCTATCAACGCCGACAAATCGCTGTTCGCGTCAGGCCGCACGCCGCCATAGCCTAGCTCGCGCAGTAGCAGCGTTTCATATCCGATCATCGCGGGCAGCCAGCCCCGCGCCGATGGCGCGCCGCATACTGCCGAAAGCAGTCCGTCCAATGCACTGAACAATGCCGGATAGGCATTGCGTTCCGGTAGCGAAGTCGCGGTGAGGCCGCAGCTCCAATTGATGGCCGCTGCCGCCAACGGCTCCGTCATCCATGGCCCGCGACTTTCCGTCAGTTCAATTTTGGAAAAAGGTAGCTGGCTGTCCGATCTGGCGCGCAGATCAATCTCGACCCGGTTGCCCGGGATCATGACAGGTCGCAAATGTCGCCCTCTCCCACCCGCGACATAGGCAGCCACCAGGCCGAATTCTTCTGTGAGAAGCCGCGCAATACTGGCGGTCTCGCCATGGCTACGGGATGCTACAAGAATGGCTGGCGCGCGCAGGTTCATCGCGCGCAGACTTTACTTCGAAGCGAGCTTCGCTTCCAGCTCTTCCAGTCGCGCTTTAAGCGCTTCATTCTCTTCGCGAGCTTTCTGAGCCATCATCTTGACGGTTTCGAACTCTTCACGAGAGACGAAATCCATGCCCGCCATGCCTTCTTTCAAGCGTTCGCGAGCGCTCTCGCGCGCTTCTCGCGTCATGCCGGCAAATGTGCCCGCAGCACTGTTTGCCATCTTTACAAAATCGGCGATCATCGGATTCTTGCTTTGCATGGCGCAGGAAATGGGGGCGTAGACCACAAAAGGCAAGAAAATCCTAAAGCTGAATGCGCTGGGTTGCGCTGCTCGGGATCGACTGCCCACCGTCGGGATTTGCTTCGAGGAATTCGTAGTTGAGCAAGGTCGCAAAGCCGACCCATGCAAGATAGGGCAACAGCAGCAAGGCTGCCAGCTTGCGCACCCTCCAGAATGCAACAATCACAGCCAGCAGCGTTAGCAGCACGATTGCGATGACTATGAGCCCGCCTTCGATGTTCTGATTACCGAAGAACACCGGCGTCCACGCGAGATTGAACAGGAAATGCACTGCGAAAAGGCCGATTGCGATCCCGCGCCCGCGTGCCCCCCAGGAGCTGCAAACCAGAGCCAGTGCGATCCCGATCATTACGTAGAGGATCGACCACACGATGCCGAACGCCGCCGGTGGCGGATAAATTGACGGCTTCACCAGACTCTGAAACCAAAGCGAGTTGGGGCTGCCCAGCTGGCCTGCAACAAAACCCAAGAGCACGATTAAAGGGACAGTGAAGAGCGCCCAGCGGAAGAAGCTGGCGCGCAACTGGCTGCGTGATGCGATGACGTTCATGCGCTCTCCAAAATTTGGCAAAGGCGATGAAACGAATCGCCCGCATATGTCCTGCCACGCGATACACTTTGCGCAATTGCCCGCCAATTCCTGTCTCAAACAGAGAAAGGTCGGAAAAAACTTCAACGCCATGTCTCATGAAAGAAGTGAAAAAAGAATTTGAGCGAAAAGGAAATCTTCTGCTAAGCCCTCCGCTTCCGCGTCGTGCGATTGGGCGCATAGCGGCGTGGGGTCGTAACTTGGGGCGCCCAGCCCATGAAGGGATTTTTGGAATGAAGAAGAATCTGGCATCGATGCTCGCAGTAGCTGGTGGTCTCGCCGTTGCGACTGCAGCTTGCTCAGCTCCAGCTGAAGAAGCTCCGGCTGAAGAAACTGCAGCTGCTGAAGAAGCAACTTGCTGCGCTGCTGAAGGTTGCTGTGCTGCTGCTGAAGAAGGCTGCTGTGCAGCTGAAGGTTGCTGCGCCGCTGAAGGCTGCTGTGCAGCTGAGGGCTAGGCCCCGCTTCAGTTAGCTGGTAATAGGCTAATCAAAACAGGCCGATGGCAACTATGGTTGCTGTCGGCCTTTTTGTTTCCTACGCAGAAACCCATGAACGCCGAACAAGCCGCATTGACCGTTATCGAGACGATTACCCAAATGGCTCAGGAACAGCGTCCGCTGATGCTGCGCGTGCTGCCAGAGGGCGGCGAGAGCAATTTTTGGAAGCATTATCCCAAGGGAGATGCCCGCGACGCGCAAACCAAATCGCGCTGGTACTACCACGTCCACGCGCCCGGATCGCGCGATGAAGGCGAACATGGGCATTTTCACTTGTTCCTGCACCGCACGCAGCTTCCAAAAGGGCTAGAGCCTAAGGTTTGGCCACCACAAGGCGAGGATTGCAAGGCGCATGTTACCCATCTGGTAGGGCTGTCGATCGATACGGTTGGTATCCCGCGCGCGTGGTTCACGGTGAACCGTTTTGTAACGAACGAATTTCTCTTTCCCGCCGATGTTATGATCGAGCATCTGCCGGACTTCAATGTCGACCAGACGAAGGAAGATGACCTGGTCAATCGCTTCGTCACGGCCATGGTCGCGCTATACCGCGAAGAAATTGCGGAACTTTTGCGCCAGCGCGACGTGCGCCATGCCGAACTTGTCACCGAGCATGATGAGAAGGGTTACGAGAAAGAAAGCGGCGTCGAAGTGCTTTCACAGATCCCGATCAATCTGGATGCGAAGATCAGCAGTCTGGATTTAGACTAAGCGCGCGTCGCGGAAACCAGAAATTCTACATTGCCTTGCGGGCCTGTGATCGGGCTTTCGACAATTCCTTCGACTGTCCAGCCACTGCTCTCCAACCAATCGCGCACTTCATCGCATACACGAGCGTGCAAGGCCGGATCGCTGACGACTCCTTTCTTGCCCACTTCCTCGCGACCGACTTCAAACTGCGGCTTGATCAGTGCAACCAACTGACATTGCGGCGCCGCCAGTTCCAACGGTCGCTCCAACACTTTGGCAAGCCCGATAAAGCTCGCATCGCACACCACCCAATTGCACGGGCGATCGATAAGCTCCAGTGTCAGAATGCGCGCACTCGTCTGTTCCAGCACTGTAATCCGATCGTCCTGACGTAGCTTCCACGCCAGCTGATTGGTCCCGCTATCGACTGCGAAGACGTGATCCGCCCCGCCTTGCAACAACACATCAGTAAAGCCGCCGGTTGAGCTGCCAATATCCATCGCCACCGCGCCTTTGGGATCGAGCCCGAAATGCTCAATCGCGTGGTCAAGCTTGATCCCGCCGCGGCTGACCCAGGGATGATCGCGCCCGCGCACATCCAATGGTGCGTCTTCGGCCAATTGCTGACCGGATTTGACGATCTTGGTGTCCTCGCTGAAGACAAGCCCCGCCATCACCAGCGCTTGCGCCCGCGCGCGGCTTTCCGCGAGCCCGCGCTCGACAAGCATCTGATCAATCCGGCGTTTCTTGCTCATATCGTTGTTTCAGTCATGGACGAGACAGCCACTAGCGCGCAATATGCGCGCATGAAACACATCTATTTGCAAATGGCCGCAAGTGTGGCCGCCACTTTCGCCTTGGGAACCAGTGCAGCCTGCGCACAACAGGAAGAGAGTACCGGTGATCCGGTCGAGTTACTGGTCGAGGATGATAGCGAGAACGCTAACTGGAATGACCAGCCACAGACTCCTGGCACATGGCAATATGAGCGCGAAGGTAATGAGACTTTTGCGTTGTTCGGGCTAACAATCGATGCGCCCTTGTTGATTGTTCGGTGCGACCGATCGACCCGCCTGATTGGGATCGGTCGATTCAATACCGCGGGCGAAGACGAAAACCTTATGCTGCGCGTTCGGACAGAAACGCAGCAATCTCTGTTAACGGCTACACCAAAGGGCGATGTTGATGGTCTCTACGGAGTCGAATTGGAAGCCAGCAGTTCGCTGCTCGACGCAATGGCAATTACGCAAGGTCGGTTCGCAGTCGAAATGGAAGGGAATGCGCCGCTGTTCATTCCTGCCTGGGCAGAAGTGACCCGCGTGATCGAAGATTGTAGGTAATTGCACTTGAGCAGAACGCTCTTTGCGAAGGCGGACTATTCTGACGTGGGAAAACTAAAATTCAAGACTTGTTTTCGCGATTCACATGAATCAGATTGACACTTGAGGCCAGCGGCGAACGCGGCTCTCGGCCCCCGGTGATACGGTTTGGGTCTTGGCTTTCAAGCGCGAAAGGAGGTGATCCGATGTCTCATGGTTCAGTAGAGAGGTCGGCAAGTTTCCGCACGAGGTACTATAGGTAAGTTCGGAACCTATAGAGACTTCGTGAGCGGCGCTTTCCGCCGCTGACCATGAAAGGGCGGTTCACCCCGACGGGCGGTGGCCGCCCTTTTCATTTGTGTTTGTAGCGTGCTGATCAAACATCCGTTCGATCCTCGTGCCGAGCCACCCGCGCTCTCTACCCTTCCACCTGGATAGTATCCCGGTAGGCTCCGGGTGGAGGGGTAGAGGGCGCAGGTGGCTTGGGACACGCAAACAGATATTGCTCTCGTTCCTCCATCTCACTATTCGCAACTCCCATGTTGTTCGACTACATCACTCACCCTTCGCCGACGCCCGAGGCGCAGCGTCTCGCGGCCATCACTGACCCAGGCTTCGGAAAGTGTTTTTCCGACCATATGGTGGTGATTGACTATGACGAGGCGAAGGGCGGCTGGCATTCGGCCACGCTCGGCCCGCGTAAAGCAATTCCGCTCGATCCGGCCGCCAGCGTTTTGCATTACGCGCAGGAAATTTTTGAAGGCATGAAAGCCTACAAACTGGACGACGGCACGATGGCTTTGTTCCGGCCCGAAGAAAACGCGCGTCGCTTTAACGCGTCGGCGCGGCGTATGGCCATGCCCGAACTTCCAGAGAAGCTTTTCCTTGAGAGCATTCGGAAACTGGTGGAGCAGGACAAAAGCTGGTTCCCGCCAGTCGAAGGCGGCTCGCTTTATCTACGCCCCTTCATGTTCGCATCCGAGGCTTTCCTCGGCGTGCGCCCGGCCAAGCAATACAAATTCGTCGTGATCATCAGCCCGGCGGGCAGTTACTTCAAACGCGGCCCTGCCCCGGTGAAAATCTGGGTTAGCCAGGATTATGTCCGCGCGGCCCCAGGCGGCACCGGTGCGGCAAAGACCGGTGGCAACTACGCGGCGTCGCTCGTGCCCCAAGCTGAAGCGATCGAGCAAGGCTGCGACCAGGTCGTTTTCCTTGATGCGGTCGAACGCAAATGGATCGAAGAACTGGGCGGCATGAACCTGTTCTACGTGTTCGATGATGGCAGCGTGGTCACACCGCCGCTGACCGGCACCATCCTGCCCGGCATTACGCGTGACAGCTTGATCCAGTTGATCCGCGAAGAGGGGCTGGAGCTGCGCGAAGAACCCTACAGCATCGATCAATGGCGCGCGGATGCGGAAAGCGGCAAACTGCTGGAGACCATGGCGTGCGGAACCGCGGCTGTGGTGACACCTGTCGGCACCGTTGCGAGCCATGACGGAGAATTCACCATTGGCAGCGGCGGCCCCGGTCAACTGACCATGAAGCTGCGCGAGAGATTGGTCGCGATCCAGCGCGGCGCAATGGAAGACACCCATGGCTGGGTGATGAAGCTGGATTGACCACGGTGGCTACTGCCCCCTTCTCCGTTGCTGCGCTGTACAACTTTACGCGCTTTGAGGATCCCGCGTCCTTGCGCGAACCGCTGCTCGCAAGGTGCGAGGAAGTGGGCACAATGGGCACGCTGTTGCTCGCGAAGGAAGGCATTAACGGCACCATCGCGGGCAGCGAGAACGCTATTGCGCAAGTGCTGGGTCACATCCGCTCCATGCCCGGGTGCGCAGAGCTGGACGTCAAATTCTCGCATGCTGAAACCATGCCGTTCAACCGTATGAAAGTGCGGCTGAAGCGCGAAATCGTAACCATGGGTGAGCCGGACATCGACCCGCGCCAAAGCGTGGGCCGTTATGTCGCGCCCGAAGACTGGAACGATCTGATCAGCGATCCTGACACCATCGTGATCGACACGCGCAATGACTATGAAGTCGCGATCGGCACATTTGAGGGCGCAGTTGATCCGGAAACCGCGAGCTTCCGCGACTTCCCGCAATGGTTTCGCGAACACCGCGACGAGCTGCTGGAAGGCAAGAAGAAGGTCGCGATGTTTTGCACCGGCGGGATCCGCTGCGAAAAATCCACCAGTTTCCTGCGCAGCGAAGGCATTGACGATGTCTTTCACTTGAAGGGCGGCATCCTGAAGTATCTCGAGACCGTGCCGCAGGACGAGAGCCTATGGCAAGGTGAATGCTTCGTGTTCGATCAGCGTGTCTCGGTCAAACACGGGTTGGAGCTCGGCTCCTACGGGCAATGTTTTGCCTGCCGCATGCCGCTGAGCGATGAAGAAATGGCTTCACCTGATTATGCCGAGGGGGTCAGCTGCCCGCATTGCATTGAAGATCGCAATGAAGAACAGCGCGCGCGCTATGCCGAGCGGCAAAAGCAGCAGAAGCTGGCGCGCAAACGCGGCGAAGAACATGTCGGCAAGAAACTGGACCGCGAAACGAAAGCACACGCCGATGAGTGAGTTCCCGCCCGTCCTCTATTCCTTCCGCCGCTGCCCCTATGCGATGCGCGCGCGGATGGGATTATGGAGCGCCGGGATCAGTGTGATCCTGCGCGAGGTAAAGCTGTCCGACAAGCCGGAGGCGTTGCTGGAAATCTCACCCAAAGCGACCGTTCCCGTGCTCATATCGGCCGATGGTCCGCTGCTGGAGGAGAGTATCGACATCATGCGTTGGGCGCTCGGCAAGAATGATCCCGAGGGATGGCTTGCCGGTGATGATCGCGAACTGATCGAACGCAATGACGGCCCCTTCAAACGTCATCTCGACCGCTACAAATATCCCACGCGCTATCCCGATGAAGCGAACGGCGATGAAGAAACCTTCCGATACGATCACCGTTCAAGCGCGCTGGCCATTCTGACCGATCTCGACACACGATTGGGCGATCAGAAACACCTCTGCGGCGACATGCGCACGCTTGCCGATATCGCGCTGTTCCCCTTTGTCCGCCAATTCGCCAACACCGATCGCGACTGGTTTGACGTACAAGGCCTGCCGCATTTGCAGCAATGGCTGGAACAGCACCTAGCCTCGGACCTGTTCAAAGCGGTCATGCCCAAATTCGCGCCGTGGAAAGCCGGTGACGACCGGATCCTTTTCGGGCCCAATCAAGCCGCTTAACTAGTCCGGACACTGCGCCAATGCATCGCGCATGGCATCGATAACCCAGCTGGTCGCCGGACCAAGGCGGGCATCACGCCGCCAGGTTGCGCTCAACGTATATTGCGCACCGGGTTTCTCCGGAAGGTCGAGCTCGACCAGCGTGCCTTCGCGCAGGTCACCTGCCACCTGATGCCGCGGCATATTGCCCCAGCCGATACCTTGTTTCAGCAGTATATGTTTCGCGCCAAGGTCCCCCAGCCGCCAGGTTTGTGGGCTGAGCACGGCAAACTCCTGTCCCTGCGTGATCGAAGATCGGTCAGAAAGAACAATTTGCAGATGCTTGCGGCTTTCACCCGGTTTAGTGTCAGATTGCGCAAGCGGGTGGCCAGGTGCCGCCACAGGGATCAATTCAACTTCGCCGATGACCTGCCTTTCCAGGTCGGGATGATCGCTGACCACTGGGCCAGCCACACCCAGTTCGGCTTCGCCCTCCAGCAAGCACGCTGCGACAGCCCCCAGCCCTTCGATATTCAGCCGCAGCGCTACAGTAGGGAACATGCGGCGAAATTCCTGCAGCACCCGCGCAATGACCGCACCCGGTATCATCACATCGAGCACCAGGCTGACTTCGCTCTCCAGCCCTGCATGCAGACTTTGCGTCTTGGCTAGCAATGCGTCCGACGCATCGATGATTGCGCGCGCTTCGGCCAGCAAGCCCTGCCCCGCATCGGTAAGCACAGGTTTTCGTGATCCCTCACGCGCGAACAGTGTTACGCCCAGCTGCGCCTCCATCTGTTGCACGCCGTAACTGATCGCAGAGACTGCGCGGCCCATCTTGCGCGCCGCACCGCCAAAGCTGCCCTCCTCCTCAACGCTGAGGAAGATACGCATCTGATCAAGGCTCGGTTCGCCTAAGCGCATGGCGCATTATGTTCGGATAATTTGAACATTATGAGCAGTTTTATCTCAGTTTTCCTGTTCATTCGCAAGGGCTATCTGCAACTCACAACGTCACTCCAACAGGAGACAAGAAATGATCGAACTACGCCCTTTCAACTCGCTCGGTGCCGCCAATCACGGTTGGCTTGATGCGCACCACCACTTTTCATTCGCAGGATATCACGATCCGTCGCGCGTGAACTGGGGATCGCTGCGCGTGTGGAACGATGACACGATCGCTCCGAAGACAGGCTTCCCCACTCACCCGCACAACGACATGGAAATCATCACTTATGTACGCAGCGGCGCGATCACGCACCGCGACAGCATGGGCAATGAAGGCCGCACCGAAGCGGGCGACGTTCAAGTGATGAGCGCAGGCTCTGGCATCCAGCATTCGGAGTACAATCTGGAAGACGAAGAAACTCAGATCTTCCAAATCTGGATTATCCCGGAAGAGCGCGGCGGCAAGCCCGATTGGGGCGCCCGTCCATTCCCAAAGGCAGACCGCGCAGGTGATTTTGTTCCGCTCGCTAGCGGCGTCGCCAATGATGATGACGCTCTGCCGATCCGCACCGATGCCCGCGTGCTCGGTGCAACGGTAAAGGCAGGCGAAAGCGTGACCTACACAACGCACGATCCATCACGTCATCTCTATCTCGTTCCCGCCACCGGCAAGGTGAAGATCGAGAATGTAGAGGCGAACGCCCGCGATGGCGTGGCCATCACCCAGCGTGAAAGCGTGACCATCACCGCGATCG
>JABDKI010000088.1 GCA_013002295.1 Altererythrobacter sp.
CGTGGCTGGGCCGTCGACGCAACTGGCAGCGCAGGCAATATCGACTTCGATGACGAACACGCAGTTCGCGCGGCCTTGCGCGAGGCAAGCCATCTCGTCTCCAGCGTGCCGCCGGACCGCAAAACCGCCAAGGATCCGGTGCTCGAAACATATGGCAATGAATTGGGCGGACAATGGCTCGGGTATCTGTCTTCAACCGGTGTCTACGGCGATCAGAAAGGCGCATGGGTCGATGAAAGTACGCCGACCATAGCCGACACCGGGGCTGGCGTGAGCGAAGGTCGGCGCAATGCGCGTGCAGAAGCAGATTCGAAATGGATGCAGCTGGGCGCGCGTGTTTTCCGCCTGCCAGGCATTTATGGGCCGGGACGCAGCGCGCTTGACCGGGTGCGCGAAGGCAAAGCGCGCAGAATCGACATTGCGGGACAAGTCTTCAGCCGGGTTCATGTCGATGACATCGTTTCCGGTGTCGTCGCGGCAATCGATACAGATGCCCCTGCAGGCGCTTACAATCTTGGCGATGACCTGCCGACCAGTGGCAATGCCGTGACCGAAGAAGCCTGCCGATTGCTGGGTATTGCTCCGCCTCCGCTGCAGACGCTGGAAGAAGCCAACCTCAGTGAAATGGCGCGCGGTTTTTACGCAGAGAATCGCCGCGTCGCGAACGGAAAGGCCAAGCGGGTGCTTGGCTGGGAGCCTGCCTATCCAACTTACAAAGAAGGCCTGATCAGCCTGCTCTAATCGACGTCATGCCGAAAGGCTGTGGCCTGCCCAACCTTGATGGACTTCTGCTTGCGTGCCTTCAGCGCGAGCACCATGCCCAGTATCGCCAGCGCCATCCCGCCTGCCGTCAATGGCGTCCAGCGATAACCCTCAAGCAGAGTCGAAATCAGCATCGCAACGCAGATCGTGACGATCGAGTTATAGGCCGTACGACCCGCACCGATCTCTCGTACCAGATTATAATGTAGCGGAAACGTTACGACGGAACCGATCAGCGCAAGATAGATGATGCCTGACCAATATTCCACGCTGGTCGGCAGCGGCGGCGCACCAGCGGTCAGCAAAGCGAAAATCCCGTCGAACACAGTACCATAAAGCATGGCCCATGCCAGCAGACTGACCATCGGGACTGCGCGGCCAGTCGGGTTTGCCTGAACCACGTTGGAAACCGATGCAGACACAATGCCTAGCATCGCCAACACGATCCCGAACCCTACATTGCCGCCAATAACCCCCGCATCGGGATTGACCCGCCATTCATGCACCAGCAGGAAGGACACGCCAATAATCGCAACCGCGCTGCCCAGCATGAACCCGCCTTGCACCCGCTCCCCTAAGAAGATCCGCGCAAAAATCGCATTCGGCACCATCAGCAGCGCGAACATCATCGCCACAATTCCGGACGTCACGTAAAGCTCTGAATGGTAGACGAACAGGAAATTGCCGCTGAACTGAAAGATGCCAACCACCATCGCAAGAATGTGCTCGGGCCGTGTCAGCTTGAGCCGCCGCTTCATCAGGAATGCCACCAGGAACAGGGCCGGGGCCGCCAGCGCAAAGCGATAGAAAACTGACCACGCCGCCGGCACACCGTCGATCTGCCCGGTGATCACAAACCACGTTGAACCCCAGATTGCACCGGTGATCAGGAATGGCAGGATGACACCGGGGCGCAGCATGCTCTGCGCTTCAGCACCGCTCATAAAGAAACAATCGCTTTTGCCAACGCCATCGCATCTTCCTGCGGCGTGTTCCAGGCGGTCACAAAACGGGCCGAGTTTTCGCCCCAGTCATAGAATTCGAAGCCCTGCGTGCGCAGCGCCTCGCGCTCGTCCGCTGATAGGCGCGCGAACAGCTCATTGGCTTCGACCGGATGCAGCAAGCGATCCCCGCAAGCGCCAGCAATCTCTGCCGCCGCCGCATTAGCTGCTCTTGCATTCTCAAGCCAAAGATCACCATCAAGCATGGCGAGGATCTGTGCCGCCTGGTAGCGGCCCTTGCATTGTAAATGACCTG
>JABDKI010000094.1 GCA_013002295.1 Altererythrobacter sp.
CTCAGAAGAAGATATCGGGGGGACATAGAGGCGTATTTCTCTCAATCGAGGCGGACTGACAAGCCGCTGAAATGTATCGGTTTGCATTAATGGCTACGAAACGTGACGCATTTCAGACGCATCGAAGGTTGCAGCTAGAACGCACGAGGCTTCCCTTTTGCTCCCGGCGCGGCTAAAGCGCGCCAAATTCGTCATTCACTAGGCAAAGCTAAGGAAATTCATGGCTAAAGAAGAACTCCTCGAAATGCGCGGCAAGGTGGTAGAACTGCTGCCTAATGCGATGTTCCGGGTCGAGCTCGAGAATGGTCACGAAGTCCTTGGCCACACCGCCGGCAAGATGCGCAAGAACCGCATTCGCGTTTTGGTGGGTGACGAAGTGTTGTGTGAACTCACACCTTATGACCTGACCAAGGCGCGTATCACCTATCGCTTTATGCCAGGTCGCGGCGGCCCGGGCCAAGGCCCCGGCCCAGCCTAAGCGCGCTGCTCATCCATGAGCGCGCCCACTCTGATACTTGCATCTGCCAGTCCGCGACGCCGCGAGCTACTCGCGCGTCTGGACGTGATTCCTGATTCGATCGCTCCTGCAGAGATTGACGAGACCCCGTTAAAGGGAGAGCTTCCGCGCGACTATGCGAAACGGATGGCACGTGAGAAAGCATTGGCAGTTTCAGCAGATGGCTATGTGCTCGCCGGCGATACAGTCGTTGCAGCGGGTCGACGCATTCTGCCGAAGGCCGAAGATGAAACGACCGCACGCCAGTGTCTTGAGCTGTTGTCGGGGCGCAGGCACCGTGTGCTGTCCGCGATTGCGCTGAAATCTCCCGATGGCACTCTGCACGAGAAGCTAAGCGAAACCATCGTGCGCTTCAAACGGCTGAGCGAAGCCGAGATCGTCGCCTATCTCGCCGGCGGTGAGTGGGACGGCAAGGCTGGCGGCTATGCAATCCAGGGCGCAGCTGAAGGTCTGATCGCATGGATCCAGGGTAGCCATTCGGGCGTCGTAGGTCTGCCGTTGTTCGAAACACGCGCACTGCTCAAAACCGCTGGATTCAAAATTGACTGAGTGGATTCTCGACGAGGGAATCGGAGAGATCCGCGCTCTCCTAGTCGATGGTGACAATGTGTTGGCAGCAAAGCTCCATTGGCCCGGCGAGATATTCGCTGGACAGATAATCGAAGCGAAGCTTGTGTCGCGCGCATCCGGATCGAACCGCGGCACTGCAGAAACACAAACCGGCTCGCAAATACTGCTTGATCGAATCCCTAAAGAGGTAACCGAAGGGAGCACAGTCCAAGTTGCGATCACTCGCCCGCCCATTGCAGAAATCGGTCGCATGAAGCTCGCTCAAGGGCGCGTGGCCGAAGGCATATTGAAAGGCAAGAAGTCGCCAATCGACGGTCTGGATGCTCGCGCGATGCGGGCGTTCCCTTCCGGATGGTGGGAAGATGTCTGGCACGCAGCTTCCTCGGGTCAGATCGATTTTGCCGGCGGTTCAGCGGTTTTCAGCGTCACCCCCGCTATGACGCTGATCGATATTGACGGCGAAGGATCTCCGCGCAAACTATCGCTCGCGGCTATCCCAGCGATTGCACAGGGATTGGCGTGGTTCGATATGGGCGGGAATATCGGGATCGATTTTCCAACCATCGAAGCCAAGGCAGACCGCAAGGCAGTTGATGAAGCCATTGGCGATGCGCTTCACGATTGGCCGCATGAGCGCACCGCCATGAACGGTTTTGGTTTTGTGCAGATTGTCTCGCGCTTTGAGGGACCATCGCTGCTTCATAGGTTTGCGGCTTCGCGGGTAGGCATGTGCGTCCGTAAGGCTCTCCGCGTTGGGGAACTAGCGGAAGGAACTGGCCCGACCTTGCTGCTTACAGTCCACCCCGCCCTCAAAGCCAAACTCAGGGACGACTGGCTAAGCGAGCTTGCGCGGCGCACCGGCAAGCAGGTGCGGATAGAGACCGATCCCGGTCTTGCACTAGAGGCTGCACAGGCCCAAATCCTCACATCATGACCAGATCCAGACCCTGCCCCATTTGCAAGAAGCCCCGTAGCGAAGAATTCACGCCCTTTTGTTCCAGCCGGTGCAAGGACCGTGATCTGGCGAAGTGGTTTGGCGACGGGTATGCCGTTCCCGGCCGACCGGCAGCTCCGGAAGAAATCGCGGGCGAGATCATCCGCGAAGAACGCGACTGAAGCCGCGCTCCGGGAAAATCCGCCGATTCCTTCCCAAATACCCCTTGCCAAGCCCGCGCACCTTCGCCATAGGCGCGCTCTCACTCGCTCGCTGGCGCGTCAAAGCGCTGTCGCGATTGCGATGCCTCGGTAGCTCAGTTGGTAGAGCATACGACTGAAAATCGTAGTGTCGGTGGTTCGATCCCGCCCCGAGGCACCACTTCTCTTCTCTGTGCGCAGACCGATACGGCAAGATTGCCAATTCACCCGCTTCCGACTATGGCAAAGACCCTCGCCCCGGTCGCCCTTTTGCGCATTTGCAAGGCTAGCCGGGGCGCGTGTATTTTTGCAGCAAGAAAGCAAAGCCCATGTCGCGTCGCCGCCAGATTTACGAAGGCAAGGCCAAGATCCTTTATGAAGGCCCCGAACCGGGCACGATCATCCAGTATTTCAAGGATGATGCGACCGCGTTCAACGCGGAGAAAAAGGGCACGATCAACGGCAAAGGTGTGATCAACAATCGCATCAGCGAGCATGTGTTTACACGTCTCGGTCACATCGGCATTCCAACACACTTTATCCGCCGCTTGAACATGCGCGAACAACTTGTCCGCCAGGCCGAGATTATCCCTATCGAAGTCGTCTTGCGCAATGTGGCAGCCGGTTCGATCTGCAAGCGCCTGGGATTAGAAGAAGGTGATCCCCTGCCGCACACGCTGATCGAGTATTACTACAAGGATGATGCGCTGGGCGATCCACTGATCGCGGAAGAGCACATTGCGTGCTTCAACTGGGCTGGCCCGGAAGAGATGCAAGACATCGCCAGCATGGCCATCCGAATCAACGATTTTATGTGCGGCATGTTCGCGGCCATCGACATTCGCCTGGTTGACTTCAAGCTGGAGTTCGGCCGCATTTTTGATGGCGATTTCAGCCGCGTGATTCTGGCGGACGAGATCAGTCCCGATGGCTGCCGCCTATGGGACATGAAGACGGGTGAGAAGCTCGACAAGGACCGTTTTCGGCGTGATTTGGGCGGCGAAAGCGAAGCTTATCAAGAGGTCGCGCGTCGCCTAGGCCTGCTGCAGAATGACGACAACGGCCCGGGCGAAGTGTTCGATATGTCGAGCCATCGCAGCCGCCTGCGCGGGACGCCACCTCCTCCAAAGAAATAGGCGACCCACAGCCTATTCCATTCAGTAACTTGTCAGCCTGTGCGAGGCAGGTAAGCATGCACCATGCGTTTGTTTGCCTCGTTAGCGACCGCCGTCGCACTCGCCTTTTCACCAGCCCCACTTCTTGCGCAGGAGAACGCGCCGGACGAACCCGTATGGGCGTTTGAGGAAAGCGATATTCCGGTCGACCCGGCATTCCAGTTCGGCGTGCTCGAAAACGGTATGCGCTACATCCTGCGGCAAAACTCTACGCCCGAAGGCACTGCGCTGGTGCGGCTGCATATCGGCTCCGGCTCGCTCGACGAAACTGAAAGCGAGCGTGGCCTCGCGCACTTTGTCGAACATATGGCGTTCAACGGTTCCAAACGCATTCCCGAGGGCGAGATGATCGCTTTGCTGGAGCGCGAGGGATTGGCGTTCGGCGCAGACACCAATGCCAGCACTGGATTTGAGCAAACGCTCTACATGCTTAACCTGCCGCGCAATGATGAGGATTTGCTGGAAACCGCACTGATGCTGATGCGCGAGACAGCAAGCGAACTGCTGATCAAGCAGGAAGCGGTTGATCGCGAACGCGGGATAATTCTGGCTGAGCGGCGCGACCGCAACAACTTCGCGTTTCAGGCTGCGGTTGACGGGTTCGAGTTCTCTGCGCCTGATGCGCGTTTTGTTCAGCGCGTACCGATCGGTACGCTGGAGGTGCTGGAGAATGCCGATGCAGAGGACCTGCGCGGCTTTTACGAGCGCACATATGTGCCTGAGAATGCTGTGCTGGTCATTGTTGGCGACTATCCGGTCGAACTACTGAGAGAACGTCTGGAACACTGGTTTGCCGACTGGCAAGGCGGCGCAGAGCCAGCCGATCCGGTAACCGGGCCGGTCGAGATAGCGCGCACCAATGAAACCGACATCTATGTTGACCAGGCGCTCAACGAGACTGTTTCCGTCACGCGCTATGCACCATGGGTAGAGCGCAAAGACACGATCGCCAACCGCCAACAAAACCTCCTGCGTCAGGTTGGCTACGGCATCATAAACCGACGTCTGACAACGCTTGCGCGCGCAGAGGACGCTCCATTCAGAGCGGCACGTTTCGGAACTGGCGATCTTTTCGAGGAGGCGCGCTCCACCAACCTGACTGTAACAACTTCAGATGGCGAATGGCGAAGCGGAATAATTGCTGCTGGAACAGAGCTGCGCAAGGCTCTGCAATACGGTTTCAGCGAAGCCGAGGTTGCCGAGCAAATCGCACGTCTGCGGACGAGTATTGAGAACAGCGCACGGTCGGCGAATACGCGCAGCAATGGCGCACTGACTTCTGCCGCGCTGGGTTTGGTGCAAGGGGATAATGTACCCTCTACACCGGAAAGCTCGCTCGAACGTTTCGAAAAATTCGTCGATCAGATTACGCCAGAGACCGCGTTCGCAGCCGTGCTCGCGGATACCGCAGAGCTGACTGACCCCTTGATACGGTATCAGGGCCGGACGGAGCCCGAAGGCAGCGCAGATGGATTGACCTCAGCCTGGGCAGAGGTTGAGGCCGCAGAAATCAACCCGCCTGAATTCGTTGAAATGGCAGAATTTGCGTATCAAGATTTCGGGACTCCCGGCGAAATTGTTTTTGATGAGGCTGAAGAACGGCTCGGCATCCGCAAAATCCGCTTTGCCAATGGCGTAATGCTCAATTTGAAACAAACAGATATCAACGAGGATCGCATTCAGTTCCGATTGCGGCTTGACGGCGGTAATCTGCTGAACACCAAAGATGCTCCGCTCACCACCGCATTGGTAAGTTCGCTGGCAGGCGGCGGTCTGGGTGAGCATTCGCAAGACGAGCTGGTCAGCATTCTGGCTGGGCGAAGTGTGCGTTTCGCTGTATCCTCGGCCAATAACGGTTTCCAAATGTCCGGCACCACGACGCCGCGCGATCTGTTGCTTCAGATGCAGCTGCTAACCGCAGGAATCACCGATCCGGGCTATCGTCCGGAAGCAGTCGAGCGTTTCCGCCGAGGTGTCGCGCAGTTTTTCGCCAGCCTGGATGCCACACCAGGGCAGGCACTAGGAAACAACATTGGCGCAATTCTGTCGGATGGCGATCCGCGTTTCTCGCTTCAGTCTGAAGAAGCCTATGACGCGTTATCATTTGAGCAACTGCGCAAAGACATCAGCGATCGTTTTGCCAACGGCGCGATCGAGATCGCAGTAGTCGGAGACTTTGACCAACAAGAAGCGATCGATGCAGTGGCGGCGACCATTGGCGCACTGCCAAAGCGCGAAACCGAATTCCAGCCACGCGAAGAAGCTCGAGAGCGCACTTTCACCGCGGATCGTGAAACGCGCACCATCACGCATTCTGGTGAGCCCGATCAGGCGTTGATCCGGATTGTCTGGCCCACCACCGACGATAG
>JABDKI010000109.1 GCA_013002295.1 Altererythrobacter sp.
GAATGGGCCTCAATCGAAGCAATCATCCTTTCATTCGCAGGTATTGATCGCGAGCGAGCTGACTAAGTCCGCTTCCACCTCCATAAGTTGCCAGACTGCGCTGATGTAGCTTTCCCGACAGCCGACCGGCTGCAAATCAGGCTTTTGCGCTGAGAGCGGTTATTTAGCAAAATACTTCGAATCCCCGTCTCTCCGCCACCCGATCTGCCATTTTCACGATTTTTGAGAATCGGCTCTCGATTGCTGCGCAGTTCCGTTGGATGTGAGCCGCAAAATAGCACCGCAGCACGCGCGAACTGGAGAGTGTAATCAAGGCAAGCGCGCCCGCCTACCTTGAGCGCAGCGATTGAAGTTTGAAACACGAATTTCTTACCGCGAGAATGCGACGGTAGACATTGCGATCAGGTTGTGAGAACACTCGAACCGGGTCGTTGGGGGAATCATGATTTTATGGGGCAATTGCCTCCTGCTTCGGTCTGTTTCAGACAAAATTTGGTGACGGTGCCTTGAGCGCTGATCCCATCAAGGTTGCTGTGATCGGCGGCGGGTGCGCTGCGATGGCGTTAGTCTGGGAGCTGACAAAGCCCGAACTGGATGGCCGCTACCAGGTCACCGTCTATCAAGAGGGCTGGCGCCTTGGAGGCAAAGGTGCGTCTGGCCGCGGGCCGAGCGGGCGTATCGAAGAGCACGGGCTGCATATCTGGCTCGGCTTTTACGACAACTCCTTCCGCATGATGCGTGAGTGCCATGCAGAGCTGGAAGCGGCAGGTTTGGGCGATGTATATGGCGACTGGCGAGAAGCCTGGACACCGGAAAACGACGTCGCGCTGTGTTCGCCAGCCGAAGATGGCGGATTCGAGAAGTGGACCGCGCATATGCCGCCAAGGCCGGGCTTGCCGGGCGATCCATTGCCAGCGGATGCGGTGTTTTCTTTGCCTTACTACATCGCGCGCGGGTTCGAGCTGTTTCGATCGCTGGTGCATGACACAAGGGTCGATGGCGAGAGCACTTTGGCGGGCTTCGAGCGGCCTGCTGAGGGCGATGTCGCGGCGCGGATCGCATACCTTGCCAAGCTCGGGACCTTTGCTGGCACGGCAGCTATTGCGGAGGCTCTAGGCATTCTGGCCGCGCTAATCCGCTCGGTCTCGCCAGCGGGCGCAGAGAGTGTGCTTGAGGCTGCCGAAGGCACTTTGGAGCAGCTGCGTCGATGGATTGAAGATCGCTGGATCGCGGACGATCCCAATCGCTTTCTGTGGGAGATCGCCGATCTTGCGTTGGCGTCGACGGTGGGCCTGATCCGCTATCAGGTGATGAGCCATCCGCGCGGGCTGGAGTCGATTGACGATTATGAGTGCCGCGAATGGATGCGCATCAACGGCGCGTCAGAACGCGCGCTCCAGTCGCCATTTATCCGCGGGCTGTACGATCTGGCTATGGGCTATGAGAACGGTGACCCGGACAAGCCTTGTATCTCAGCAGGGCAGGGTTTGCGCGGCACCATGCGCACATTCTTCGGTTATCGTGGCGCATTCATGTGGCGCATGCGGGCGGGGATGGGCGATGTAGTGTTCGCGCCGCTTTACCAAGCGCTGAAAGATCGCGGAGTCCGTTTCGAGTTCTTCCACCGGTTGACCAATATGGGGCTGGGTGAGGGTAAGGATCACATCGCCAGCCTGACCTTTGACGTCCAAGCAAAAATTAAGGGCGACGTTGAGTATGATCCCTTTGTCAAGATCCAGGGTAAGCCGTGTTGGCCGTCACAGCCCGATCTTGATCAGCTGACGAATGGCGAGAAAATCGCGCACGAAAACTGGGACCTTGAGTCGCATTGGGACCGCCGCAAGGCGACCGAGAGAACGCTCGAGGTGAGCAAGGATTTCGACTTTGTCGCGCTGGCAATCGGTCTTGGCGCGGTTCCCTATGTTTCGCGCGAGCTGGTGGAAAGTGACGAGCGCTGGGCGAGCATGTGCGCCAATGTGAAGACCGTGGCATCGCAAGCATTTCAGCTCTGGCTCGACGAAGACATCGATCAGCTGGGCTGGGAAGGCCCGGCCTATATTACCGGCGCATCTGCTAAGCCGTTCGATACCTGGTGCGATATGGCGCATGTGGTGCCCGAGGAGAATTGGCGTAAACCGCCAGCAACATCGGTCTATTTTTGCGCCGTCTTGCCGGATCCGGACGAACCTCCATCAGACGATGACCGTGACTACCCAGCCCGCCGCGCAGAGGAAGTGCGTAGCTTAGCCGAAAATTATCTCACGGGCCCGATGCGCGAAGTCTGGCCCGGCGCTTTCACCGAAACTGGCGATTTCCGATGGTCGATTCTCAAGGCGCCCGATGACGGTACATTTGATCAAAAGCTAAGCGGGCAAGCACGTTTCGCGACCCAGTACTGGCGGGCCAATGTGAACCCGTCAGATCGCTACGTGATTCACAAACAAGGCACACATCACTTCCGAATCTCGCCGCTCGATGTGGATTATGATAATCTCACAATCGCCGGCGACTGGACCGATAGCGGATTCCATTCCGGCTGCGTTGAAGGCGCGGTCATGTCGGGACTGTTGGCGGCGCATGCATTAAGCGGATCACCCAAGCTTGAGGACATCATGGCTTATGACCACCCGTAACAAGAAGAAAAGCCCAACCAGAACAACCAAACCGGCTTTAGCCCGAAAGGCAACCGACCGTAGCGGCAAGACTTCGAAACGAATTAAGAAGGGCAAACGCGGTGCGGATGAGAATGGCGCCAGCGCTGATATCGCCGGAAATGGAGCTGCGGGCGATGATACCGATGTTGATGACAAGGTCTCGGATTTGGTAAAGAGTGCCTACGATGCGTTGTCAGAGACGATCGGTCAGGGTCGAAAGGCGGCAGAGCAATTCCGCCAAGGGGAATACAACTTCCGGCAAGTGCCCGGCGACGTCGAAGAAATGGCACGTCGCACGTTGCAATTGGCACGGCAACTAAGCAGCACGACTTTCGATGTGTGCGAGCAATTGATCGGGCAGATCTCCGATTTTGCCGAGCCACCCGAGCCCGGAACGACGAAAGTAGCGCCCTTCCGTACGCACCAGCCGGCAGGGGGTTCATCGGCTGCGCCACCGTCTTCCACTGCTCAGCCAACTGGCAATGGTGCAATGCGGCTTGCCGTGGAATTCACCGGCCGCAAGGCTGCAAATTCGACGACCACTTCAATTGCAAGGCCAGCCAAGCCGACCAGGCCTGAAGACTTGAAGGCCACTGCACTCGCTCCTGTCGAAGGAGAGGGTCAGGCACTCTCGGACGTCAAATTTTCCGCTGATCTTTCTGACGGCGGGGTCATTGCCACAGTAGGGATTCCATCCAATCAGGCTAACGGAACATATGTCGGCTATGTTCACACAATGAAGGACAAGACCCCGCTGGGCATGCTCATCGTGACTTTAGGTAAGTAGCCGTGCAGCAGGGGGGGAAGATCACACCGGACCAATCCGCAGCCCCTCCAGAGGGGTTGATAGCCAGATATGCGTCGGCGACGCGCGAAGAGCTATCTCGCTATCTTGAAACGGACACTCCGGTCCCGTTCCTCGATCCCTTGCTTGCCGACTATCCTCAAAGAGGCGGCAAGATGCTCCGCCCGGCGATGTGCCTCGCCAATGCAGCGATCTTTGGGAAGGTGACGCACGATGTAGTGCGCTGCGCTGCGGCGATCGAGTTGCTCCACAATGCACTGTTGATTCATGACGACGTGCAGGACGGCAGCGATATGCGGCGTGGCAAACCAACGCTTCACGCGATGCATGGAACGCCACTGGCAATCAACGCCGGTGATGCACTGCTTTTTACAGCGTTCAGGCCATTGCTCGACGCGGTGCATTCGATGGGTTCTGAGGTCGGCCGGCAAGTCTTCGATGTAACCAGTACAATGGCGCGACAAACGGCAGAGGGACAGGCGCTTGAGCTGGGCTGGCGTGACCAGAATGTGACCGACCTTACTGAAGCCGATTATTTCCGCATGGCGATGAAGAAGACTGCCTGGATGGGCATGATCTGGCCTGCGCAACTGGGTATGATAACGGGTTCCTACGGGCAAGCTGATCATCAGCGTGTAATCCGGTTCGGGCACTTTCTCGGGATCGCTTTTCAGATCGAAGATGACCTTCGTAATCTGTCTGAGGATCCCGGTTACGGCAAAGAACAAAATGGTGATTTGTACGAAGCCAAGCGCACGTTGATGCTCATTCATGTGCTTAATGCAGCCAGCACGAAGGAGAAGCAGCGGATCGATTCATTTCTGGGACTGAAGCGAGAGCAGCGTAGCGAGGACGAGATGCTCTGGCTTGCGCAGTTGATGCGCAAGAAGGGATCCATAGACTTTGCTCGCAAGATCTCCGGTGCAATGGCGGGTGCTGCGCTCCAGGAATTCGACATCGCCTATGGCGAGTATCCTGACAGTGAAGACAAGAACTTCCTTCACGGTCTCGTTCGCTGGGTGTTTGATCGCAAATGACAGGCAAGGTGATCCTTTACGGCGCGAGTGGCTATACCGGGCGAAAAATCGCCACACAAATCGCAGACGAAGTCGATCTTGTTCTGGCTGGGCGATCAGAAGAACGCGTGAAGGCAATTGCGCAGCCGCTCGGCTTGAAATGGAAGGCGTTTGACTTGAGCGATGCGGGTGAGAATGCCCGCATGCTTAGGGGGTCAACATGCGTTGTTAACGCAGCCGGGCCGTTTGATGCGACAGCCTCTGCGTTGATTGATGCATGTCTCAAGACGGGCACGCATTATCTTGATCTGGGGGGTGAGTGGCCTGTCTTCATCGAGATCATGGCACGCCATGATGAAGCTCGTGATAAAGGCATCATGCTGCTTCCCGGCATTGGTCTGACAATTGCGGCGACGGATTGCCTGTTGAAGAGGGCGGTCGAACTATGGCCTGAAACTCGTCATCTCTACCTTGGAATTTCCAGAGCGCAGGTGGTCTCGCGTGGCAGCGCCACAAGCATGGCCGGTATGGTCAACCCCACTGCGCTGATCCAGCGCGACGGCGAATTGGTAGAGGTGCCTTCCGGCAGCCTATCGCGCGCCTTCGACTTTGGAGAAGGTATGAGCGAGGCGGTGGCGATGAGTTGGGCCGATGTGATCACAGCGCCTTTTACGACCCGTATACCCAATATCGAAGTTTACAATGAAATGCGCTGGCACGAACGGGCCACCTATCGTGGAATAGGCCTGGGCATGGGGGTGACGGGTGCCAAGCCTTGGCGGACGGCTGGCGGCCTGATGGCAAAGGCCTGGCCCGAGGTTCCAGCTGAGCACACAAGACAGAACGCGCGTTTTACAATGGTGGTTGAGGCGGTCGACCGCTGGCGCCGTTCGCACTGGCTCCGCATGGAAACGCTAGATGGTTATGGAGCGTCGGTGATGCTGGCCGAGGCGATCATTAACCGCGTCTTGGCAGGTGAGACACAAGCCGGGTTTGTTACTCCGGCAAATCTTTTCGGGTCGCAGCTCGTCGAAACCTCAGGGGCGGGAGTTATTGAAGCTTCTGATGGAAGGAGTGCTGCATGAAACAACCACGCACAAACATCTGGTATGTCCAGTCTGCAGCGAGTCAGGACATTCCGCCGCCGTACTATTTCCCCGATGTGTCGGTTCATGCGTTTGTCTTCGAGGCGAACGTAAAGGCGGTGCAGGAGTATTGCGACCGATTTCTGAACCTCGGCTCGAAACAAGAGCGCGGATTCGAGTATCGTGCGGTTCCATATTGGCCTTACGCGACCCTCTTGTTCCTCAACTACCCGGCGATGATCAGTGCCAAGAAGAGCGAACTCTCAGACGAAGAACCGAATGAAGGTCTTCCTCATGGAGGAGTGGCATTTGGCCATTCGCGATACGAGGTGCCTTATTCTGACCGAGGCATCATGCGCCAACGTGAAGTTTTCGTTGCGATGCCGGTCATTCGGTATGGGCTTGGCGCAAAGGGGCTAGTGACGGAAACAGAACTTGAGTGGATCATTCCATGGATCGTCGTCAACAAGCCCTGGTCATGCGTGTGTGGACGCGAAATGCTTGGCCTTGGCAAGTTGCTCGCCGGAATCGACATCGATCAGGGATTTTTTCGGAACAGTTTTGAAGGGCATGTGAGAATGCCCGGCTGGAAGGACGAGCGACAGGGAGAGATGCAGGGACACTACAAGTTCATGAAG
>JABDKI010000120.1 GCA_013002295.1 Altererythrobacter sp.
GCGGCGAATGCGCGGGCGTGGGAATCGTCTCGTGGCTGAGCCCCGCTTCCTGACAGGTGATCTCGACTATGCGCGTATAGGTTGAGATTACAGTACCAAAGATGCGAACTTTGGCGGTCATTCTTCAATCGTTCGGTGAATTTTGATTCTGCTGTTCTGCCTGCGACCCCTTGAATATTTCACCGTATTCACTCATTTTCGTCCCAAGAATTTGCAACCGCGGCAGACATACCTCGCCCTGCGCAAAGATGTCTACGAGCTTTACCTGCTTAGGTCGTTCGCTCGCCGTAGTACCGAAATCCGATCCAGAAATCGCTTCGTAGCGACCGATAAAATAGGTCATTACTGCAGCAACGCTTGCCTTTCGCTCTTCATCTGCCTTACCGCCCATCAGGGCCACGAATAATGCGCGGTCGAGGTCTTGCTCGGGGCTTACCTGCTCAGGCTGAGCAGAGTCGGGCAATGCTTCCTGAGCGCAAAGGGATGCGGGCAAAAGGCCCATGGCGACAGCAAGAATAAAACGCTTCATACCGGCGCAATAGGTCCGCCAGCATTAAGAAACCATTTGATTCCAATACTATACGCGCATTGGCATCAATACATAGAGCGCGGGCGACTTGTCGTCCTTACGGATAAGTGTAGGCGCCCCGGCATCGGCAAGGTGCAACTCCACTGTGTCGCTGTCGATCTGGCTTAGGATATCCTTCAGGTAATTGGCGTTGAAACCAATCTCGATACCTTCCGAGCTGTAGTCAGCCGCCAGCTCCTCTGCCGCCGTGCCATTGTCTGGCGAAGTTACAGAGAGCGTGACCTTGTCTGCATCCAGGCTCATTTTGACCGCGCGGGTTTTTTCGGTGGCAATTGTTGCCACGCGATCAACGCCTTGGAAGAAGCTTTTCGGATCAACTTTCAACAGTTTGTCATTCCCGGTCGGGATAACGCGGCTGTAATCCGGGAACGTTCCGTCGATCAGCTTGCTGGTCAGAACCACTCCGCCTTCACCGCCCAGAGTAAACCGGATCTTGCTCGCGGACAGGTCAATCTGGACATTGCCATCCATCGATTCCTCTAGCAGCTTGCGCAGCTCCGCCACGGCTTTGCGCGGCACGATCACATCCGGCATGCCTTCTGCGCCATCGGGGCGCTCCAGTGTGAAGCGCGCGAGGCGGTGCCCATCGGTCGCCGCCGCTTTCAACACCGGCGTGTCATCGTCGGTCACATGCAGGAAAATGCCGTTGAGATAATAGCGGGTTTCCTCGGTAGAGATCGCAAAACGCGTGCGGTCGATCATTTCTGCGAGCAGCTTTGCCGGCAATTCAAAGCTGGTCGGCAAATCGCCTTCGACAATGACAGGGAAATCATCGCGCGGCAGCGTGGGCAACTTGAACCGGCTGCGCCCCGCCTTCACATCCATCCGGTTATCCGCCGTTTCCAGGCTGACTTGCGAGCCTTCGGGCAGTTTGCGTGCAATGTCGAACAGCAAGTGCGCAGATACAGTGATTGCGCCGGGCGTTTCCACTGAAGCCGCAGCCATGTTCTCGACCACCTGCAAATCGAGATCGGTCGCCATGACTTTGAGCGTACCGCCATCGCTGGCGTCGATCAGGACATTGGACAGAATGGGGATAGTGTTGCGGCGCTCTACCACCGACTGAACGTGAGAGAGACAACGCAGCAGCGTCGCGCGTTCGATTGTGGCCTTCATCGGTCCTACTCAATCCTTCTAGTGCGCACTGAGGGCCGGAATCGCTCCCCAGCGCCGGAAAACCGTAACTGACCTTAGCCTAAGCAGCAAAGGCGGCAAGTTCATGCGGCTTTGTGCAGCGATTCCTTGGGGAAAAAGGGGAATTTCTGCCCTGAACCCGGACAAATCACCCCAGCATCGCCATGCCGCCGTTTACGTGCATGGTTTCCCCGGTGATGTAGCAGGCCTCGCGGCTGGCCAGAAATGCCACTGCAGCGCCGATATCGTCGCCCTCGCCCATGCGGCCCATAGGGATGCGGGCATTGAGCGCGTCTTTCTGCGCGTCGGGCAATTGATCGGTCATGGCGGTACGAATGAATCCCGGCGCGATGCAGTTGGCGGTAATGCCGCGGCTCGCCACTTCCTGCGCAAAGCTCTTGGTCATGCCTACGATGCCCGCCTTGGCAGCGGCATAGTTCATCTGGCCCGGATTGCCCGTCGCGCCAACCACGCTGGTGATCGAGATGATCCGTCCAAAGCGCCCTTTCATCATCGGGCGTGCAGAGGCACGCATCAGACGGAAGGTCGATTCGAGGTTGATACGGATCACATCATCCCATTCCTCGTCCTTCATCCGTAACGCGAGATTGTCGCGCGTGATGCCGGCATTGTTCACCAGGATATCGATCCCGCCCAGCGTATCGAGCGTGGCCGGGATCAGTTCCTCTACCTGTGTGCTGTCAGACAGGTTGCAGGTAATCTCCACATGCTCGCCATTGTCATGCTCATACTCGTCGTTGAGCTGATCGCGAAACGCGCGGAGTTTAGCGGGATTCGAGCCCGAGATGGCGAGCCGCGCACCCTGCCTGGCCAGCGCCTTGCAGATCGCCGAGCCTATCCCGCCGCTCGCGCCGGTGACCAGCGCATTCATTCCATTGAGTGAGAACATCAGGCGATCTCCTTCGCAAAATTCTCTACATCTTCCATAGTGATAAGACTGACAGTTGAAGCTTCTTTTTCAATCCGACCAACCATCGGCCCCAGCACTTTTCCGCCCAGCTCGACGAATTGCGCTACGCCATCTGTGCGCATCGCTAGTACGCTTTCGCGCCAGCGCACACGGCCAGTTACCTGTTCCACCAGCAGGCGCTGTTCCTCTGCCGGATCGGTGACTTTCGCCGCCGTCACATTGGCAAAAACCGGCAAGCTGAATTGGCCCGGAGGCGTTTCCGCCAGAGCTTCCGCCATTCGGTCTGCGGCAGGCTGCATCAGCGAACAGTGGAACGGTGCGGAAACTGGCAAAGCAATCCCGCGCTTGATGCCGTGCTCTTTGGTTAGCGCAATGGCGCGATCGATGGCGCCTTTATGGCCACTGATCACCACCTGCGAAGGATCATTATCATTCGCGACTTCGCAGACTTCACCCTCAGCCGCTGCTTCGGCTAAGGCAGTGGCTTTATCGATATCGGCGCCCAAAAGTGCCGCCATCGCGCCCTCACCCACCGGGACCGCGGCCTGCATCGCCTGCCCGCGCAATTTCAGCAGCCGCGCTGTGTCTGCAAGCGGGAATGCACCAACCGCGCACAGCGCCGAATATTCGCCCAGTGAATGGCCCGCCACGCAAGCGCCCTTTTCCGCCAAGGAAACGCCGAATTCGCGTTCAAGCACGCGCAAGGTTGCAATGGCATTAGCCATGATCGCAGGCTGAGCATTTTCGGTCAGGGTGAGCTGGTCTTCTGGGCCGTCACGCATGATCGCGGAAAGCCTTTGCGACAGAGCCTCGTCCACCTCTTCAAAAACCTCACGCGCAGCGGCGCTGGCTTGGGCAAGTTCAGAACCCATGCCAACCTTCTGGCTGCCCTGCCCCGGGAAAATGAAAGCTCTCATCAACGTCTCCTCTTGGGGCGCCGGTTAGTCGCCAGTCGGCGGACTCGCAAGGCCAAAGGGCACAATCCGGTTCTCTGCCGTATGGCCAATCTGCGCCCGTCCAAGATACGGAATACCCGCCCTTGCGCACCAGAATTTGGCAATATCTTCAGCTTCTTGCCCGAATTCGCGATCATTTTCAGGGACGGCGGTCACGCTGCCCAGTCTGAGCCCGGTTATGCGAGGCAAGGCATTTGCGATGTGGAAAAACAGCCGGTCAACCGAATAGAGATGCTCGCTCACTTCCTCGACCATAACAACATGCCCGTCCAGCTTCGGCATCAGCGGCGTTCCGATGATCATTGCGAGCGTAATCAGGTTAAATGCAACTGCCGGCGTTTGGCCATCCAGGCTTGGCTCCAACCCGCTGACGTCGCCGGAAAGCCAGCGCAACACGCGCCGAACCGCCTCGCGCCCGCGTTCGCTCCGCGCGCTGACCGGCATGGAGCCATGCACTGACTGGCCAATCCCATGGCGATAAAAGGCAGCCAGCAGATAGCCCATGTCAGAAAAGCCAACATAGGTCTTTGCTCTGGCAGCCTCATTCATACGGGCAACCGCTGCCTCGGCAATGCGGTTCGAGCCATAGGCGCCCTTGGCGAACCACAGAGCGTCATAC
>JABDKI010000130.1 GCA_013002295.1 Altererythrobacter sp.
CTGCTGCGAAGAAAGCCGCGGACGAAGCGCAGAAAACGCAAGCAGAAGCAGCCCATGCCGTGGCTGAAGCGCGCGATGAACTGGCGGACCGACGCGATGATGCCAGCGCCCATGGTCACCGCATGGCGGCGCTCACTAGCCAGCTGGAAGCAGCCGAACAACGGTTAGCGGACCTTGATCGGCAAAAGACGCGGCTCGAAGAAGATCGCGGTGACGCAGGCCGCGTCACGACTGATGCGACCGAAGCGCTCAAGCGGCTGGAACGCGACATTGCTGCAGGCAAGGCTGCACTGGAAGCAGACGAGGCACGCCGCCCGGAAATCGCGCGCAAGGCCGAAGAAGCCGAGCGTGCGTCACGCGCTGCAGAGCTGGCATTGGCCAAGGCCACCGCTGATCATGCGGGCGTCGAGGCCGAATGGCGTGTTGCCGAGGCCGAGATTGCGCAGGCCAAGTCTCGCCTTTCGCGACTGGAAGAAGATCAAACCCGGATCGAGCGGCAGCTGGAAGAATTGACTGCTGGCGGCGATCCAATTGCCGCAGTCGAACAGGCAAAGAAACAGGCAGACCAAGCCGCGAGGGCTCTGACTGATCTGCGCGCGAAGCTAGAAACTGGCCAAGCGCGCAAGGCCGAGCTGCAAGAGCAACGCGACGAAGCCAGCGCAGCGACCGCGTCTGCCAAGGCTGAACTGGCCGGGATCGAGCGCGAATACAACGCACTGGTGCGCGATCGCGATGCGCGCGAGCGCCAGGCGAAGAACCGCGCTGGATTGCCCGCCGCGCTGGATAATATAGCCGTCGAGAAAGGCTTTGAGCGCGCGCTTGCAGCGGTTCTCGGCCGTGATGGCAAGTCTCCTCTTGGCAAACCCGAAAGCAACGGCGACGGACGTTTCTGGACCGGCGGCAAAGCGCCTTCCAACGTGACTGACAGCCTGCTCGAACACATCACCAATTGTCCCGCCGAACTGAAAGCGCGCCTTGCGCTGGTGCATTTCGCCGAAAGCGATGACGGGCGCGATTTGCAGCCGGGCGAATGGCTGGTCACGCGCAGTGGGCATTTGCGCCGCTGGGACGGCTTCATTGCACGCGGCGAAGGTGCAGCCGAGGCTGCACGCCTTGAAGCGGCGAACCGGCTGGAAGAGCTGGAGAAGCAATTGCCAGCGCTGCGTTCAGCGGCCGAAACTGCGGAGACATCTGAACGCACCATTCGCGAGGAATTGAACGCGCTGCAGACCGATCTGGTTGCCCGTGAACGCGAACTGTCCGAAGCAGCCAATGAAGAACGCCAAGCGCTGCGCGCACTCGACCAAGCCGAAGCAGTACGCGAACGCCATGCGCTGCGCAGCAAGGAGCTAAGCGAGGCCAAGGCAGGTCTTGCGGGCGATCTGAGTGCAGCCTCCAAAGAGCTAGAGGCCGCAGAAGCGAAACGGGCGGATCTGCCCTCTCCCGACACGGGCCGTGCATCTTTGGAAGCAGCCCAGGCGCGCAATGAAGCGGCACGCAGCGCAGTTCAAGGCACAGCAGCGGAACTGGCCGCGCATGATCAAGGACTAGCCGTTGCGCGTGAACGCCTGGCCGCGCAATCCTCTGACAAGGCCAATTGGGAAGCGCGCTCTGGCGAAGCCGAACGCCGCATGGCCGAAGTCGCCCGGAGGCTTGAAGAGATTGAAGAAGAGCGCAACGTTGTCGCGGCCAAGCCAGCCGGCTTGATCGAGGAGATCGAACAGGGCGATGTCATGCGCGATAAGCTCGGCAGAGAGCTTGCGCAGGCAGAAGGCGTGGTCGCGGAAACACAATCCAAGCTCGACGCCGCCGATCGCGCCTTTGCCGAAGTCAACGAAACGCTCGCGACCCAGCGTGAAGCGCGCGCAGGCCTCGCCGCTCGGGCGGAAAACGAAGAAGCGCGGCGTGGCGAAATGGCGCGCATTTCAGGCGAACGTTTCCAGTGTCCACCCCCGATGCTGGCTGATCGGTTCGAGTTCGAACCCGAACAGATCAAGGATGCCAGTACGGAATCCGACGAGATGGAGCGGCTGACCGCCAGCCGTGAACGTATCGGGCCGGTCAACCTTGTCGCGGCTGAAGAACTGAAGCGGATCGAAGAAGAGCATGGCGCGAGCGCGACCGAGCAGGCCGAGCTTGCCGAGGCTGTGAACCGACTGCGCGGCTCGATCGGCAATCTCAACCGCGAGGGACGCGAGCGTCTGCGCGCGGCGTTCGAAGAGGTCGACGGCCACTTCCGCAAGCTGTTTACGCGGTTGTTCGAAGGCGGACAGGCGCATCTGGCACTGGTCGATAGCGATGATCCGCTGGATGCCGGCCTGGAGATCTACGCCCAGCCGCCAGGCAAGCGTTTGCAGAGCCTCAGCCTGTTATCAGGCGGCGAACAGGCATTGACCGCGACAGCCCTGATCTTCGCGTTGTTCCTGACAAATCCGGCTCCGATATGCGTACTCGACGAGGTCGATGCGCCGCTTGATGATGCCAATATCGAGCGGTTCTGCGACCTGCTCGATACCATGGTGCGTGACACTGCGACGCGATATTTGATCGTGACGCATAATGCCGTCACAATGAGCCGGATGCACCGTCTCTTTGGCGTGACAATGGCCGAAAAGGGCATCTCGCGCCTGGTCAGCGTGGATCTGGGCGAAGCGGAGTTGATGGCCGCAGAATAAGTCAAAGGGGAGGATGATATGATGCGAATGATGGCAGGGACTCTGGGAATGGGGATTGCTGCCGCGGCATCTCTAGCCATTCCTTCCGCAACGCAGGCACAATCCAACCGGACCGAGCAACAGGTTCAATGCAGCCGAACAGTGCTTCACTACACCGAGCGGGGCTTCGCGTTCGAATGCGCCGATCCGAGGAATGCGGTTTTCTTTCTATTCGTGGTCAAGCCCGGTCAGGGATATGACCGCGTGTCGGAAGTGATTTCCGTTCTGCGCGAACACAACACACGCACTGTCCCATCTGGTCGGACGCGCACGTTGAACGGACTTTGGGTAACATACCGCAATGCAGGCGGGCCAGAGCAAGCAATCTGCGCAGATGTCTGGCGCCAGTTCGGCTCCAATGCGCAGTGCCGTGTCGCAGTCGACGTCGGGTTCCGCTGAGCGCGCTAGGCCTCTAGCGCAGCCTCCAACCGAGAACGAATCGATTTCAATTGCGCAAGCACGTCGCCAACGTCGTTGTTCGTTGCGACTGAAATAACCGAACTGGATTGCTCGGCAAGCGATGGCCTAACAGCCGTTGCCTTGCCTTCACGGATTGCCGATTTTGCGCCTTTGAGAGTGTAACCTTCGCGGTTTACAAGCCGGTCAATTGTCTCGACCAGCGCTACATCTGCCGGCCGGTAATATCGCCGTCCGCCGCTGCGCTTCAAAGGTTTCAGCATCGGGAACTGTTGCTCCCAATAGCGTAAGACGTGCTGCTTGATCCCGAGCGCGTCGCTCACCTCGCCGATGGTTCGGAGCGCACCTTCGTCCTTGCCATCTGCGAAGTCACTCATCACCTAGCTCGCTTTCGCAATCTTCTCTTTGAGCAGTTGGCTTGCCCGAAATGTCATCACGCGGCGCGGCGTAATCGGAACTTCAACACCCGTCTTGGGATTGCGGCCAACGCGCTCGCGCTTGTCGCGCAGCACGAAAGTGCCAAATCCAGAAACTTTCACGTTTTCACCGGCTTCCAAAGCTGACGTCATTTTGCCAAGAATTGATTCGACCATATCAAGCGACTCTGCGCGCGATAGCCCCATCTTGCGATTGATCGTCTCTGCCAGATCCGCGCGTGTTAGCGTGCCCACCGAACGCATCATACGCTTTACTCCCAATTTAAATCGCGCCCCTATCGATTTCCCTACTGTATGATTTTGCCGGAATTTTGGCAAATTTCAGGATATTGACCGACTAACTTGTTCACATGCGCGCGAGGCACGCCCCCCAGGTGAAGCCACCGCCCATGGCTTCAAACATCACCAGATCACCAGATTTGATACGGCCGTCTTTTCGCGCAACATCGAACGCAAGCGGCACTGACGCGGCCGAAGTATTAGCGTGTTGATCCACAGTCACGATCACTTTCTCACTCGCAATGCCGAGCTTCTTCGCGGTCGCATCGAGAATACGCTTGTTCGCCTGATGCGGAACAATCCAGTCGATTTCATCAGCTGAAATTCCTGAATCTTCAAGTACTTCGCCCAATACCTCGGCCAGATTCACGACGGCGTGACGGAACACTTCACGGCCTTTCATGCGCAAATGGCCCACCGTTTGCGTGGTCGACGGCCCTCCATCGACATAGAGCAGATCGTGTTGAGCGCCGTCTGCGTGCAGCCTGCTGCCGAGAAGCCCAGCGCTCTTAATGTCATCAGTCTCAGAAGCTTCCAAGACCACCGCGCCCGCGCCATCGCCAAACAGAACGCAAGTTGTCCGGTCCTCCCAATCGAGAATGCGGCTAAATGTCTCTGCGCCAATGACCAAAGCGCGCTTGGCTGTGCCGGTGCGAATCAGCGAATCGGCTGTGGTCAGCGCGTAAAGAAAGCCCGAGCAAACCGCAGCGACATCGAAAGCGATCCCGCCATTGCAACCAAGCGAGTTCTGAACTTTGGTCGCGGTTGCTGGAAACGTGTTGTCCGGTGTCGCGGTTGCTAACACGATCAAGTCGATGTCTTTTGCATCAATGCCGGCATCTTGCAGCGCCGCGCGCGCAGCTTCAGTCGCGAGGCTCGATGTCGTTTCGCCTTCTCCGGCGATATAACGTTGGCGAATGCCGGTGCGTTCGACAATCCATTCGTCGGTCGTATCAACCCGCTGCGCAAGCTCCGCATTGGTGACGACCTGTGCCGGAAGCGCAGAGCCGCTGCCGCGGATTACCGAGCGGATCACTTCGCAGCCTCTGACCCATTGGCTGGCTGGGTACGCAATCTGTCTTCGCCCAATTCGGCCAGATCATGCGCAATACGCTCGGTCAGCTTGTTCTCAAGCAATCGCGCGGTCACGGCGACCGCGTTCGCAACACCGCCTGCGGTCGCGCTGCCGTGGCTTTTGACCACCACGCCATTGAGACCAAGGAAGACCGCGCCATTGTGGTTGTTCGGGTCCAGATGATGCTTGAGCAACTCTGTTGCCGGGCGCGAGACCAAAAACCCGATTTTCGATCGCAGCGAGCTTGTGAATGCGCTGCGCAGCAAATCCGTGACGAAGCGCGCTGTGCCTTCGATTGCTTTCAGCGCGATATTTCCGGAGAATCCATCGGTGACCACCACATCAACCTGGCCGCGATTGATCTTGTCGCTCTCGACAAAACCATCGAACTGCATCGCCAATGTGCCAACCGCGTCCTGAAGAACAGCTGCTGCATCGCGTAGCGCCTCTGTTCCCTTGATCTCTTCAGTGCCGATATTGAGCAGCCTGACACGAGGCTCTTCCCGGCCGGTAATGATGCGGGAGTATGCCGCACCCATGATAGCGAACTGAACCAGGTTGCGCGCATCGGCATCGGTGTTCGCACCGAGATCGAGCATGACCACGTCATCCTCTTCAAGCGTTGGCAAAACGGCGGCCAATGCCGGACGATCAATTCCTGGCATAGTGCGAAGCGCAAGCTTGCTCATCGCCATCAGCGCGCCGGTGTTGCCGCCGCTCACTGCCGCACCTGCAGCGCCTTGCTTAACCGCATTGACGGCCAGACCCATGCTGGTGGTCTTTGCACGGCGCAAAGCGCGGCTGGGCAGCTCATCGCCGCCCACCACGTCTTCACAATGCAGAATTTCCGATGCCCCGCGCATTTGCGGGTGCGTATCGAGCGCAGCTTTGATCTGCGTCTCATCGCCAACCAGCAGGAATTGGAACTTGTCGTGACGGCGGCGAGCCAAGGCTGCACCTTCAACCATCACGCGCACGCCTTCATCGCCGCCCATCGCATCAATCGCGATACGCGGCAGGCTCATTCCACAATCTCCAAATCAGCGGTGATTACAAACCGACCGCAACGACCTCGCGACCGTTGTAGAAGCCGCAATGCGGGCACAGATTGTGCGGACGCTTCAGTTCGCCACAATTGTTGCACTCGTGGAAAGCCTCAACTTTCAACGCATCGTGCGAACGGCGAATGCCACGGCGGTGTGGCGATACTTTTCTCTTAGGGACAGCCATCTCGGCACCTGTTCCTTAATAAATCGGTCAAATCGTGAGCCGCTCTAGTGCAGGAACCGAAGGCGCACAAGTCATGCACACCAGAATCAGCCCTGCGTTGGCGGGAAGCGGCGCGATATAACGCAAAATTCCGATGTTGCAACCCATGACACACAGGCTTAGCACTGCGAACAATACAAAAATCGTCGGGGGAAATCGATATGTCCATTACACTGCCTGTAACTCTGTCAGCAGTCGCAGCCGCCGCTATCATCAACATCTGGCTGTCTGTCCGTGTCGGGCAGATGCGCGGCAAGCTGAAACTCGTTCACGGTGATGACAGTGGTGGCCCCCTTACAAGAAGGATGCGCGCGCAACTCAACTTTGTCGAGAATACGCCGTTTGTGCTGGCGTTGATCGCTGCAATCGAACTTAGCGGCCGCGGGCAGCCATGGCTCGCCTATGTCGCGGGCATTTATATGCTGGCACGCATTGCGCATGGCATAGGCATGGACGGCGAAGGCCCCACCAAGCCGCGAATGGTCGGCGTGCTGGTCACCATGCTCACACTGCTTGGCCTGGCTGTGGTTGCCATATTGATCCTGATGGGAGTGATGTGACCATCGCCTAGGCCTGATACTGTGCAAGAGGCCAATCTTTACCTTTTCGGCGCAGGCATCGGCGGCTGCCTAATCGCCATATTGCACGGGGTACTGCAACAGAGGCTGATTATCCGACCTCTGTTGCAACGCAATTCACTGGAGAATGCGTTGCCAGACACGACCTTGAAGTTGATCGTGGCGCTCCTCCATTTCAGCACCTTTGCCTGGCTGGCTGGCGGCGTTGCATTGATATTGGTCTCTAAGCTGGGAAATGAAGCGCAAACTGCTATCGGGTTGCTGGTCGCCTCCCTATACATTTTTGCCTCGGCCGCGAATTTCTGGGCTACGCGCGGGCGTCACCCGGGTTGGATCTTGCTAGCCTTGGCAGTGATCGCAATCCTAGCCGGACTATTTTAACCGCACATCACCCAAGCGCGTAATCGCTTACAAACTGGTTGGTCTTGCGTTCCTGGCCGAATGTGCTGGTCGGACCGTGGCCGGGGATGAACATCACGTCATCTCCTAATGGCCAAAGCCGCTGCGTGATCGCGTCAATCAAATCCTGATGATTTCCGCGCGGGAAATCAGTCCGCCCGATTGAGCCTTGGAACAGGACATCGCCCACAATCGCGAAGCGGCTGGGGCCGTGGTAAAATACCACATGGCCGGGCGTGTGGCCGGGGCAATGGATCACGTCCAGCGTCAGCTCACCCACGGTGACCGTATCGCCATTTTCCAACCAGCGCGTGGGAGTGAAGCTCTTGGCCTCCATGCCGTAACGCGCACCGTCGTCATCCAGCTTCTCGATCCAGAAGAGGTCATCCTGATGTGGGCCTTCAATAGGAAGTCCCAACTCGTCCGCCAGCATGCCCGCCTGCCCGCAGTGGTCCAAGTGACCATGCGTGATGAGGATCTTCTCCAGCGTTACGCCCGCTTTCTCGACACCTGCCTTGAGCTTGTCCAGATCGCCGCCCGGATCGACCAACGCGGCCTTCATCGTCTTGGTGCACCAAATCAGCGAGCAGTTCTGCTGCAGCGGCGTAACCGGCAGGATCGCGGCGCGCATGGGCGGCGTGAGTTTGGGCGTATCATTCATGGAATGCGATGTGGCGGGAGGTTGGGCGGAATGCAAGAACTCTTCAATGTCCGCTTTCCGCCCAATTGCGGGGATTCAAACCCGTCCCCCTTTCCATACAGCGCGGCCGATAATCTCCACGTCTTCGGCGCTGACTCCGACCGGCGGGTAGGCGAGGTTCTGACTGACTAGCGCCAGCCGCCCTGTCCCTTGCGAGGCAACGCGTTTGGCCATCAGAGTGTCGCCCAGCCGCTTCACATGCACCTCATAGCGCCTCTTAATGACAAGGAGGACCGGCGTCATTGGCCGCCCCCCGTCTATCATTGCGGACTAAGGCACAATTCAGGCAGCCTGCGTTTTTCCGGCTGCCATGTCATGCACATCCGAAGCGAAGAGCATGTGCCCACCGATTCCCCAGTCACCTTGCTCAAACTCTTTGATGCGCACCCAAGTGACCGGCCGAAGCGCTTCACCTTCAAGCGCAACCATCGTTTCAGTGACCTTCTCGATCATCTCTGCCTTTTGAGCGGGGGTGAATACGTCTTTGATAACGTCGATAGTAACCATTGGCATTGTTATTCTCCTGAATTCGGCCGGACCATTCCGGCGACAGAAGAACAATCGCGGAATTGCTCGACCTCAGATAGTTTGCGAGATGGAGCAAGCCGCTATTTGTAATGTAGGGAACCACTACGTTTTGCGTAGTAACGGGTGCAGAGAGCGAAATTTGTGGTAGCCTTTGTTTTGGCTGACGCGACAGCGCCCTGTGGCGGGAGAATGAAATGAACAATTCTGGGAGCCTGTGCCCGGCGGTCAAGGCCGCAGACATGATCGGAGACCGGTGGGTCTTGTTGATCATGCGAGAGTTTCTGCTTGGCGCGACGCGCTACAAGAATTTCCAGCGCGCGCTTCCACGCATTTCGCCAACCGTTCTGAGCAACCGCCTGAAACAGATGGAAGCCAACGGCCTTATCATCAAAAAGGATGGCACGGGTCAAACCACAGAATATCATCTGACCCGATGCGGTAGAGAGCTCGCTCCCCTCATAGATCAGATGACAAAATGGGGCTTGCGGTGGGCACGGCGACGCATTCGAGATGAGGATCTGGATGCTGGCACATTCATGTGGGATTTTCACAGGTCCTTGAAAACCGATGAATTGCCCGATGGAGAAACGGTGATCAGTATTACGCTAAGCGACGTCAAATCCTACGGCCGCTGGTGGTTGATCGCATCATCAGACGAAGTCGATCTATGCACAGATGATCCCGGCAAGGATGTCGATTTGTACGTGCACAGCGACCTACCCGATCTCGCCGAAGTATGGATGGGAGATGTCGCAGTTCGAGAGGCGATATCAAGCGACACTCTGAAGGTCACTGGCTCCACTCACCTCTCGCGCACAATAACGAGCTGGTTTCCACAATCGCGTTATTCGAACATTCGCCCAAAGAGATTGGTGGAAGAAATTTAGGCCATTTGTCCTCCAATTGCGGGCATTCAAACCCGCCCGCCCTTCCACACAACACGGCCAATAATCTCCACGTCTTCGGCGCTGACTTCGACCGGCGGGTAGGCAAGGTTTTGCGACAAAAGCGCCAGCCGCCCTGCCCCTTGCGAGGCGACGCGTTTGACCATCAGCGTGTCGCCCAGCCGAACGACATGTACGCCGTCGCGGAACGGGCGCGGAGCGCGGTCGACCACAGCACCTTGCCCTACCCCCGCATGGTGGTGACAAGCGCGCTGCTGTTGCTCGAAGATGCTTAATCAGTAACCCAGCTTCGGATCGAAGATCGGCCCGATCGGCTCACCCGTCAGATATTTGTCCAGATTATCAAGGAAGCGATCCGCGCTGCGCATGAACATCTTGTCCTGCGCGCGGCCGGACAGGTGCATGGAGATATGTGCATTGTCGAGCGCCCATAGCGGATGATCGGCGGGCAGTGGTTCTGGCGTCGTGACGTCAAGGAACGCCCCGCCGATTTTCTTCGCAGAAAGCGCCTCGACCAGCGCTGGCTGATCGATCACGGCGCCGCGCGCGATGTTCACCACCACCGCATCCGATTTCATTGCCGCCAACTCGTCCGCGCCGATCATGCCATCGGTTTCCGGCGTGGCAGGCACGGCCAGGATCACCCAGTCAAACTCGCCAAGCTTCGCGCGCCATTGGTCCGGTGTTAGCACGCCCTCGCCCGGCGTGCGTCGCACCACGGTTACATCAACATCGAAGCCCTTCAGCCGCGGCTCGATCAGCTTCCCGATCGCGCCATAGCCCAGCAGCAGCGCCTTTGATCCCGCCAGCTCGCGCTTGCCCGGGCTATCCTGCAGCCACTCGCGCTTTTCCTGCGCTCGCACCACATCGCGATATCCCTTG
>JABDKI010000138.1 GCA_013002295.1 Altererythrobacter sp.
CGGGGAGCTGATTGGCCGGCTGGACGGTTTTCGGTTTGCGGTCGCACCGGATGCAACAGTAGCCGATCGCAAGATGTTGCTCGCAGCGGGCGAGAAAGCCTTGCCCGCGCTGTTGGCGCAGCGGGCCCAATGGCTTGTCAGTGAGGGCATTGGCGAATTGAAGATCGGCAAGGGCGCGATTCTGTGGGGTGAGCACAAGCTGGCCACAATCGAGCTGAACGATGATTTTGGGACCGCCAGAATTGCATTTGTGCGTGAACTGAGCGCGCTGCCGGAGGCATCGCGCCTCGGCTTTGAGGCTGCTTTACAGAACTGGCTGGACACAAAGCTGGAGCCTCTTGAGCCCTTGCGCAAGCTGGCTACGGCGGCTCAAGACCCGGCCGCGGGTTCTGGGGCGCGCGCATTGTTGCACACCGTCATTGCCGGGCATGGTGTTGTCACGCGCGAAGATGCAGGGTTGCAGCATTTGCCCAAGGAAATGCGCCCCTATTTACGCAAGCTGGGTGTAGTATTCGGCGCGCTCGACATATTCGCCCATGCTTTGCTCAAGCCTGCACCCCGTCAGCTGCTTCACGCGCTTGGAGTGGACAAGCGGCCGCTAAACGATGCGATGCTGCCTGTGCTCAAGGATGTGAAACAAACGCCAGCCGGATACCGTCCCGCCGGATCGCAGATGATCCGCGTCGATCTGGCGGAGAAGATTCTGCGCGCTGCATTTGATGCGCGGGCCAAAGCAACGCCTAACGATGGCAAACCGCCTCAGCGTTTCTTTTTCGACACGGCATTGCCAATCTCGGTCGGGCTAGAAGCTGACAATGTCCCGCGCATGCTAGGCGGTGCCGGCTTCAAGCGCTTTGACGCCCCTAAACTTGCCGAAGGCGCATTTGGTCCCGCCACACCTGATAATTGGGGGTGGCGACCACGCAGACCGGGCGGGAACGCCAATCGTCGGCGGGAGCAGCAGTCGCGCGGAAGGTCCAGTAAGCAAGGCAAGCACGCCAAGGGCAATGCGCAAAGCCGTGGCCCCAAGCCGCAGCGCAAAGCCGCGTACGAACCGGCCAAGACAAGCGGCGCCTTCGATGCGCTGAAGGATTTGCTCGGCTAATGGGCGAAGGTGCCTGCAGGGGCATGCGAATCGACCGCCTGTTGGTCTATCTCCGTCTTGCGCGGACACGAAGCCGCGCATCCGCCATGGTCGAAGCCGGACACATGCGCCACAATGGGCGGCACATTACCCGCACCAGCGAGGAGATACACGTCGGAGACGTGCTCACCTTCATGCTCGGCACTCAAGTCAAGATAATCGAGGTGCTCGAGCTGCCCGAACAGCGCGGCTCGCCTGAAAAGGCCCGCTCTCATTATCGGGAGCTTGACCGGAGTGGCGAAAAGCCACTAGCAGCGAAATTGCAACATAATCTGCAAGGGAATTCCGCCACATGACTTATGTCGTCACCGACGCCTGTATCAAATGCAAATACACCGACTGCGTCGAAGTGTGCCCGGTAGACTGTTTCTACGAAGGCGAAAACATGCTCGTCATCAACCCCTCGGAATGTATTGATTGCGGCGTGTGTGAGCCGGAATGCCCAGCGGAAGCGATTCTACCTGACACGGAAGACGGTCTGGAGAAATGGCTCGAGCTCAACACCAAGTTCTCTGCTGAATGGCCCAATATCACCAGTCAGAAAGAACCGCCCGCTGACGCCGATGATCACAAAGGCGAAGAGGGCAAGTTTGACAAATATTTTACTGAAGCCCCCGGCGAAGGCGACTGATTCGCGATCGGTAGCCTGGCTGCTGCAAACCTGACAATCCGGCCGAAAATGCGCGCGTTTCGCACCGAATAGGTTGCGACTCGCAATTTTGTTGCAATTGTGTTATATAATTGATCAACCACGCCGGATTGGTCCCGGCGCGCAGGTGAAATTAGGAAGGCTCGACCAACAGCAAACATCGATAGGCACCAACGCGGCGCCTGCCCTGGCAGGCCCGACTAGGTTCCTTCGACTGCCTGTTTGGAACGTGCCAGTAGAAAGGATTTTGCATGGCAAACGAGGCCCTCGCCTTTAGTGTCGGCGACTACGTTGTTTATCCCAAGCACGGTGTTGGCCGTGTGATCGAGCTTCAGAATGAAGAGATCGCCGGGATGCAGCTCGAACTTTATGTACTGCGCTTCGAAAAGGAACGCATGACCCTGCGCGTTCCCACGAACAAGGTGGAATCGATCGGCATGCGCAAGCTGTCGTCTGACAAGACCTTGAACGAGGCCATGGAAACGCTGAAGGGCAAGCCCAAGGTCAAGCGCACCATGTGGTCACGCCGCGCGCAGGAATACGAAGCGAAGATCAACTCCGGCGAGATCGTATTGATCGCTGAAGTAACACGCGATCTGTTCCGCCCGGAAGACCAGCCCGAGCAAAGTTATTCGGAGCGCCAGATCTTTGAAGCGGCCTCCAGCCGGCTCGCTCGCGAACTGGCGGCGATGGAAGAAACTGACGAGCCGACCGCGCTCGAGAAGATCCTCGACGTGCTGCGCACCCACGCGCCGCAATATTACGAGACAGATGAGGAAGATTGATCGACCAATCGCACATCTAGACCGACCAAGGGCCGCCCATAAGGGTGGCCCTTTTTCGTTGTGCGGTTGAACTATGCCCCTTGGTGTATTACATCGGCAATACGCAAGGATTGGGAGGAATAGAATGCTGCAACAGATTTTCAAACGCGTTGCCCCTGTGGCTGCGCTCGCATTGGGCACCGCCGTCGCTGGCTGCGATGTGGACGTAAGCTTCAATGGCGAAGAAGGTGTGCCTCTCGCTGAGCTCGATATGTCGGGCGATGCCCCGACCGGCCTGGCACTACTCGGGCCTGATGCAGTAATCATCACACAGGGCGAATCTTTGAATATCGATCTGGAAGGTGACCCACAGGCAGTCGAAGCTATGCGCTTCACTCTCGAGGGCGGTACCCTTGGCATCCTGCGCGACAGTGATGTGTATGACGGGAACGGTCAAGTGACGGTTCGCGTCACCATGCCAGCTCCTTCAGACCTGACCATGGCGGGTAGTGGAACGATCGAATCTGATGCGCTTGCAAGTTCGGCAGACATCACCTCGGCTGGATCAGGCTCAATCAATGTCACTGGCGTCGAGGCAGAAGACCTGGAAATCACAATCGCCGGATCTGGTTCTACCACAGCAAGCGGTACGACCGACAGGTTGGAAGTGACTATCGCTGGATCGGGCGGTGTAAACATGCCCGAGCTGAAAGCAGAAGAGGCAGAAGTCTCGATTGCTGGCTCAGGAAGTGTGGCCTTTTCCTCCGACGGCAAGGTCGAAGCGAACATCATGGGTTCTGGCAGTGTGGTGGTCGCCGGTGACGCGACATGCGAGCTCAATTCGATGGGTTCAGGCACGCTCAGCTGCAACTCGGTCAGCGATGCTCCAGCCGAAGGCGCAGAAGAAGCTGAACCGACTGAGTAATCCGCAAATCAGGGCGCTTGGCCGCAGACCCGGCCAGCTTGCGCTAGACATTTGACAGACCGCGTGTGAGACAACTGCTCATGCGCGGTCTTTCTCATTTAGCTCTGATCCTTTCCTCCACTCTGCTTAGCGGATGCCTCGTTAAAGCGGCGGCTGACGTTGTGACGGCACCTGTCCGTGTTGCGAGCAAAGGTGTTGATCTGGCGACCACCAGTCAGTCAGAGGCTGATGAGAAGCGCGGGCGCGAACTGCGCAAGGCCGAAAAAGAACTCGGCAAGCTCAACCGCCGTTACGAAGACAGGTTGGAAGATTGCCGCGATGGCAGCGAGCGCGCGTGTGATGAGGCGCGCGACATCTATGAAGAGATTCAGGTGCTGCTGGAGAATAATCCGGCGCTCGGTGAGGCTGCCGAAGCCCCTGAAGGCGCCTGACTATTCCGGCGGCGTTGCCGCGCGGCGTAGCCTGTCATTGATCGCCTTTCCGATGCCTTCGTCTGGTACCGGCGCGATAGCAATGCGCGGATGATCACTGG
>JABDKI010000163.1 GCA_013002295.1 Altererythrobacter sp.
CGCCGCCAGATGACCACGGTTCGCGCGCCCAACGTTCACAATATCGCCATCGAAGGCAGTTTTGACGACGCTCAGGCGATGGTGAAGCGCATGTTCGGCGATGCCGAGATGACCAGCCGCTACAACATCGGTGCGGTCAACTCGATCAATTGGGCCCGGCTGATGGCGCAAGTGGTCTATTACTTCGCCAGCGCGCTGCAATTGGGCGCGCCACATCGGCAGGTCGCTTACTCTGTGCCGACGGGCAATTTTGGTGACGTGTTCGCCGGCTATGTCGCAGCGCAAATGGGCTTGCCGATTGCGCAATTGGTGGTCGCGACCAATGTCAATGACATCCTCCACCGCGCACTGTCAGACGGCGACTATTCCACTGGCACTGTCACGCCGACCGATACGCCGTCGATGGATATTCAGGTCAGCTCGAATTTCGAGCGGCTGCTGTTCGATTGTGGTGGACGCGACGGTGCGGCCATGGCCGAACAGATGCGCGGCTTCGAAGCAACGAAGACGATGCAGCTCAGCAATAGCCAGCGCGAAGGTGCGTCGGACCTGTTCACCAGCGTCCGCGCGGACCAACAGCAAGTGCTGCAAGCGCTGCGATGGGCGCATGAGCATGCCGGAGAAGTAATCGATCCGCACACAGCCGTCGGATTGCACGCAGCGCGGGAAACGCAGCTCGATCAATCGACACCGATGGTAACATTAGCGACGGCGCATCCAGCGAAGTTCCCTGATGCGGTCGAGCGAGCGACGGGCCTGCGCCCGAATTTGCCCACTCGCGTCGGTGATCTGTTCGCGCGCGAAGAAGCCTTTAGCGAGCTGCCCGGCGAATATGACGTTGTGCGCGACTTTGTGACGCAGCACGCGAGCCCGGCCGCCTGATGGCTAAGCTTCGCCGCGATCCTGTGCTGATGGTGGGCGAGGGTTGGGAAGGCGGTTACCGCCTGCTCGACAGCGGGCATGCGCGAAAGCTCGAACGGTTTGGCGACCATGCGTTTATCCGACCCGAACCGCAGGCGATGTGGAGCCCGCGCGTGGCCGACTGGCAAGCGGCAGGTGAGTTCATCCCCGGTTCGGACGAGGATGGCGGCGGGCGCTGGCAGCTTGATCAGTTACTGCCAGATGATGGCTGGCCGGTCAGCTGGAACGAAGTCGCCTTCACCGCTCAGCCTACGCCGTTCCGGCACTTGCAGTTCTTCCCCGACATGGCCCCTGTGTGGGACTGGATGCGGGAGCAGTTAGGCGGGATGACTGAAGCCGAGACGATGAACCTGTTCGGCTATACCGGTGTTGGATCGTTGGCGCTGAGTCAGCATGGCCGTGTCACGCATGTCGATGCGAGCAAGAAGTCCGTTGCGCAGGCGCGCGAAAACGCGGCGCTCTCCGGCATGGAAGACCGCCCGATCCGATGGCTGGTCGATGATGCAGCCAAGTTCACCGCGCGTGAGGTTCGCCGCGGCAATCGCTATGACGGGATCATTCTCGACCCGCCAAAATTCGGGCGCGGGCCGAAAAATGAAACCTGGCGTTTGGAAGATAACCTCCCCGCGCTCTTGGCTGATTGTCGGCAATTGCTCGATGCAGACAGCAAATTCCTGTTCCTTACGGTTTACGCGGTACGGATGAGCAGCCTAGCGCTTGCCGGATTGGTCGACGAATTGTTCGCCAATCTTCCCGGCACAATCGAACACGGCGATCTCGCTGTTCAAGAGATGGGCGAGGGCAGCAGGCTGCTGCCGACGGCGATCTTCGCACGTTGGGGCAATTCAGGCTAAAGGGCGCGCATGAACGATTCGTTGATCCTCGAAGTGGCTGATTTCGAACACGACGTCCTGACTGGAATCTATTCGGAGGAGACCGGCAAGCCGCAGCCTTTGCGCTTCACCATTCAGGTGCGCATGGCAGTCGCCGAGAAATACGACGCTGACACACCCCTTGAAGACAGCAAAAACTATATGGACCTGAAATTCGCAGCCTCTGATGCGCTGCCTGAAGGGGTCCATTTCAAGCTGATCGAGGCGGTCGCGGATCACGTCTGCGAGACCTTGTTCGTGCAGGATGTGCGCGTGGAAGCGGTCACGGTCAAGATCGTGAAATTAGCGATTGCCGAGGCCAATGAAAAAATCGGCATCACCCTCCATCGCGAACGGAAGTAGGATGGAACAGGCTGAGCTGAAGGTGGAGCACCTGCCAGCCGAACCACTTGACGCGGCGGCTACATTCCATCGTGAACATCTGGATCCGGCGATAGCAGTACTAGAGGTCGCAGCAGCTAATCTGACCATTATCTTGCCGCCTGCACCAAGCGATCACGATGACTGGCGGCGTTCGATCGCCCGTGATCTTGCCCGAAAATTTGCGCCCAAGAGAGTAAATGTGCTGGGCGGGGGCGGTAAAGAGGCCGTTCAATCCATGCTCGCATATTTGAGGGGCGCGTCCGGCGTCACTGGGCAGTACCTTCCGCTGCATGACTAGAGTTCGGGACGTCTTGCTGCCGGCCAATCAGGCCAAGCCGCTGGTTGATAGCTTCCAGCGTCAGATCAAGTATTTGCGCTTGTCGGTTACTGACCGCTGCGATTTACGCTGCACTTATTGCATGCCTGAGCGGATGACATTCCTGTCCCGCAAGGAAGTGCTGAGCTTAGAAGAATTGTATGAGCTTTCACTTGGCTTCATCGCACGCGGAGTGACCAAGATTCGTGTTACCGGTGGAGAGCCACTGGTCCGGCGTGATATTATCGACCTGTTCCGCGCTTTGGGGCGCAAGCTGGGCGACGGGCTGGAAGAACTCACTCTGACCACCAACGCTACCCAGCTGGCGGAGCATGCTGACGATCTGGCGCGTGCGGGTGTGAAGCGCGTGAATGTTTCGCTCGACACACGCGATCGCCAGCAGTTTGCCAAGCTCTCGCGCCGAGACGTGTTGCCGCGCGTGCTGGATGGAATAGCCGCTGCGAAAGAGGCGGGGCTTAAGGTCAAGATCAACACTGTCGCGCTCAAAGGCGTGAACGAAGCGGAGCTGCCGGATCTTATCGTGTGGTCGCATGGTGAAGGTTTCGATCACACGCTGATTGAAGTCATGCCGCTGGGTGATGTCGATGAAGACCGGGTGGATCACTTCTTGCCGCTATCGGCTGTTCGCGAACAGCTGGAGCGGCGCTGGACGCTCACTCCGCTTAGCGAAAGCTCTGGCGGTCCTGCACGCTATGACCGGATCGCGGAGACCGGCGGCAAACTGGGCATGATAACGCCGCTTACCAACAACTTCTGCGCCGGATGCAACCGGCTGCGTGTCACTGCGACGGGTCAGCTATATCCGTGCCTGGGCGGCGGCGAGCGTGTGGATCTGCGCGCGGCTCTGCGCTCGGATGATCCGGAGGCAAATCTGCAAGCTGCGCTGAATGAGGCGATGCGGATCAAGCCGGAGAAGCATCATTTCGATATCTCTGAACGCGGTGCTGAACCGGCACAGCCGCGCCATATGTCAATGACAGGCGGCTGAATTGGCAGTGACTGTCATCTTTCTTGGTCCGTTACGCGATTTGGCTGAATCCGAATCGATTGAGGTGGCTGGACCGCTCAACTGGGAAGGATTGCTCGCGGCTGTCGGCCCTGAAGTTTCCGATCAGCTCCAGCAGGAGCGCGTGAATGTTGCTTGCGCGGGCGAAGTGCTCTCGGACAAGACGGCGCTCAACGCAGAAGATGGCGATGAAGTGGCACTGCTCCCACCTGTTAGCGGCGGCTGACAATGCGGGATGTTCGCCTGCTAACGGAGGCATTTGATCCGAGCGCGCTTGTCGGGGCATTTACAACAGCCAACCCGGGATTGGGCGGCGTATGCACCTTCGTTGGCGAAGTGCGCAGCGATACCGATGTCGAGGCTCTGGAGCTGTCGCATTACGCGCCGCTAACGCTGCCAAGCATGGGGGAGCTTGCCGATAACGCCTTCGCGCGGTTCGATCTGATGGGCTTGCTGATGATCCACCGTGTAGGACAAATGCATCCCGGGGATCCGATCGTTTGCGTGTCCGCCGCGGCAAGGCATCGCCGGGCGGCAATCGATGCAGTCGATTTTTGCATGGATCACTTGAAGGCCGCCGCCTGGTTCTGGAAGCGCGAGAAGCGCGATGGCGAATGGAACTGGATCGAACCCCGCAGTGATGATTATGCGGACCTTGCCCGCTGGGCTTAGAAAAATTGCTCGATTTGATCTGGGTCAAGGCAATTTGATCGCATTTCCGACAAACATGTTTCCACGGAAGGAGACATCGTCATGTCAAAATTGCTTACACCAGAAATCGTCCAGCAGAAGGCGCGGATCGTTGATGCGCCAGAAGCCGAAGCGCATGTGCCGACCAATGTAGACCGCAATTTTGAGCTTCCTAAAACGCTCTATGGCGCGACGATTGCTTGCTACCTGGGATTTGTAGCCATCACAGCGATGGCGTTCGGCAATCCTGCCTTGATCATTCCAATGGTGATCATTGCTCTTATCGTTGCGGCAGGGTTTGTAGTTCCAGGCATCTGGACGCAGCTCAAACCGGAAACCAAAAAGGCACATTCGATGGGCCTTGATCACTTTGTTGGCAAAGGCATCATGACCAACACTGGCCCGCTCAAGGCTAGAGATGCGGCCACACAAGTGTTAATCCTGCCAGTTCTCGTACTGCTCTGGGGCGTCGCGGTGGTGACGATAGCCGCGCTGGCGGGCTGAGAGGGCCCCGCCTACTCCCGAGACCTTCCCGAGAGGGCTTGCAGGTGCGCGGGGTCGATCAATTCGATCCCGCGCTTGCCTGCACGGCGTATTGCACCGGTCGCTTCCAAATCGCCCAGTTTTCGGCTTACAGTTTCAATTGTTAGCCCAAGCATATTCGCGATTTCGCCGCGCGATAGAGGCAAATCGAACTGCGCCACAGGGTGGCAAGGCGACTGGCTTGCTGCGCGCGCAAAGTCATAGATCAAAGCCGCAAGGCGTGTTTCCGCATTGGCATTGCCAGTCAGCTCCAACAGGCTGCGCGTGGCATGCAAATCTTCCTGACTGCGCCGCAGTAATGCTTTGGTGAGAGCAGGATATGCGTCAACGGCGCGGTTGAGATCGGCCTTGGCAAAGGTGCACAGGCGACTTTCGGTGAGTGCAACTACATCGTGTTGCGCAAATGGTGCAAAGAGCTCGCCAATGAACCCGGCTGGATGGACCAATGCCAAAATTTGTTCATTGCCGTTGATATCGGTCGCAGAGACTTTCAGCGCACCGCTTACCAGCGTCGCGCATGCTGCATTCGTATCGCCTGCTGCAAACAGTGTTTCGCCGCGCTTGAGCGTACGTGTTCGCCCGGCCGTAGCCATTGCTTCCCGCTCTGCTTCGTCAAGAACAGAACACGCTGCGCTGTCACGGACTGGGCATGTGGCACAGGCGAGGTTCATGGGGTACTGCTGTCGGGGGCTGAAGCTAGCAAGGTAATCAACTCTGTAATCAATTGGCGTTCAACGGCATGATAATCAGATACTTGCTCTCTAGCCAAGTCGATTTGCGTTCGCTCTTTGAATGATAGCGAAGCGTCCGCATAAAGCGAATCAAAGTCAGCCAATAGCGACGCAGTCCGGCCATTGTGCGATTCGAGCGAACCGATCGCGATTTGCGCGATTGGCCAGCGATTGTCTTCGATGCCGGTGCCGGAAGCCGATGCGACAAGTGGCCTTACCTTGTTTGCTTCTGATAGGAAGCGCGCGTGTTGATCACCTGCTGCTAGCAAAGCATTCTCGACTTCGGCCATCTCCTTAGCGCCCAAGGAGGCCGGAGCAACTGCCTCCGTCGGAGCAGAAGCGCTCGTGAACGTACCTTGCACACGCTCAAAATCACGCAAGTTCAGGTCAGGGTAGCGATCTTCGCCGCCTATACAGCCGCTTAGCGACGTGAAAGCCAAAGCCATGACAGCTGCGCGAGATAGTAAATGACAGACCATTTGCGTCAGTGAATAGCACGAACACCGCTCCTTGCCACCCACTCGCGGCGCGCCGTGTCCACAATCGAGCAATTTCTTGTGCGGTGCGCAAAAATGCGCTGATCTGGCGTTGACTTGAGCCCGCCTATCCCTTAACGGCACGCTTCTTTCCGGCGCCACCTTCTGGTGGAGAGTCGGGTGCGCCCTTTCTAAGAGTGAAAGGGCACAGCTTTAGATTGAGAGATTACCACCATGTTCGCAGTCGTGCGCACAGGCGGCAAACAATACCGGGTTGCCGCCGGAGACAAAATTGCAGTCGAAAAACTCGCTGGTGACGCCGGCGACACCGTGACGCTGGGCGATGTCCTGCTCGCAGGTGAGGGTGACAAGCTTGCTGATGCTTCAAAGGTTTCTGTTTCTGCAGAGATCATCGCTCAAGCGAAGAGCGAGAAGGTTGTCGTTTTCAAGAAGCGTCGCCGCCATAACTATCGCCGCAAGGCCGGTCACCGCCAGCAAATGACTTTGCTGCGCATCACCGATGTAGGTGAGGGCGCGAAGAAGGCTCCGGCAAAGAAAGCCGCCGCCAAGACCGAAGACGCGCCGAAGAAGGAAACAGCTAAGAAAGCTGCTCCTAAGAAGGAAGCGGCGAAGAAGGCTCCAGCTAAGAAGGCCGCTCCTAAGAAGGAAGCAGCTGAGAAGAAGGCACCGGCGAAAAAGGCTCCAGCTAAGAAAGCTGCTGCCAAGAAACCGGCCGCGAAGAAGTAAGGATCAGGACCCATGGCACATAAAAAAGCAGGTGGTTCATCACGTAACGGTCGCGATTCAGTCGGCCGTCGCCTTGGTGTGAAGAAGTTCGGCAGCGAAGGCGTCGTTGCGGGCAACATCATCGTGCGCCAACGCGGCACTAAGTTCTATCCGGGCAGCAATGTGGGCATGGGCAAAGACCATACCCTATTTGCGCTCGAGAACGGCGTGGTCCGATTCCACAAAGGCAAACTCGGCCGCAAGTACGTGTCAGTGGACGCGATTATGGAAGCCGCCGAATAACCGGACGTTCCGATAAAGGGATCGTCCACCGGGACGGTCCCAGCCGGAGCTAACCACCGGCACTCGAAGAGGGAGATGGGGCTGACCCGTCTCCCTCTTGTCGTTTCTCCCTCTCAGACTGGCGAAATCCATTTCGCCGCAATGAATGTGTCACGCATCCTTCCTAAGCGGGCGGCGATGGGGCATTGAGGAGAAGGAAGATGTTCCACTGCACCGAAAGGCTGCTCCTGAGGCCGGCATGGCCAGAGGATTGGCAGGCCGTCTATGCCGGAATCGCCGATGAAGGCGTGGTGCGGAACCTTGCGCGTGCGCCGTGGCCATACAGCAAGGATGATGCGCGCAGCTTTGTGGAGCTGCCGGTTGATCCCAAGTTTCCGCGCTTTCTCATCACCCGTTCGCGAGATGCTGCGCTGATCGGTTGCATCGGTATCGATTTGACAGACGGTCAGGTTGAGCTGGGCTACTGGATCGCGCGCCAGTATTGGGGGCAGGGCTATGCAACCGAGGCTGGCCGCGGCGTGATCGAAATTGCTTCAACATTTGACTACAAGACATTGGTTGCAAGCCATTTTCTGGACAATCCGGCGTCTGGCAAAGTTCTTGAGAAGCTTGGTTTCCAGCCCACAGGCCGTGTTGTGGAACGTCATAGCTGCGGGCGCGGTGAAGAGGCGCCAACAGCTGAATATTCGCTCAATCTGTCCGAGCAATCGGCAGGTTGGCAAAGTGCCGCCTGACCCCTCTCCCCCATAAAAAGGGCGGCACAAAGAGAAGCCCCGGTTCCATTGCGGAGCCGGGGCTTTTTGATGCTTGGGGAAGGGGCAAAGGCTATTCTGCAGGCTGAAGAAGCGCGTCTTTGAAGTCACCTTCATACAGGCCGATCAGTGCGCGATCATCATGATCCCATGGGTGGAAGCCTGGCTTGAAGTAAGCCAGCCATGCGGGGAAGATGCGGCGCACAACGCCTGGTGTGAACGCGAGGTACTTGAACAGGCCCCAACGTGCCTTCCAACCGGTGATGCCATCCTGCGCGAGCAGGTTCATCGTGTCTTCCCAGCGATTCTTGAAGAAGCGGCCGGTCACGATCAGCATCATCAGGCTGCGCACCTTCCAGCGGCGGAACGGTGTCCAGTCGCGGGTGGCGTGGTTCCAGGTGTCATACGCAACACCCTTGTGCTCGATCTCTTCGGCCGCATGCCAGCGCCACATGTTCCGCACTTCCGGATCAGCATTGTCGAAATGCTTGGGGTTTTTCAGGAACTCGCTCGCCATCATGGCGGTGTAATGTTCCAACGCCATGGTCGCCGCGAGATTGAGGATCTCCGGGCGGCCCTTGGTCAGCGCCAGCATCTCTTCAACGCGCTTGTCGATTTTCTTGATGTCATAGCCATGATCTTCAGCAAGGCGATTGAAGGCGATGTGTTCGCGGGTGTGGTTGATTTCCTGCTTCACGAAAGCACGGATTTCAGCGGCCAATTTTGGCGAAGCGCCCTCGCGATGGGCCTTTACCGCTTCGATGAAGAAAGCCTCGCCGCGCGGGAATGTGGCGGAGAGCGCATTGTGCCAGGCGGTGCCAAACGGCTCGCCCGCCCACCATCGATTGGGGGTGGTGTTGCGGTTGAAGCGCTCGTCACGAACAGTGATTTCGAGATCCGCCGGGGTGGGATCCTTCGCGCTGCGGCGGCTTGCGGCTGCTGCGGTTTCGAGATCGATCTTTGCGGGGGCGTTCATCTGGGAAAGGCTCCGAATTTCTTACTGACACCCATGTTAGTAGCCACTACTGACATCGGTGTCAATAGCGTTTCGAAGCGTGCGAAAGCGGCGCAAGGCAACTTCAGGAAATATGAAGTCAGGGGATTAGATGCCGCTCGACGGCGCGATTTTGAGTTCATGTCATCCCGGCCCCTGAGCCTGGATCCCGCTGGCTTTAGCGCCTCAAGTAGCTGGATCCCGGATCAAGTCCGGGGTGACGGTTGCATGCGGAGTTTATGCAAAGCCCTCTCACCTTTAAGGGGAGAGGGTTGGGAGAGGGGTCTGCCCGGCCAATAGTCCTGCGACGCCCTCTCAATTCCGGCTAAGCGCCCCTCGCAAGCTCAGGCCGCCATGCCTTCGTATCTCTCCCCTATAAGGAGAGAGAGCCTGCGGCCCTCACTCCGCCGGCATGACTGCGTCGGAATAGGGGCTTTCCGTCTTGCCGATCAGCGCGCGGTCATCGTGATCCCACGGGTGGAAACGCGGTGTCAGAATTGCCGCCCATTCGAAGAACATCCGGCGCATCATTCCCGGCTTCCACCACAGAAAAGCATAGAGCTTGCGCTTCGCTGCGCCGCGCGAATATCCGTCCTGCTCCAGCAGGCCGATGGCATCGCGAATGCGGTTGCCGAAATACTTCTTCGTGATCAGCGCAGCGACCAGCGCGCGAGTTTTGTAGCGTTTCCAAGCGCTCCAATCCCGGGTGGCGTGCAGCCACACGTCGTAAACCAGCCCCTTGTGCTCGATCTCTTCGGTTGCGTGCCAGCGCCAGATATCGGCGGCTACCGGATCGGCGCCGTCAAGATAGCGCGGGTCGGACAACAGATGCCGGCTGATGATCGCGGCGAAATGCTCCAGCGCGATAGTGATCGCGAGGTTGAATTCCTTGGGCTTGCCTTCGGTCAGCTCCAGCATCGCCCGAATGCCCTGATCAATGCTTTCGACATTATAGCCGTGATCGGAAACCAGCCGGTTGAACGCGACATGTTCGCGCGTGTGATTGATCTCCTGTGTGGTGAATGCCTTGATCTCCCGCGCCAGCTTCGGCGGCAGGTTTTCGCGAAAATCGCGCAAGGTCTCGATAAAGAAAGCCTCGCCGCGCGGCAGACTGGCTGAAACAGAGTTATACCAGGCCGTCGCCACCGGATCATTCGAATGCCAATGGCGCGGGACCATGGCTTTGCGGTCAAACCGCCGGTCGCGCACGATCAGCTCATGCTCTTCAGGCGTGGCACTGGCGAAAGCAGTGGCCGGGCCGGTGATGGGGGCATCGCTGCTCTTGCTGGTTACATCAGAGCGCTCTAGATTGTCGGTTTGATCAGTCATGGTTTTAAGAATCTATTAGGCTTAACAAATAATGACAAGTCGCAAACGGTTAACACCTGAAGAATCAAGAAGTTCCGCATTGCAGGCGGCGCGGGCGTTACTTATTGAAACCGGGCCACAATCTGTCACTTTGAAGGCAGTTGCAGGGCGTATTGGACGCACACATGCAAACTTGCTGCACCATTTTGGATCAGCTTCTGGCTTGCAGAAAGAGCTTGCGCGGCATCTGGCAGAAACAGTCTGCGAGACAATCAAGGACGCGGTAACCGCGCAACGTGCAGGGCTGGGTAGCCCGCGCGAAGTGGTGGACTTGGCCTTTGACGCGTTTGACAAGGAAGGCGCGGGAGCGCTGGCCAGCTGGATGATCCTCACCGGCAATGAAGATGCATTGAGCCCGATCGTCGAAACGATCCATCAACTGGTGGACGAGATTGCGCCAGAAGAGGCGGATCACGACGGGGAGGCAACCAGCTTCCATGTCGAAACGTTGGCGCTGGTGCTGATGGCGATGGGGGATGCGCTGATCGGGTCGGCCCTTGCGAAATCGCTTGGCCTCCCCGAAACAGCGGCGCGTGATCGTGCGCAATTAATGCTCGAGCATTCGCTCGAACCGATTAACCAGCAGGCGTGAGGGCCTCGCGCATCCAGTCGGGTGCAACCGCGGGGTCGATATCACTTGCCCGCAAATGATCGATGGCCAGGCCGAGGTCGGGATAGGCCACCTTCCGGCGTTTCTCGTCTGATGTGTCGATCGGAACTACTGCCAGCCGCCGATTGACCTTTTGCCGCCAGTTCATTCGGGCGGTGTTTTCCTGCCCGATGTAGCAACCCTTGTCGAAGCTAACCCCATTAAGCTCTACCGCATTGGTTTCCAGCCAGAGGATCTCGCCCAGTTCGCCGGCGCCTTCGGGGACGCCAAGCGAAAGGCGATACGCAAGCCAGGCAGTATCGGCTGGCTCTTCGCCATCGATCGCAGGGGCGAGCCAGCGACACCCCAGCTGGGCCAAGCGCGGGTCAGAAACGGAGCCTTCGCGCTCCTCAATGCTCCAGTGGACAGCGATACTTTCATCGCGGGCAATGTCGATCTTGCGGCGCAGACGGTAGAGCGAGAGCCGCTTGGCGAGATCGTCAGCGGCGGCCGCTTCGCAATCTAGCAGTATATCGTCTCTGTCGGCCCATACGAGAAAATCGAACATCGCCTTGCCCTGCGCGCTTAGCAGCGCAGCGTAGACCGGCAAATCCGCGCTTACATCATTGGTGACGAGCCCTTGCAGGAATGCGCGCAGATTCTCGCTCTCATCTTGCGCGGACAGGCGAATCACGGCGCGGCTTGAAAGGCGGGTTGCGGTCACTTGTTTTCGATCCTCTTGGCAATGGCATCTGCCATGCGCGGGCCGAGTTCGGGCCCTTGTTCGGGATAGAGATAGGGTTCGATAAGCTCCGCTTCCATAAGCAGCAGATCATTTCCATCGCCGCGCACCATGTCGATTCGGGCATAAAGCGGGATTTCAAAAGGGATGGCATCGACCACAGCTTGAGCCGAAGCGAGATCGGCCCCGTCTGGCGAGACCGCTTCCTCCGTCCCGCCATAGATGGACTGCACGCGGTAGTCGCCTTTCGCCGGGAGTTTACGCAAGGCATGGCTGAATTGCCCGTCTATGAAGAGGAAGCTGAATTCGCCGTCACTGGCGATTTGGGGCAGGAACGGCTGCAGCATGGCGGGGTGAAGCATATGCCAATCGGGCTGGATCTGGCCCATATGGTGGATCGTTTGTCCCTCTGCACCTGCGCCCACCTGCCGCTTGGCGACAACCGTGTTGCAGTGAAAGGCACGCATCGCTGCATCAATGTCGGCGGCGCTGGTCTTCTCGATCCAGAGGGTGGGGATTGTCGCAATCCCGCGCGCTTCCAGATCGCGCAGATAGGTCTTGCGCGCATTCCAGCGCACGGTTGCGGCCGAATTGCAGACTATGATGCCAGTCGCTTCGATTGCCACCAGCTTGGCAAGGAAGGCCGCCTCGTCATCCTGATAATCCCATGGCGTTCCAACAAGCACCAGATCGTAGCCGCCAAAGGCCTCGATTCGATCTCGCCAATCCACCTCTGTCAGTGTTCCGCCCAGTTTCTCGATCTCCGGGCGGATAGCATCGACCTGCAGATCATGCTCATAGGCATCTTCGCGGCGGCGGGGGGATCCGGGCATTGTGCCGGGGCAAACAAGAAATCCGATTTTCATACTGGTTCACTTAGGGATGAAGATAGCGGCTGGAAAGATACCGCGCGCATCATTAGAGGCTGCTGTTGATGACCGACACACTGACGATCCGCCGCCCCGATGACTGGCACCTGCATTTCCGCGATGGCGATATGATGCGTGATGTCGTGCCCTATACCGCGCGCCAGTTTGCCCGCGCGATCGTGATGCCGAATCTGACGCCGCCTGTGACGACCACTGAACTGGGCGCCGCCTATCGTGAGCGGATAATGTCCGCTGTGCCGGACGGTGTGAATTTCACACCGTTGATGACGTGTTACCTCACCGACAATACCGATCCTGATGACCTCGCACGCGGATACGCTGAAGGCGTGTTTACAGCGGCTAAGCTTTACCCGGCCGGCGCGACCACCAATTCGGACAATGGCGTGACAGACGTACGCAAGCTTGATCCCGTGCTCGCGCGGATGGAGGAAGATGGCATTGTCCTGTGCGTGCACGGCGAAGTGACTGAACACGAAATCGACGTGTTCGATCGTGAAGCGGAATTTATCGAGCGGCATTTGCGCTGGATCGTTGCAAGTTTCCCGAATCTGAAGGTTGTTTTCGAGCACATCACCACCAGCGACGCGGTAGACTTTGTGCTTGAGTGCGGCCCTAATGTTGCCGCAACGATCACGCCGCAGCACTTGCACATCAACCGCAATGCCATGCTGGTGGGCGGGATCCAGCCGCACAATTACTGCCTGCCGGTGGCCAAGCGCGAAACGCATCGGCTGGCGCTGCGCAAGGCGGCGACCAGCGGCAATGGCAAGTTCTTCCTGGGCACAGATAGCGCACCGCATGAACGCCTTGCCAAGGAATCGGCGTGCGGCTGTGCAGGCATCTTCAATGCGCCGTTTGCGCTGGAAAGCTATCTTCAGGTGTTTGAAGAAGAAGGCGCGCTCGACAAATTCGAAGCCTTCGCCTCACTCAATGGACCGGCGTTTTACGGCTTACCTGTCAATGAAGAGTTGATCACGCTGGAACGCGTGGACGTGTCCGTTCCTGATGAATTGAAGGCGGGCGGCAGCGTGGTCGTGCCGTTCCATGCCGGACAAACCCTGGGTTGGCGGATCGCTGTTTAAGCGGGCTTGGCCTTGCGGCCGCGCTGGACAAGGTCCCACACAAAGATCGCGATTGCGGACCAGATAAAGGCAAAGCTCGCCAGCTGTGCCGGCAGCAGGGGGCGGTCGAATACTGTCAGACCCAGGATGAACACGATTGACGGCGCCAGAAACTGGATAAAGCCGAGCGTGGAATAATCCATCCGCTTTGCCGCCACCGCGAACATCAACAGCGGCACGGCGGTCAATACGCCGCCCAGCATAATGGAAAGGCTCAACTCCAGATCCTGGCCGAAAGACGATCCACCTGGTCCCGATGCATACCACATGGCAATTCCCGCAGAGAGGGGAAGCAACAGCGCGCTTTCGATTGTCAGGCCGGGCAGGGAACCTACCGCCACCTGTTTGCGCAGCAGGCCATAGGTGCCAAAGCTCAAGGCCAGCGTTAAACTGATCCATAGTGTCGTGAGCGCACCTGCTAGCAAGACTGCAACGCCGGCGCCGGCGAGCGCCACTGCTATCCATTGCCGCCTGGAAAGCTTCTCTCCCAACAGGAATGTTCCCAGCAGCACATTGACCAACGGGTTGATGTAATAGCCAAGGCTCGCCGCGAAGATTTCTCCGGTCTGGACCGCCCAGACATAGACGAACCAATTGGTGGCGATCAGGATCGAGCTCGCTAGCAATATCAGTATGGCGCGCTTGTTAAAGAGCGCGGCCTTCAGCTCAGGTATCTGCTTCCGAAACAATACGATCAGCAAACAAAAGGGCAGGGTCCAGATGATCCGCCAGCCGACGAACTCGATGGGCGGCACCGTTTCGACAAGGATCAGGTAGAGCGGCAAGAAGCCCCAGATCAAATAGGCACCCAACGCCGCAGGAAGGCCCGATGGCTTGCTGCCATCCTGACTGTCAGGTTGAGGGACTGGAGTGCGCACCAGCGGCCCCTAGGCCTGCCATGCTGCACCTGCAAGCAACGATTTATCGGGTGTTTCCACACGGCCTGTCGCTGTTTTTCAATTCTGACACCTCTGTTGCAATCCGTTCAGGTTCAGGGCTCTAAATCTGAACATGTCGAATCGCGGTGCTTTCATCAGCCCCCGCAAAAGCAAGCACTCGATGAGAGCAGGAGTTGGAAGAATGACTGTTAAGACTGGAAAGAAGTTCACCCTTATCGCTGCGGCCGGAATGGCTTTTGCTGTCTCGGCACCAGCACAAGCTGCTGATGTTCTGTCTGTTGCACCGCTTGCGTCCTCGCAATACGCCCATGTCGAAGTGCTGGGTGAGATGACGGCGGAGCATAAGCGCAAGCGCCACCCGCATCATGCGCGCGGCCATGCCTATGGCCATCGTAATCACTACGATGATCGCCGCCACTACGGCGAGCCGGTCTATCGCGATACGCGTATCTGGCGTGGACGGGACGGCAATTACTACTGCCGCAAGGAAAATGGCACCACAGGACTGCTGATTGGAGCTGGCGTTGGTGCGCTGGCAGGCAATGAACTGGCTGGCCGCGGTGACCGGACCTTGGGGACTTTGCTCGGCGCAGTAGGCGGCGCTTTGCTTGGCCGAGAAATCGATCGCAGCAATTCACGTTGTCGCTAGTTCGATGAAGTAATCTCAAGCTTGGGCCGCTTCCACCAAGTGGCCCCGGCGCGGCAACCACCATGCCGCGGAAAGCGCTCTCTCGCTTTGGCAAGAGGGCGTTTTCTACTTTTGTAGCCGGGAGTTACTTCTCGGACAGTCCAACGCCGATGGTTGCACGCGGTTGTTTCACTTCAGTGCTGGCAACCGGATAGGCGCAATAGTCTGCTGCGTAGTAGGCGGCCGGGCGGTGATTGCCCGACAGGCCGATTCCGCCAAACGGAGCCGCCGATGACGCACCATTGGTCGGGCGGTTCCAGTTGATGATGCCAGCGCGTACGTTTGCCCAGAAACGATCATAGTCTTGCGGCCTACCCCCAACCAGCGATGCGGACAGGCCGAAGCGCGTGTTGTTCGCTTCTGCGATGGCGGCGTCGAAATCCTTCACCCGGATAACTTGCAAGATCGGGCCGAACAATTCGACATCAGGCCGATCATCAATCTCTGTTGTGTCGATGATGCCGGGTGTGAGGAACGGCTTGCTCTCGTCCGGGCGGCGCATGTGCTGGATAGGTTTACCGCCCTGACCAATCAGGTGGACATAACTTTGCATCAGCTTGTCAGCGGTATCATTGTCGATCACCGGGCCGAAATAGGGCGGTGGCTCAGAGAATGGCTCATCGACAATCAAGCGTTTCGTCAGCTTGAGCAGCTCTTCCATCAGCGGCTCATACATGCTTTCCAGCACGACCAGGCGCCGCGCGGCAGTGCAGCGTTGGCCGGCGGTCGTGAATGCGGATTGTGCAATCAGAACGGCTGCATCTTCGAGCAACGGCGTGTCGATCACCACGATCGGATTGTTACCGCCCATTTCCAGTGCGACGATCTTGCCGGGATTTGTCGCCAAGGTCCGGTTGATCGCGATTCCGGCTTGCACAGACCCGGTGAACAGCACGCCATCGACGCCAGGGTGGCTGACCATGGCTTTACCTTCTTCGACCCCACCGATCACGATTTGTATGGCATCTTCGGGAATGCCGGCCTTGTGGAAGCAATCGATCAGGAACACGCCCACCGCCGGGGTCTTCTCGCTCGGCTTGAACACGATCGTGTTGCCCGCGATCAGCGCTGGAACGATATGTCCGTTCGGTAGGTGCGCAGGGAAATTATAGGGGCCGAGAACAACCATCACCCCGTGCGGTTTATGGCGCACGGCAGCGGTGCCCTGCAGCGCGCTATCGAGCTTCTTCTTGCCTGTCCGCTCTGCATAGGCGTTGACGGAGATTTCGACCTTGTTGATCACCGCGTCGACTTCTGTGCGGGCTTCCCACAAGGGCTTGCCCGTTTCGCGCGCGATCAGTTCGGCAAATTCGTCGGCACGCTTGCGCACCTGATTGGCAAACCTCCGAACCAGTTCGATGCGTTTGGTTAGTGATTGGCCCGCCCATGCGGGCCAGGCGCCGCGCGCGGCGGAAACCGCTGCGTCAACGTCAGTCGCTTCGCCGCGCCACAGCTCTTCGCCAGTCGCTGGCTCATAGGAAATGAATGTGTCGTCGCTCACGTTTTGGCCCAAGGCCTCCCTCCGTCAATCCGGTTAGTCGGGACAGGCAAAAATGGGAAGGGGATATTGCGCAAGATCACAAGCTTTTACGAGTTCCGCTCAGGCCCGAATATGACCAGCGGGCACCGGCGCGGGGCCGTGGGCATCGCCCATTCGGCGGATTGCCTCGACCTTGTCATGGAGCGGCTGCCAGTCGTCGCGCTCGTCAATGGCCGACCAGATGGCTTCAACTTCGTCGATCAGCATCGATTGCGGCTGATCATCGCTCCAATAAGCATGGCTGTCGTCGACGGGCTGATATGGCGCCAAAATGTCCGCCAGTTCGCCTGATGCGCCGCGCCCACCGCGATGTGCGTGGAAGAATGCGTCCGGCTGCTGGCCAGTTTCACGCAGCGCTTTTTCGCAGGCAGCGACAAGCGCGCCGTCCTCTTCTGCGCCGCGCTGCTTGACGCCTAAACGCCAGCACCAGCGCCGCGCGACCGCCTCCATATAGAGCGGCCCAAACCGGTTCATAGCAGCAATCAGCGGCTCCGCATCACTCAGCAGCCGCAATGCCACCGCGAGTTGCCCGCAATTCCAATGCAGCGCCTCGGGCTGGCGGCCAAAGGCATAAAGGCCCTGCTGGTCGAAATAGGCGGCGGTGAAGCCGGGGTCCCACTTCGGCAGCCAGCGCCACGGGCCATAGTCAAAGCTTTCGCCCGAAATATTCATGTTGTCGGTGTTGAGGACGCCGTGAACAAAGCCCGCGACCATCCAGCTGGCGGCCAGATCTGCGAGCCGCTCGACGACATTGTGAAGCAATCGCACAGTTGGTTCATCGCGGCCTGGCGCGTCCTCGGGCGGCGGTGGCCCCGGAAACTGCTTCAGGCAATAGGCAACCAAAGCTTCCATATGATCGCGCTCTTCATGCGCCAGCAGCCGTTGAAACGTACCGATGCGAATGTGGCCATGGCTCAGCCGCACCATCACAGCCGAGCGGGTGGGCGACGGCTCGTCATTGCGCATTAGCTCCTCACCGGTCTCGATGATCGAGAAAGTCTTGGATGTGTCTACGCCCAGCGCTTCGAGCATCTCTGTTGCCAGGATCTCGCGCACGCCGCCCTTCAGGGTCAGCCGCCCGTCTCCAGCGCGGCTATAAGGTGTCTGGCCGGAACCCTTGGTTCCAAGATCGAGCAAACGGCCCCCATTTTCCTTCGCGCCATCGCGCAATTGCGCGAACAGGAACCCGCGCCCGTCGCCGATCTCTGGATTGTACACGCGGAATTGATGGCCGTGATAGGCAAGCGCTAAGGGCTGCGGCAGATTGCCTGGCAGCGGTTCAAACCGGCCGAAATGCTGTGCCCATTGGTCGTCGCTCAGCCCTGCCAAACCGACGGCACTGGCCCAGCGATCATTGCGAAAGCGCACGCGCGTTTCAGGAAAGTTCGCAGATTCAACAGGCGATCCGAGCCAACCAAGGGTATCTATGAGCGCAACATCGGGCGTGTAGGGCGAGGCTTTCGGGGCGCTGGGCATGCACCCTTAGTGGGGTCTGGCGCCGGGGACTGCAAGCCGGCCGCGCTGCTAGCACGCGCATCATCTCTTGATTTCCGGCGCGTTTTCGCCAAGGCATCCGTGCCATGAGCGCATCCTACACCGACGAATACTGGACCAGCCCGGACGGGCTGAAACTCTATTACCGCGATTACGCGGGGCCGAGCGACAAGCCACCGGTGCTTTGTTTGCATGGCCTGACCCGTAATTCGCGGGATTTCGCACCGCTTGCAGAGACGCTGGTGGGTGACTGGCGCGTGATCGTGCCGGAAATGCGAGGGCGCGGGAACAGCGAGTATGCGAATGACACCAGCACGTACAACCCGCCGACCTATATCAAGGACGTCGAGGCTCTGCTGGCAGAGCTTGGCATCGAAAAGTTTGTAGCCATCGGCACTTCGATGGGCGGGTTGATGACGATGCTGATGGCGGCGAAAGATGCCTCGCGCATTGTAGCCGCCGTGCTCAACGATATCGGGCCGGAAATCGATCCCTCGGGTGTCGCGCATATCGCTGGCTATGTCGGGCAAGGGCGCAGTTTTGACACATGGATGCACGCTGCGAACTCACTGCGCGAGACGCATGGCGCAAGTTTCCCCGACTACTCGATTGATACCTGGCTTGAGATGGCGAAGCGCACCATGGTGCTGGGCCAGAACGGGCGTCTCGCACTCGATTATGACATGGGCATCGCCGATCCCTTCAAATCCGCCAACGAAGCGCCTCAGCCTGATCTATGGCCAGCATTCAAGGCCTTGAGCGATACACCGACACTGCTGCTTCGAGGCGAGTTGTCCAACCTTTTGACCGAGCAGACTCAATCGCGAATGGCGCGGGAGCATGGCAACCTGCGCTCTGTTACTGTGCCACGGGTCGGCCATGCGCCGATGCTGGATGAGCCCGAATCGCTTGCAGCGATTCAGGCGTTGCTCGCGGATATAGTCTAAGCGACTGACCAGTGGCTGCCGACAAACCCCGTATCC
>JABDKI010000174.1 GCA_013002295.1 Altererythrobacter sp.
CAATCTCTCCCAGAACAAAAGCCAAATCACGGCAGCGCAATCCCTCTTCCAGTGCGAACAGCGCATCTTCGGGGGACTTGGCTTCGACATGGATCAAGCGGTGGCGCAGTTCCTCTGGCAGTCCATGCACATAGGGGCGCCCGCTCAGCCGCACAGCAGATGTATCCTGCACCCAAAGCACTTGCCGTTGATCCTCTTGTGCCAGCGCCATGCCCATTGCCGCCACTTTCATCGCGTCACGTGCGAGCGATAGCGCCAGCCCCGCCCCTGCGGCCTCATCCCCGCGCGCAAAAACTTCGCTGTGCTGAGGTGCGGTGAGCCCCGGCCTCCAGCGAGGCAGACGCGTACGAATCAACGCCGCAGCGCTATCGGTAGCCGCATTGGCAGCGATAATTTCGGAAACCGGACTGGCAGTTTGGGACATATTGGAACGACTCATTTGTTCCTATTATGTTCCATCATCTCTCAATTGGCAATGGGCCAATGCTTCGCCCATGAGAAAGGCCGGAGGATCACTCCCCCGGCCTCAATCTCGACCTTGCAATCAAATCAGGCGAACAGGCCTGCAAGCAAAATAATCGTCAGTGCAATCGGGCAAACAAACCTAACCAGCACGCGCCAAGTCTGGTGCAGAACCCCGTCCAGACCATTCTCATCATCGATTAGTTTCGCATCAGCTATCCAGCCCACAAAAATGCAGGTCAGGATCGCGCCGATAGGCATGAACAATTTCGCCGTCACACCATCAAGCGTATCGAAGAAATTGGTCTCAGCGAACAGCGGGATGAAGCTGAGCGGATAGAACTCCGCCATATCGTTGAATGACAGCGACGACAGCACGCCGAGCGCTGCCGCCCCCAACCCAACAATCAAAGTCGCAACTGGACGCGCCAGCTTGAACTTCTCGAACACATAGGCCGTTGGCGCTTCCAGAAGTGAAACCGAGCTGGTCAAAGCCGCAAAGAACACCATCACAAAGAAAGCCAGCCCGATAAGCGAGCCAAACGGCATCGCTTGGAATGCAATCGGCAACGACTGGAACATAAGACCCGGACCAGCACTGGCGGAAAGACCGGCCGCAAAAACGATCGGGAAGATCGCCAAGCCTGCAAGCATCGCTACCATGGTGTCTGCGCCTGCGATGATGCCAGAGGTCTCACCGAGATTGGTGTCTCGATTGGCATAAGCACCGTAGGTCATCATCCCGGCAACACCGAGCGAAAGCGAGAAGAACGCCTGCCCGACTGCGGCGAGCATCACCTCGCCTGTTAGCTTCGAAAAATCGAACGTGAACAAATAGGCGACCGCTTCGCCGAAGTTGCCAGTGAACGCGCCGTAAATCGTAATCCCAAGGAAGAGCACGAAAAAGATCGGCATCAAATAGACCGCAACCCACTCGATCCCGCTCGAAACCCCGCGCGCAACAAAGAACATCGTCACCGCCAAGAAACCGAGATTGAGCCCGACCATCAGCCCGCCATTGCCGAACAACCCTGGAAGCAGTCCTTCAATGTCACCGGCAGCACGACCTTCAAACGCACCGCCAGCGAGGCCTGTCTGGACCAGATCGCTGATGAACACGCCGATGTAATAGACAACCCAACCGCCGACAACGCAGTAAAAGCTGAGGATCAGGAAAGCGGCGAAAACGCCCATCGAGGCAAGAATACTCCAGCCTTCCGGTGCATTGGAATCGCGCGCGACGCGGCGCACACTTTCCGGCGCATTTGCCTGACCGTGTCGGCCAATCAGAACTTCTGACAGCAGAACCGGCAAGCCGATCAAAAGTACGCAGAAAATGTAGAACAGAACAAAGGCCCCGCCACCATTCTCACCGGCTTCTGCCGGAAAGCGCCACATATTACCGAGGCCGACGGCCGAACCGACTGCTGCCAGAATAAACGCGCTACGCGATGACCAATTTTCGTGGGTCTTGCCTGTTGCTGCCATAATTGAAAGATTTTCCCTCTAGCGCACGTCCCCCGACGTGCTCTCTTGTGAAAAGCCTTCTGCAAGAAAATTACGCTCGCGCCAAGTGGCTTAGCTTTGCCTTATCCCCACGGCGCCGCTAAAGCAGCGCTATGTCTACGACTTTTCAACTCGATACGAGCACGAGCCGGGCAACGCCCACGCCAAAGCCCCGCAAGCGCTTGACTGTTCCAAAGATTCGCGATCACAAAAAGGACGGCCTGACCAAAGAGCCGCTTGTGATGCTGACAGCTTATACTGCACGGCAAGCTCAATTGCTCGACACGTACTGCGACATATTGCTGGTTGGCGATTCGCTCGGACAAGTCATTTATGGGCTGGATTCCACACTGCCTGTAACGGTCGACATGATGATCGCACACGGCGCAGCAGTCGTGCGCGGCAGCTACCACAGCGTTGTCATCGTCGACATGCCATTTGGATCCTACGAAGGTTCAAAAGAGCAGGCATTCGATACCGCCAGCCGCATCATGGCTGAAACTGGCTGTGCCGCCGTAAAGTTAGAAGGCGGCGTTGCCATGGCTGAGACCATCGCCTTCCTGACCAACCGCGGCATTCCCGTGATGGCTCACGTCGGGCTGACGCCCCAGGCAGTGAACGTCTTGGGTGGCTATGCGGCGCGTGGTCGCTCTCAGCAAGAGCACGAGAAGATCCTCGGGGACGGTAAAGCTGTTCAGGATGCCGGTGCATTCTCCGTTGTGGTAGAAGGTGTGCTCGAGCCGATCGCAATTTCTCTCACCAAATCGCTCGAGATACCCGTCATAGGCATTGGTGCCTCTGCACAATGTGATGGTCAGGTTCTGGTGACCGAAGATATGCTGGGCATGTTCGAACGGGTCCCGCGCTTTGTGAAGAAGTATGACGATATTGCGGGGATGATCGACAAGACGGTCGCTCAATACGCGGAAGAAGTGCGCGCACGTACATTCCCCACCGCAGACCAGACCTATCAACCGAAAAGCTAAGAACTGATGCAGACCCTGCTCCGCTATTACAGTTTCTCGCTGGCATTTTCAGCCGCCTGCCTTGGCTTGGCCGTTTGGTACGGCTGGGCAAGTACAGGCGATGTTGCTGCGACGCTTGGCATTCTCTGGATCGTCCTCGTGCTTTCCATCCTCGAAGTTTCTCTCAGCTTCGACAATGCGGTCGTGAACGCCACCGTATTGCGAAACATGGACCCGGTTTGGCAGCGACGTTTTCTAACCTGGGGTATTTTGATCGCCGTGTTCGGTATGCGGATCATTTTTCCGATCGCGATCGTAGCAATCGCTGCGCAAGTTGGCCCGGTCGAAGCCATCAATCTGTCGCTCAACAATCCGGATGAGTACGAGCGAATTGTATCTGACGCTCACGTCGGCATTGCCGGCTTTGGCGGCGCGTTCCTTGCGATGGTGGGCCTGACCTTCTTCTTTGAGGAAGACAAGGAAGTGCATTGGATCGCGATGCTTGAGCGCAGCATCAATCGCTTTTCCAGTGTCCCAGCGATTGAGATCGGACTGGTGCTGGGCGTTCTCTATGGCGTCTCAACATTGCTCACACCGCAAGACACGATCACATTCCTCACGGCGGGCATCCTTGGCCTTATCACTTTCATCGGCGTGCAGGCGATCTCTTCTCTGCTGGAAGAAGCAGAAGCGAAGAAACGCGCAGCAGGCATAGTTGTGAAGTCCGGCCTGGGTGGGTTTCTATATCTTGAGGTGCTCGATGCCAGCTTCAGCTTCGACGGGGTGATCGGCGCATTCGCTTTGTCGAATAACATGGTGATCATCGCGCTAGGCCTGT
>JABDKI010000012.1 GCA_013002295.1 Altererythrobacter sp.
CGGCTACGCCAGCGCAGCCTGAGCCCGCGACCAGCAGGTGCACTTCACCCAGCTTTGCCGCCGCAGTGACCACTGCCAGCGTGGCGTCCTTAACGCTTGAATTGTCGTGTTCGACCCAAACGAGAGTTTTCATGGTTCTGTCTACCTTTCCTGTCCGGGTTTCTTACGCGATGCCGAGCGCTTTGATCTTGGCGACCAGAGCATCGACGTCTTCGACCTTCTCACCTGCCTGGCGAACCGGCGGTTCGGAGACATTGGTGGTGGTGAGACGCGGAGTGATGTCCACGCCGTAGTCACCGGGTGCCTTCATATCGAGCGGCTTCTTCTTCGCCTTCATGATGTTGGGCAGCGAAGCGTAGCGCGGCTCATTGAGGCGCAAGTCAGTGGTAATGATGGCTGGTATCGACAGCTTGACCGTCTCGAGACCGCCGTCGATTTCGCGCTTCACAGTCACGCTGTCACCATCCACCTCAACGGTGTTGGCGAAGGTGCCTTGCGGGCGGCCCATCAGCGCGGCCAGCATCTGGCCAGTCTGGTTGCTGTCGTCAGAGATTGACTGCTTGCCGAGCATCACGATGCCGGGGCCTTCTTCCTCAGCGATGGCTTTCAGGATCTTGGCAACCGCGAGCGGCTCTACATCGACGCCGTCTTCCACTTCGACCAGGATCGCGCGGTCTGCACCCATGGCAAGCGCGGTCCGCAGCGTTTCCTGCGATTTGGCCGGGCCAACAGAGACAGCAATGATCTCTTCTGCCTTGCCCGCTTCCTTGATCCGAATCGCCTCTTCAACGGCGATTTCATCGAACGGGTTCATGCTCATCTTGACGTTGGCCAGGTCTACGCCTGTGCCATCCGCCTTGACGCGCGGCTTAACATTATAGTCGATCACCCGCTTGACGGGGACGAGGATTTTCATGGGAGTTCCTTCCTCTTCAAAATACGTGGCCCCACCTACCTTGCGTTTACGTAAACGTCAAGCCAGGCGAAGCCACGAGAATCCTTTAATTGCGTGTCAGTCACTCGCTGTCTCAGCGCTTCAGGTCAAGGATTCGTTCCGCCGGGCTGGACTAGCCAATTGGTCAGGGATAGCCTGCCGAATGATTGGGAGACGGCGATGAAACTGGGCAAGCAAATGATGCTGGTTATGGCTGCTGCGCTTTCGGCTGCGCCTTTGGCAAGCGAAGAGCCGATGATGGAAACGCGAGTTGGCGAGAAGGGTTTTGTGTCTCCGCCCGCGACAATCGACCAGCTGGACTGGCTCGTCGGCCAATGGGCAGGTGAAGGCATTCAAGGCGCGCCCGCGATGGAAAGCTGGCTGCCGCCGGTTGGCGGCACGATGGTGGGCACCTTTGTGCAGGAGACGCCCGAAGGTGCGATCATGTTCACCGAACACCTCTACATTATGCAGGAAGAAGACTCGCTGGTGATGCGGTTAAAGCACTTCAATGCGGATCTGACGGGCTGGGAAGAGAAGGACGATATGCTCACCTTCCGCCTTGTCGCGATTGAGCCCTGCGCGGCTTACTTCAATGCGTTGACACTGCGTTGTGCCGATCCGGAGAAGCCGGGCGAGGGGCTGGTTGCAGCGGTGCGAATGCAATCCGGTGGCGAGCTGTTGTTCCGGTTTGATGTGATGAATTAGACCTGCCAAGCAAAAGGCCCCGCCAGCGAATGCCGGCAGGGCCTTTCAATTGCTTCGCGAAACTGGCGCTTAAGCCGCCTGCTTCACCTCGGCCACGATCTTCTTCGCAGCATCGCCCAGATCATCGGCCGGCACGATCGGCAGGCCGGAATTGGCGAGGATTTCCTTGCCTTGCTCGACATTGGTGCCCTCCAGGCGAACCACCAGCGGCACGCTGAGATCGACTTCCTTGGCGGCGATCACAATGCCTTCTGCAATCGTGTCACAGCGCATGATGCCGCCGAAAATGTTGACCAGAATGCCTTCAACCGCGGGGTCTTTCAGGATGATCTTGAAAGCTGCTGTCACTTTCTCAGTCGTCGCGCCGCCACCCACGTCGAGGAAGTTCGCCGGGAACGCGCCGTTCAGCTTGATGATGTCCATCGTCGCCATGGCAAGCCCTGCGCCATTGACCATGCAGCCGATGTTGCCGTCCAGCTTGATGTAAGCAAGATCATATTCGCTCGCCTCGACTTCGGCCGGGTCTTCCTCGGTAACGTCACGCAGCGCTTCGACATCTTTGTGACGGAACAGCGCATTGCCATCAAAGCTCATCTTGGTGTCGAGCACCAGCAGCTGGCCATCGTCGGTTTCGACCAGCGGGTTGATCTCGAGCATCTCCGTGTCGAGATCCATGAACGCGGTGTAGAGCTGTTTGGTCAGCTTCTGAGCCTGCTTGTTGAGGTCACCCGTCAGCTTGAGTGCAAATGCTGCTGCGCGGCCATGGTGCGGCATGAAGCCTTGGGCCGGATCGATCGTGATCGTGGTGATCTTCTCCGGTGTATTGTGCGCGACATCCTCAATGTCCATTCCGCCTTCGGTCGAAACGATCATAGCCACGCGGCCTGTGGCGCGGTCAACCAGCATCGAAAGGTAGTATTCCTTCGCGATATCGACGCCGTCAGTGACATAGAGGCGGTTGACCTGCTTGCCAGCATCGCCCGTCTGGATCGTCACCAGCGTGTTGCCGAGCATTTCCACGGCGTGCGATTCGACCTCTTCAATGCTCTTTGCCAGGCGAACGCCGCCGCCAGCATCGGGCCCCAGCTCGGTGAACTTGCCTTTGCCGCGGCCGCCCGCGTGGATCTGCGCCTTCACGACATAAAGCGGTCCGGGCAGTTTCTTTGCACCTTCAACAGCTTCTTCAACTGTGAGCGCGGCGTGGCCGGCAGGGATGCCGATGCCATATTTCGCGAGAAGTTCTTTTGCCTGGTATTCGTGGATATTCATGGGGAGGCCGTTTCCTTTGCTTGAGGCTTTCCGCTGGAATGTTTCGCAAAGCGCCTAAGCATGGATTCGCCGCCTTGAAAAGCAGACTTTGGACGTGCAGTGCCAAGACTGACACTTTGAAGGGTAAACCATAGACTTGATTGATAGCGACCGCCTTGAATCCATTGTCCGTGAAGCGGGCCGGATCGCCTATGATCTGTGGCCGGGCAATGGGCATGCGCTGGACAGTTGGGAAAAAGAACCGGGATCCCCCGTCTGCGAGGCCGATCTGGCGGTCGATGCATTCCTGAAGCGCGAGCTGGGGGCGTTGCTGCCAGCTGCCGGTTGGCTGTCGGAAGAGACCGGCGACGCGCCCGAACGCCTGAATCGCGATTTGATCTGGTTGGTCGATCCGATCGACGGCACGCGTGATTTTGTGCGCGGGCGAAGCGGTTGGTGCGTGTCGGTTGCCTTGGTCAGCTCGGGCAAACCGCTGATCGGCATGTTGTGCGCGCCTGCCCGTAAAGAAGAGTGGTTGGGCGTCGCGGGCAAAGGCGCGTGGCGCAACGGAGCCGCACTTCGCGCATCGCGGCGCAGCGTGTTTTCCGGTGCACGCGTACCGATCGATCAATTGCCTCAAGCGGACAGCGATCTTGTGATGGTCGACAAGCCCAACTCGATCGCCTTGCGGATCGCGATGGTTGCCGCGGACGAGGCGGATCTGGTTGCAACGCTGCGCTGGGGCTTTGAGTGGGATATCGCGGCGGCTACGCTGATTGCGCGCGAAGCTGGCGCAGAAGTTACCGACGCTTTTGGTGGGCCGCTCGCCTACAACAAGCGCGATCCGCGCGCTTTCGGCGTTTTGACCTGTGCCCCTGCGATCCACGACGAAGCCGTTGCGCGGCTGGCGGATCGCGCGGCGGAATTGGCCCCAAAAACAAAGGGCTGATCCTTCGACCAGCCCTTAGCATAATTCAGAAGTCGGCTAATCAGTTACCTTGCTGAGCCTGTGCCTCCGCTACATCCTGCTCGTCGAACGGGATGATCTTGATTTCCACGCGGCGGTTTTGCGCGCGCCCCGCTTCGGTCGCATTGTCCGCGACAGGCATCGTTTCGCCAAAGCCCTGCCAGCGGATTCGCGCCTGTGCGACACCTTTGGAGGTCATATAGTTCGCGACAGTTTGCGCGCGGCGCTCGGACAATGTCTGGTTGAATGCATCCGAACCTGTTGAGTCGGTGTGGCCATACACATCGATCAGGCTGTTGGGATATTGCACCAGATTTTCCGCCACGCCATCAAGAGTGCTGCGGAAGCCGGGGTTCAGCGTTGCGCTGCCAACATCGAATGTCACATTGTCAGGCAGGTTGAGCAAGATCGCGGCGCCATTGTCGACTTCGGTGACTTCAACGCCAGAGCCTTCGGTCTCTTCCTTCAGCTCTTTGATTTGCTTGTCCATTGTGTAGCCGGCATAACCGCCCGCGGCGCCGCCAGCGACTGCGCCAACGATCCGGCCAGTCTTGCCACCAATTGCGCCGCCAAGCAGCCCGCCCAGGACTGCGCCCCCGACACCGCCAATGGCTGTGCGCGAAACTTTACGCTCGCCAGTGTTCGGGTCCGTCACACAGGCGCTGGTGCCCAAAAGCGATACCGCCGCTAGACTCGAAAGCATAATTCGTGATGTCTTCATAAGAATTCTCCTCTGCATCAATCCGGCGAATTGCCGAATCGGCCCCCAGCGACCGGACTTCCCCCAAAGCAGAGATCGCTAATGCCACGGTTTCTAGGCGCTTAAGGCTTGCTGCGCAATGAAGCTGGCAAGCGCGCGGATTTGTGCTAGCGGTTTATGCGTGACACCGTTTCCTTGGCCTGATGCCCTCATTATTGCTTGCCTGATTGTGCTCAATGGCGTGTTCGCCATGTCCGAGCTTGCGATTGTATCGGCTAAGCCTGCGCGCCTGAAGGGCAAGCGGGACAAAGGCTCGGCCGGAGCGAAGGTTGCGCTGCAATTGGCAGCTGATCCCGGCAAGTTTCTCTCAACCGTGCAGATCGGAATTACACTGGTCGGTATTATTGCCGGTGCTTACTCTGGAGCAAGTCTGGGCGGACCAGTGGGTGAGCGCTTGATAGCGCTGGGCCTTCCGCCCGAATGGGCTGGTGATGCCGGGTTTGCGCTTGTGATCGCGCTAACGACATACTTCAGTCTTGTGGTGGGTGAGCTGGTGCCCAAACAGCTGGCCCTGCGCCACGCCGTGCCGATTGCAGTTGCGATGGCGCGCCCAATGGCACTTGTGGCCAGAATTGCCGCGCCACTCGTCTGGGTGCTGGATACGTCCTCTGGGTTGCTGATTCGTTTGCTGGGCGTGCGGCCAGGCGGCCAGTCATCTGTGACCGCTGAAGAGCTGCACATGATCTTTGCCGACGCGACTCGTTCGGGCGCGATCGAGGAAGATCAGCATCAGATTCTGACCGGTGTTGTCCGCCTCGCCGAACGACCGGTGCGCGAACTGATGACGCCGCGAACTGAACTCGACTGGATCGATGTGAGCGCGGATCAGGACGCTATCCGGCAGGCCATCGAAGACAGCCCGCATTCGCTGTTGCCAATCGCGGACGGATCGCCGGACAATGTTCTGGGCGTTGTGAAAGTGCG
>JABDKI010000017.1 GCA_013002295.1 Altererythrobacter sp.
TCAATCGAAGAGATATTCAGCCGCGACTAGTGTTCCCCCACAGCTAGATCGCGAGTTCGCGGGAGCCGGCGGAGGCGACAATCCGCTTGGCTCCCGCGACACGTGTAGAACGCTGGCGTATGCCCGCCATGAAACGGAACTCCGCACTCGCGCTTTCCGGCGTCAGCTCAACCACCATATAACCGCGCTGCGATGTATCCGCATATTTTAGCCGCGCATTATGACCGACCACGGCACGCGCAAGATCCTGCGGCGGAATGGCGCCCAGATAGCTCTCCAGCCCAGGCGAACTAACCGAATGTGTTGCAAACTCCACGCCGACCTTCTCGCCTGAGTGGTTCAACTCAAAGCCCCATGCATTGTGCGTATCGCCAGCCAGCGAGATCAGATTGGCATCCGCAGCCAATGACGCTGCGAACAACCGCTCGCGCGCGGCGGGATAGCCATCCCAGGCATCCATATTGGCAGGCAAACCTGCACGGCCCGCTAAAGCGCTGGCTTGAACGCGGCGCTTGATGAAGTCAGGCGCGCTATCAGGCACAGCGTCAGCGAGCTGAGGCGCTGTGTAGAGCTCCCCCATCAATACTTGTTGCACGAGCACTTGCCATTGCGTGCCGGCATTGCGCGACGTCATCAGTCGGTCTGCCAGCCATGCGTGTTGAGACGCACCAAGCAGCTCACGATCTTTGGCGCGGTAGGCGCCGTCGCGGAACGCCGCCAAGGCTGCACCCATATCTTCCGCCGTGCGTTTCCCCTGGATCACATCGCCGATATTGAATTGCTCTTCGCGCCCTTCGAGCCGTGTATCCAACCGCAGCAGCGTTGCCAGATCGCCTATCTGATATTCGGCATAGGGTTCGTCCGAAACGGGCATCCATTCGCGATAGGCGCGCTTGGCAACAGCCTTTCGCATTTTCCAATCGCCTTCGGTTTCGACCTGATGGTTCTGCGCACCACCCTTCCAACTGTCATTCGCCGACTCGTGATCGTCCCATGCCGCAATCATCGGCAGCAGCTGATGGATGCGGCGCAAGTCGGGGTCGCTGCGATAAGTCGCATAGCGCAGACGATAGTCGGTCAGCGCTACGATCTCGCTATTAGGAAAGAGCGTGCGAGTTGGATGTGCCTCGCGAGAGGAGGGGTAGGTTCCCGCTCCATACTCGTAGATATAGTCGCCCAGATGCACCGCGAGATCGACATCGTTCGCTTCCGCTGCATGCGCATACGCGTTGAAGTAACCAAAGCCGTAGTTCGAACAACTGAACACCGCCATCCGGAAACGCTGCGTTTCGCCTTCGGGCAATGTCCGCGTGCGGCCGACTTCCGATTCCGAGCCATCGGGCGCGGTAAAGCGATAGTAGTACCAAGCACCTGGTGTCAGGCCCTCGGCAAACGATTTTATGCACCAGTCCCGCGACGCGCCGGCGGTAACGCTGCCTGAAGCCACCACGCGCGCAAAGTCCATTGTCTCGCTGACGTCCCACTCGATCGTGGTGTCCTGTTCGCCGACAAACCGGCTCCATAGCAGCACACGGGTTTGCGAAGGTTCGCCGCTAGCCACGCCATGGGTGAACCCACTGCCAAAGCTGCGCGCAGCGGCGGGGGTTGCTGCGCTAGCGGCGGCGAGGCCACTAAGTTTGAAGAGGCTGCGACGGGAAAGCGCTGACAGGGCTTTGGGCGAGGCGGGTGGTTCGTTCTTGATCATGGTTGTTCCATAGGCTGCGCGCATGGCGCAAAAATGACAAGCAGATTGATGGCGCGAATACGGCGGCTCCCCCTTGCACACTATAGCCTTGAACGGGCATGAAGCACCGCCATGAGCGATGTACAGTTTCACGAAGTGGGCGAGGGGCGGCGGATCGCCTATCGCTATACCGATGGAAAAGGTCCGACGCTGGTGTTCTTGCCGGGCTATATGTCAGACATGGATGGCGGCAAGGCGACCTCCGTGTTCGAGCGCGCCAAACAAGAGGGCCGCGCGTGTCTGCTGCTGGACTATTCGGGCTGCGGTCAATCCTCAGGTGAATTCGCAGACGGCTCGCTCAGCCAATGGCGCGATGAAGTGCTTGCGCTGATCGATGCCAATTGTGCGGGCCAAGTCATCGTCATCGGTTCTTCTATGGGCGGTTGGTTGATGCTGCTGGTGGGAGAGGCTTTGGGCAATCGACTGGCCGGATTGGTCGGCATTGCAGCGGCACCGGATTTTGCCGATTGGGGCTATTCGGACGAGCAGAAAGTGCAGCTTGCAGCGGGGGAAACGATTTATGAAAGCAACCCCTATGGCCCTGAACCCACACCGACACACGCCAAGTTCTGGCAAGATGCGATGACGCATATCCGCTTGACTGGACAGGTTGAGATCACAGCGCCAGCACGACTTCTGCATGGCCAGAACGACAACGACGTACCTTGGAATATCAGCATGCAGCTGGCCGAAAGGCTTCGTTCGGATGATATACAGATTGCATTGGTCAAAGACGGCGATCACCGCTTGTCACGCGACGCAGATATAGCGTTATTGCTGAGGCAAGTCTGGAGCATCCTTGAAACGGAGCCAACATGACCCTTTTTGCTCTTGTACTGCCCATCGCCCTTCAGGCGGTGCACGACCCAAGCAATACGACCGCGCCTGACTATTCTGCGGACTTGCTTGATCGCCCACCGCGCGAACTTTCGATAATTGACGCGCCTCAGCCAACCAGCTGGCTCGCGCAGTGTCTCGATCAGCTTGAAGAAGAGCCGAGCCGCGCACACGTTCAGGCGCAAATCCGGCGCGATACGGCCAGCGGCCAAGACCGCGTATTGGCGAATCACTGTCTTGGTCTGGCTTCGACCGAATTGGGCCGTTGGGAAGAAGCCCGTGCAGCCTTTACGGCCGCACGGCAGGAAACACCCGCGGAGGAATCCCGCTTGCGCGCGCGTTTTGGTGCGATGGCCGGAAATGCCGCACTCGTGACGGGTGATCTTCCCGGCGCATTGGTTCTGCTCGATGCAGCGCGGGCGGATGCTCTGGCGGCTCAGGCTGGCGGGATGCAAGGCTTGATTGCGCTTGACCGCGCCCGTGTGCTGGTGGGGCTCGAACAATTGGACGCAGCCGAAGCAGCCTTAGCTGAAGCGCGCATGTTTCAACCAGATGATGCCGAGACACGCCTGCTTTCAGCCACACTGCTTCGGCGAATGGGCAAACTTGCCGAGGCGCAAGAGCAAGTCGAGGAAGCGGCGCGGCTCGATCCGACAGCGCCTGCGGTCGGACTTGAGGCTGGAGTTATTGCAATTCTGGATGGCCGCGAAGAGGCCGCGCGAAGCAGTTGGCAATCGGTCATTGAATTGTCGCCAGGAACCGAATTCGCAACAAGTGCGCAGACCTATCTCGATCAGCTGGGCCCCGCAGAGCAATGACCAGACTTTCTGTCCTAGACCTTGTGCCCGTGCGCGAAGGTGGCGGTGTTGCCGAAGCGCTGAGCGATGCGACGGAGCTGGCCAAAGCTGCCGAGCAATTTGGCTATGACCGGTTCTGGATTGCTGAACATCACGCGATGGAAGGGATCGCGGGCGGGGCCACTTCCGTGGTGTTGGCGCATATCGGCAATGCCACCAGCCATATCCGGATCGGATCGGGCGGAATCATGCTGCCAAATCATACGCCATTCCAGATCGCTGAGCAGTTCGGCACGCTGGACGCGCTGTTTCCTGGCCGCATCGATCTGGGGCTGGGGCGTGCACCGGGCGCCGGGCCTGAACTGCAACGCGCGCTGCGCAAGAACCTGCATCAGGCCGCCGAGATGTTCCCGCAGGATGTTCTGGAACTGCGCGCGCTGATCACGGGCGATGTTGAGCTGCCGATCTATGCAACGCCCGGACGCGGGGCTCAGATCGAGTTCTGGATGCTCGGCTCAAGCCTGTTCGGTGCTCAGCTCGCCGCGAAATTGGGCATGCCCTATGCCTTTGCAGCGCATTTCGCGCCAGACCACCTAGATGCAGCGCTGGCGCTCTATCGCCGCGACTTTCAGCCATCGGAACAATTCGCTCAGCCGCATGTCATGGTTGCGATGAATGTGTTTGCGGCAGACACTGAAGTAAAAGCACAGCTGTTCGCAACCAGCCAACAGCAAAGCTTCGTCCGTCTACGCAGCGGCAATCCCGGCAAGCTGCCACCGCCAATTGCGGATTACAGCAGCACTCTGCCTGCCCCTGCACAGGCGATGCTGGCGCATCTAGGTCAAGCGGCTGCTGTGGGCACTCCGGCCCAAGTCAAAGACAATATCTCGGCCTTTGTCGACCGGACCAAGGCCGATGAAATCATCGTATGCGGTGCAACTTATGATCCTCAAGCCCGCATCCGCTCGCTCGAACTGACTATGGATGCCGTCAGGGATGCATCAGCTAGCTGACTGCGCACAATTCCGTAGCGGAAAAGCAATGCGTCGCGCACAATTGTGATGTAGAGCCCCGCTTGCACTTGCGACTTCGAAATGTGAACGTTTCTTCGCTTGCGAGGGCACAGCGATGGGCCTAACGGCGCATCATTACGAAACGCGTAGAAAAGAAAATTGCGCGCGCAGGGAAAGCAGGACTATGGCGGCTAAGACAAGTGCCAGCTCGAACGTGAAATCTGCAGCTGACGATATGGTAAAGGACATCGCGCGCCACATGCGCGAGTCAATCCTTCCTGGCGATACGCCGTTCAAACCCTCATCGCTGAAGAAAGCCGCACAATTTGTGTTCGACACTGCGCGTGCGCGTGATGAAAATCGCAGCGCGCTCGGAATGGTGTCCATCTCGGGCGAGCGCCGCTTCTTGCGAATTGCAATCATCAATGATGACATGCCGTTTTTGGTCGACTCGATCGCAGCCACGATCTCTGACCAGGGCCTGTCGATTGACCGGCTGGTCCACCCGATCATTCCGGTGAAGCGCAGCAAGTCTGGCAGACTGACCGGATTGCCGCGTGGAAAGGAAAGTGACAATTCGGCGCGCGAATCGATGATTTACATCGAAACAGAGCGTGTCGATGCGCGGCAACGCCGCGAGCTGGAGCGCCGATTGCGCACCACGCTGGGCGATGTGCGCGCTGCAGTGGAAGATTGGCCAAAGCTGCAAGCTGCCATGGCAGAAGATGCGAAGCGCTTGGGCGACAATGAAAATGTCTCACTGCTTGAGTGGTTTAACTCTGGCATGCTGACGCAGTTGGGGCATCTGACACGCAAGCGTGACGGAGGCCATTCCAACATTCTTGGTATTTGTCGCAAGAGCGCGCGCCAACTGCTTGCCGACAGTTCCTATGATCGTGCCTTCAAATGGTTCGAGAATGAAGGCCATGCGGGCAGGCCATGCGATATCTTAATCGTGAAGGCCAATCGGGTCGCCAACGTGCATCGCCGTGTTCCGCTCGATCTGTTCATGGTGCCTGTACGCGAGAACGGTAAACTGACCGCAATATCCATCCACGCAGGCGTGTGGACCAGCGCTGCGCTGGCCAGCCCGCCACACAAGGTTCCGTGCCTGCGCCATGCCATGAGTGACATGTCCAAACGGTTGGGATTCCACCCGGGTGGTCATGCCGACAAGGCTCTGGTCCACGCATTCACCGCTCTGCCGCACGATCTTGTAATCGGTTTCGCAGCAAAAGATGCTGAACGCGTTGCAACCACAATGATGAGCCTGGTCGATCGTCCGCGCCCGCGGCTCGCTTTGGTGCAAGCTCCGCTCGAGCGCCACGTGTTCGCCTTCGTATGGTTTCCACGCGACCTGCATTCGACCAAGGTTCGCGAGCAGATCGAGTCGATGTTGACTGAAATCGACGGCACTGAAATGCTCGACTGGAGCCTTGAAGTCGAAGGCGGCAATCTCGCTATGCTTCGCTTCGTGCTCGACATTCGAGACGCAAAGCAGGCGATGGATCACGCTGCGATTGAACGCCGCTTGCAAGATATGCTGCGGGGTTGGGGTGAAGCAGTTGAGCGGCATCTCGCTGAAAGCGAAGACCCGTCGCGGGCGGCGGCTATCGCTAGCCGCTATGCCCCCGCATTTCCGGTTGGCTATCGCAATCACTATGGCGCCTATGAAGCATCAATCGATATTCAGCGGTTGCGCAAGCTGAATTCCAATGATGCGCGCACGCGCGACGCGCGGCTGTGCCGCTTGCAGGGCGACGATAGCGACAAATTAAGGCTGAAAATCTATCAGGAAGACGGCGCCTTGCCGCTGTCCGATGCCGTGCCTGCACTGGAGAACTTCGGCTTTCGCGTGCTGACCGAGATGCCGACTTCGCTGGAGGAAGGAGAGCTTGGCACGATCCACGATTTCACGCTCGCGCTTAAAGATGGTGGCGAAACCGGATTTTTGCTCGATCGCGCCGATATCATCGAGGATGCGATCGCAGCCGTCTTAAGCGGTGAGAATGAAGACGATCCGTTCAACCGGCTGGTTATCGGGACCGGACTGTTCGCCAATGAAGTTGACTGGCTGCGCGCATTCTACCGCTATCTGCGGCAAGCAGGCATGAGCTTTACGATCTATACAGTGGTCGATGCGCTGGATGGCGCGACACAAGTGACCCGCGAATTGATTGCACTGTTCCGCGCACAGCATGATCCCAACTTCGGAAATCAAAGGGACTATTCTGCGAAACAGGCGCGCGAAGCGATCCGCAAAGGGCTGTCCAAAGTTGCAGCGATCAATGATGACCGCTTGCTGCGCCTTTACCACGCTTTGGTCGAAGCAATCCTGCGCACCAATGCTTTTGCGTCAGCGAGTGATGAAGCGCTTGCCTTCAAGATCGATTCTTCTTTGATCCCGAATTTGCCCAAGCCGGTGCCATGGCGCGAGATCTTCGTCTATTCGCGCCGGGTCGAAGGCATTCATCTGCGCGCTGGGCCGATTGCACGTGGCGGTCTGCGCTGGTCCGACCGGCGCGATGACTTCCGCACGGAAGTTCTCGGCCTGATGAAGGCGCAGAAGGTGAAGAACGCCGTTATCGTGCCTTCGGGCGCGAAGGGCGGCTTCTATCCCAAGCAACTTCCGTCTCCGCAAAAGGATCGCGAAGGCTGGGCAGCCGAGGGGCAGGCGAGCTATGAGGTATTCATTCGCACGCTCTTGTCGATTACTGACAACCTCAAGAATAACAAAGTCGTCCATCCTCACAGCGTGCGCGTTCTCGATGGCGAAGATCCGTATTTCGTCGTCGCTGCGGATAAGGGCACCGCGCGCTTCTCTGACATTGCCAACGGCATAGCGGAAACGCGCGACTTCTGGCTCGGCGATGCGTTCGCTAGCGGCGGCTCGAATGGCTATGATCACAAAGCCATGGGCATTACCGCCAAGGGCGCGTGGGTGTCCGTTCAGCGTCACTTCCTCGAAATGGGTGTGGATGTTCAAAAGGATCCGGTTCGCGTGGTTGGCTGCGGCGACATGTCCGGCGATGTTTTTGGCAATGGCATGCTGCTCTCGAAAGCAATCAGGCTGACCGCCGCCTTCGATCACCGCCATATCTTCATTGATCCTGACCCAGACCCGGGTTCGAGCTGGAAAGAGCGCAGGCGGATCTACGATCTGCCAAGCTCAAGTTGGGAAGACTATAGTGCCGACCTGATTTCCAAGGGTGGCGGCGTATTCCCGCGCAGCGCGAAGGTCATTAAGATTTCGAAACGTGCGCGCGAAGTTCTGGGCATTGAAGAAACCGAACTCGATCCAGAGGCTTTGATCAGTGCGATCTTGAAAAGCCCAGCCGACCTCATCTGGTTCGGCGGAATTGGGACTTACATCAAGGCCGAAGCTGAGAACAACGCACAGGTCGGCGACCCAGCCAATGACGCGCTGCGTGTGAACGCGACTGAAGTGCGTGCCAAGGTGATCGGAGAAGGCGCAAACCTTGGCACGACACAAGCCGGCCGCATCGCCTTTGCTTTGAACGGAGGGCGAATCAACACAGACTTCATCGACAATTCGGCCGGGGTCGATTGCTCCGACAATGAAGTGAACATCAAGATCGCGCTCGCCGCCGCTCAACAGAACGGCAAATTGACTCCGAAGAAACGCAACAATCTGCTCCAGAAGATGACCGACGAAGTGTCGGAAATCGTGCTCGAAGATAACCGTTTGCAGGCGTTGGCTTTGTCGATTGCCGAAATGGGCGGAGTGAAAGCTACGGCCTCGCATGTGAGGTTGATCGAAAAACTCGAAGAAATGGACGCGCTGGATCGCAAGAACGAAGGTTTAGCCGATCAAGAGGCCTATTCGCGCCGCGCGAGCGACGGGAAGGGTCTGGCAAGGCCGGAGCTGGCTGTTCTGCTCTCGTCCGCCAAGCTGGTGCTGCAAGACGCGATAGAGCAGGCCGACTGGATTGGTGACAAGGCGCTGGAACCGATGTTGATCGGTGCTTTCCCGCAGCCATTGCAAAAGGATTTTCGCGAACAGATCCTGACTCACCGGCTGCGCAATGAATTGATCGCCACAAAGCTGGCTAACCGCATCATCAACCGCTTGGGGCTGATCCATCCGTTCGAGCTGGCTGAAGAAGAGGGAGTAAGCCTGGCGCAAATCGCTGCAAGTTTCGTCGTCATCGACAATTTGCTGGAAATGGGCAGCGTGTGGGACGCTATTGAAAGCGGTGACATGCCTGAAACAGCGCGGCTGACGCTGCTCGAACGAACAGCAGCGGCGATGAGTTCGCACATGGCGGATTTGCTTCGCCATGGCGGCGCTGATTTCGCGCCAAGCGAGCAAATCAAATCACTGACCAAAGGCATTGGCCAACTCGAGAAACATTCTGGCGACTTGCTGTCCCCAGCCGTGCGCGAGCGTTCTGCAGAGCTTTGCAATCACTTCGTGGAGCTTGGTGCGTCCAAAGCGCTTGCCGCCAAGGTTGTGCACCTGTTCGAGGTCGATGGCTCGATTGGCTTGGCTGGTCTTGCACGCGATAGTGGGATTGCCCCACCAGTTCTAACTGAAGCCTTCATTGCACTCGGCGCAAAACTGGGGCTCGATTGGGCGCAGCAGACGGCTGAAGATATGGCACCATCCGACCCATGGGAACGCTTGCTGGTTAATGGGCTGGCGCGTGATTTCCAGCACATGCGGCTCGATTTCCTGCGTCGCCGCGCCAATCGCAAGGCGGGCCCGTTAGCGGCGGTAGAGCAATGGCTCAGTTCGCGCGAAGCCTCTGTCTCGCAGTTCCGTTCGATGATCGGACGGGCGCAATTGCACACGCCGGTTGCCCCGGCCGTGCTCGCACAAATCGCGATTCAAGCCCGCAATCTGCTCGAACGGTAGGCGGCACACCGAATTGCGGGTCTTGACCTTGCGGCAATTTGCGGCAAGCCCTGCACCCCATGGATAGTGCAGACATTGTCATCGTGGGGACGGGTCACGGAGGCGCACAGGCGGCAATCGCCTTGCGCCAGCAGGGACACGAAGGTTCGATCCTGATGCTGGGGCGCGATGCGCACCCTCCCTATGAGCGGCCACCGCTATCGAAAGAGTATCTCGCAGGCGACAAACCGTTTGAACGGATCATGATCCGTCCGGAAAGATTCTGGGCCGACAAGAACATCGACATCAAACTTGGCGCGATGGTCAGTGAAGTAGACTGGATGGACCATCAAGTCGTTCTGAGTGACGGGACACGTATCGCCTATCGCAAGCTGATCTGGGCAGGCGGGGGCGATCCGCGAAGACTGTCCTGCCCCGGCGCAATCCTGAAAGGTGTGCATGCCGTACGCGACCGGCGCGATGTCGACGCGATTATGGCCCAGCTACAAAGCGGCGCGAAACGCTTTGTCGTCATCGGTGGGGGCTACATCGGTCTGGAAGCCGCCGCTGTGCTGCGCAAGCTCGATTGCGAAGTGACGCTGCTCGAGGCTTTGCCCCGCGTGCTGGCGCGCGTAGCTGGCGAGGAACTGTCCCGCTTTATTGAGGCCGAGCACCGTGCGCATGGCGCAGATGTGCGGCTGGAAACCGCAGTCGAAGCCATTGAAGGCGAAGACGGGCATGTGACCGGTGTCAGATTGGCAGATGGCGAAGTTATCCCGTGCGACGCGGTGATTGTTGGAATCGGCATTGTACCGGCGGTTGGTCCCCTGATCACAGCTGGGGCAGCCGGTTCGAACGGGGTTGATGTGGACGAGTTTTGCCGAACCACATTGGATGATATCTACGCGATCGGCGACTGCGCTGCTCATGCAAATCCCTTCGCTGATCAGGCCATCATCCGGCTCGAATCCGTGCAGAATGCCAATGATATGGCGAACACGGTCGCTCGCGCGATCATGGGCGACAAACAGCCCTATCATGCATTGCCGTGGTTCTGGTCCAACCAGTATGATTTGAAGCTTCAGACCGCTGGCCTGTCGCTCGACTTCGATCAAACATTGGTCCGCGGCGATCCGGAAAGCCGCAAATTCAGCGTGGTCTATCTGAAAGAGGGCAAGCCGATCGCATTTGACTGCGTCAATAACACCAAGGACTACGTCCAGGGACGCAAGCTAATCGAGAATGACATTGATGATGTCGACCTGGAGCTGCTGGCTGATCCCGAGACCCCGCTTAAAGAGCTGTTGTAAGCCTCTCTGCAGCCCAATCGGCGGCTTCGGCCACCGTTGGATCGGGATCGTTTCGCAGCAAGCCTACGCGGGCCATCAATGACGCATCACAGCTATTCCCGGCAGCATAAAGACAATTTCTGACAAACCGGTCCCGCCCGATACGTTTGATCGGTGATCCTGAAAACAACTGGCGAAATCCCGCGTCATCCAGAGCAAGCAATTCGGCGAGGCGGGGCGCAACCAGCTCCGCGCGCGGCAGAAAATCCCGGTGCGCAGCGGCAGTTTCAGCAAACTTGTTCCACGGGCAAACTGCCAGGCAATCATCACAGCCATAAATGCGATTGCCTAACGCTTCGCGAAACTCCTCCGCAATCGGGCCTTTGTGCTCGATCGTGAGGTAGGAAATGCAGCGACGCGCATCGAGCGTGTAAGGCGCGGGGAACGCGTCGGTCGGGCAGGCAGACTGGCATGCATTGCAAGAGCCACAGCGATCCTCATGCGGCGCGTCGGGCTCCAGCTCCAAAGTCGTGTAAATCGCGCCAAGGAACAGCCAATTGCCATGGTCACGGCTAACCAGATTGGTGTGCTTGCCTTGCCAACCGATCCCCGCCGCTTCGCCCAACGGCTTTTCCATCACCGGCGCGGTGTCTACAAAGACCTTGAGCTCGCTTGCCGGTTCTTGCTCCACCATCCAGCGCGCCAGCGCTTTCAATCGCTTCTTCACAGTGTCGTGATAGTCCTTGCCCCGCGCATACACAGAGATCCGCGCTTTTTCAGGATGCGCTTCTAGCGCTAACGGATCATCAGCAGGCGCATAGCTCATGCCTAGCGCGATCACGCTTTTCGCCTCTGGCCAGAGCGATTGCGGGCCGCGCCGCACATCGCTGCGCCCTTCCATCCATTCCATTGAACCGTGATGACCATCCCCCAGCCATTGCTCCAGCCGGTCCGCCCGGATCGGGTCATCTTCCGCAGTCGTTACACCAAACGCAGCAAAGCCCAGGCTCTTCGCCTGCTTCGCAATGCGTGCTTTCAGTCCTAAATTTGCTGCGGTGTTAACCACGCTTGGGGTTGCTCCCGTTTAGCCCTGACAGTTAACAGGGCTTCCATGGAAATGTCGGTAAGCGATCACGCCCCTACGGGCAATGCGGCGATAGCAGAAGTCAGCGACGTACCGCTGGCCATCGAAGCACGAGGTCTCGTCAAACGATTTGATGGGACACTAGCGGTGGACGGGGTCGATATCTCCGTTCCGCAAGGGGCGATTTACGGCATTCTGGGGCCCAATGGTGCTGGTAAGACCACCACTTTGCGCATGCTTCTGGGCATTATTGATCCCGATGAAGGCGTGCGCCGCGTATTCGGGCATGACAAACCGCATGATATCGGCCGGCTGATCGGATACCTGCCGGAGGAGCGCGGGCTTTACCCGTCCATGAAGGCTATCGAGGCGATTGCCTTCATGGGGGCTTTGCGCGGATTGCCTTTGGCTGTTGGACGCGAGCGCGGTCGCGCCTTGCTCGAACGCCACGATCTAGGTCATGCGGCAGAGCGTCAGATCCGCCAACTGTCCAAGGGCATGGCCCAGACGGTTCAGTTGCTGGGTACGTTAGTGCATGAACCGCGACTGGTTGTGCTGGATGAGCCATTCAGCGGATTGGACGCGATCAACCAGGGCAAGCTGGAACGCATGATCCGCGAGCTTGCGGACAATGGTGTGACAGTGATCTTCTCGACCCATGTAATCCATCACGCCGAACGACTGTGTGAAGGCGTGGCCATCATCGCCGGCGGCAAGGTGCCCTATGCCGGCAGCGTAGAAGCCGCACGCGACCGCATCCCGGCGCAGGTACGTTTGGAAACACGCCAGCGTGAGGGCGCATGGACAGCAGCCTTGCCTGATAACGCGCGACGCGAAGGCGATTTCTTCTATTTTCCCTTGCCCGAAAGCGGGATCGAGCCCTTGCTCAAACAACTGATCGATGGAGAGGCCGGTATTCAGTCGCTCTCTATCGAACGCGCCGGATTGCACGATGCCTTTGTTTCCATTGCCGGCGAAGCAGCTGCCCTTGCGATGGAAGAAGATGAAGCAAAGGAGGCCGGGCAATGAGCAGCGCGGTAACATCTCCTGTAACTTCGGATCAAAACTCACGCCTTTCACTGCTCCAGGCGGCGATGGTAGTGGCCCGGCGCGATTTCGTGGCCATCCTGTTCAGTCGCAGCTTCCTGTTCTTTCTGCTTGGGCCGATCTTCCCGCTGGTGCTTGGGCTCATGTCAGGCGGGCTCGGTGCGGCGGCTGCCGAGCAGGCCAATCAGGCGCGCATCGCCCTGCAAATGCCTAGCCAAGACATGGTTGCAATTCGTGCCGCACATCAGCGGATCGAAGATGAATTGGGGCCTGGGCGTATCCCGCACTTCTATTGGTTCGATCGGGCTGACGGTCACAAGGAACTCGATCCACAAGAGATGCTGGGCGATCCGAGCGGGCGCTATGGCGCCGTGCTAACTGGTACTCTTGAATCGCCAACGCTGATCGCGCCGCCGGAGCAGATGGGGGCTTGGCGCGGCTTTGTCGCGATGCACCTAGCGATTGCGCAAGGCCAGCAAGAGATTGCCTACCCCGCGCTGGAAACCGAAATTTCTGATGTCAGCGGCACGAAGACCAAGAACCAGAGGCAAGACACGGCCCAACTGTCGATGACCTTGCTTTTCCTCCTGATGATGCTGTTGGCGGGTATGGTGCTGTCCAATCTGGTTGAAGAGAAAGCGAACAAGATCATCGAGATCCTCGCCGCAGCCCTGCCCATGGACGCGGTGTTCCTGGGCAAATTGTTCGCGATGCTGGCCGTTTCATTGGTCGGAATATCGGTTTGGTTCGGCGGTATCGCTGCATTTATCGCCATCGCTGGCGACGTAGGCGATGTGCAAGCGACGCTGATCGGAATGCCGACACCGGCAATTGGCTGGCCGCTCTTCATCCTGATGTTCGTCGTCAATTTCTCGATGGGATATTTGCTGATCGGATCAATCTTCCTGGCCATCGGCGCACTCGCCAGCACCGTGCGCGAAGTCCAGACATTATCGATGCCCGTCACCATGCTGCAGTTGTTTATCTTCTTCTTCTGCATGTTCACGTTGTTCAGCGGCACTGCGTGGCTGGAAGTGGCAGCCATACTATTCCCGCTGAGCTCACCGTTCGCGATGACGGCCCGCGCCGCCATGTATCCTGAACTTTGGCCGCTGTTCGTGGCAGTTGGTTATCAAACGCTCTGGGTGCTGATCTTTATTCGTACTGGATCAACTCTGTTCCGCAAACGCGTGATGAAATCGGGCGGTGGTGGCGCAACGAAGGCCGGCTTGAGCCAGCGATTCAAAGCGCGCTTCGCAAAGGCCAGCTGATCGGCTAAGAATTCTGGATAGGTCGCATTTCGCAACTGACTATTGACATTGCTGTCAATAGGCTCAGGATGAGACACGCAATGACAGGCGGCCATAACGAGTCGCTTTCGACGGAGAGAGTTATGGCCACGATCGCCCCGAAGCGCCCAGAAGTGCGCAGTTCACCTACAGCCTATGAGGCGCTCAAACAGCACCTAGCGGAGCATCCGGAAGACGCGCTGGAACACAGCCACAAATGGGACGTGAGCCGCAGCGATATCTATGTCGAAAACCGGTGGCAGCCGATCTTCAAGGAAATGCGCGACGCGGGCCCGCTGCACTACATCCCTGAAAGCCCGTTCGGCCCCTATTGGGCCGTGGTTGGCCACAAGGCGATCCAGCATATCGAAGCGCTTCCCGAAACTTTCTCATCCAGCTGGGAAAAGGGCGGCATTACTATTCTTGAGCGACCATCGGATGAAGAGCTGGCCGAAAGCGGTATCGAACGCCGCGAGCTACCGATGTTTATCGCAATGGACCGACCGCAGCACACTGGCCAGCGTCGGACTGTAGCACCCAAGTTTACGCCAAGCGGCATGGCGGAGATGGAAGGCGAAATCCGTCAGCGTACTGGCGAGCTGCTTGACACTCTGCCGCGCGGCGAAGTGTTCGACTGGGTCGACAAGGTCTCGATTGAGCTCACGACAGGCATGTTAGCGATTTTGTTCGGCTTCCCATGGGAAGACCGCCGTCTGCTGACCTATTGGTCAGACTGGTCTGGCGACACGGAACTCGCCACTGTTCGTGAGCTTGACGAACTACGCTGGGGGATCCTCCACGAAATGGGCGCCTATTTCCAATCTCTTTGGGTCGAGCGCACGCATGATAAAGAGCCGGGCGATGATCTCATTTCCATGATGATCCATTCCGAGGCGATGAACCAGATGAGCCCGGAGGAATTCATGGGCAATCTGGTTCTGCTGATCGTGGGCGGCAATGACACCACCCGCAATTCGATGAGCGGCATCATCTACCAGCTCGATAAAAATCCTGATCAACGAAAGCTATTCGAGCAGAAGCCGGAGCTGATCCCCAACGCAGTGCAGGAAATCCTGCGGATGCAGACCCCGCTGGCACATATGCGCCGGACCTGCACGGAAGACACTGAGGTCTTCGGTCAAACGATCAAGGCAGGTGACAAGGTCGTGCTATGGTACCTTTCTGCCAATCGCGACGAAGAAGTGTTCGAGAACCCAGACAAGCTCGACATCGAGCGTGAGAACGCGCGTCGACACATCGCTTTCGGCTATGGCATTCACCGCTGCGTAGGTGCGAGGCTGGCAGAACTGCAATTGCGCGTGCTGCTAGAGGAATTGCACAAGCGCCGGATGCGCGTGCATGTTGCGGGCGATATCGAGCGGGTGCGCGCGAATTTCGTCCACGGCTTCCGCAAGCTCGAAGTTGAAATCACAGAGTTTTGACGATTTCCGGGCTAGGATCTGAAACCAATCAACCGTTTCTCCCGTATATATGGGTGTAGAGGCAAAAGATGGGACACAGATGATGGCCAGTTATGTGACAAATCGCCGCAAGGTTCTGGCAGGCTTGGGCGCCGGTGCGGCCATGCCGATTCTGGCAAGCTGCGGCTCGTCGCCCGCACAGGCGAAAGACTTTCCGATCCAGCTCAGTGAGGCGGAATGGCGTCGCAAGCTCTCGAGTCAGGAATTCTACATCCTGCGCGAGGCAGGCACTGAGCGCAGCTTTACTTCGCCGCTGAATGACGAAAAGCGCGCCGGCACATATCACTGTGCCGGTTGCGGCAATCTGCTCTATTCTTCCGAAACGAAGTATGAAAGCGGCACCGGCTGGCCCGCATTCTGGCGCGCCGAAACGGATGCCGTCGGTACATCGGTTGACTACAAGATTGGCATTCCGCGCACCGAGGTGCATTGCGCTGATTGTGGCGGCCATCTGGGCCATATCTTCAACGATGGTCCGCAACCGACCGGTAAGCGGCACTGTATCAATGGCATCGCGATGGACTTTCAGCCGGCCTGAGCTGGCCTCGCACTAATCACGGAATACGCGCCAAACACGAAACTCGTCTGGACCATCCAGATCCACACGCTCAAGCCACTGCGGCGGTTTGTCGGCGATCAATCGGCTAGCCAGCGAATCCTCGCCCCCGCGGCGGCTGAAATTGCGCGGCTCGAGCAGGTCGGTACACATGAAAACGTAATCGGCGCCGTGCCGATCGATAGATTGCTTTGCGATCTCGGGCGCCCCCACAAATCCGGCAATTACATCGCGCATGGCCGCAGGCGTGCGATGGTGGCCTGAGGCGACCACACTATGGTGCGTTTGGTAAAGTAGCGGCGCGCCCATATCGAGCGGAGCGAATATATTCCCCGCCGGTACCGCATTCAACAAGCCGACATTGGTAGCCAGATCGCATTTCGTCTCTGAGAACAATGCGCCCATTTCGCTCGATTCCTGAGATGGTATGAGTGCGTTTTTCAAAACAAGCGGGAAAGCTGGCAGAAGCAAGAAATAGAGTACGATCGCCACGCCTAACTTGGGCAATAGGGTCTTGTAGGCACGCCAGCGGTCAAACATGCGCACAACAAACCAGCCTATTGGAATAGCAGCCAGAACGCTGGCGAAAGCGATCGATCGAATTGTCAGCAAGCCACCAATATAAGCGATCAGCAGCAAGGCCGCATATTCGAACCACCACGCGCGGAGCCAATCCCTGTTTTGAAGCGCCAGATAGAGCGCGATCAGAATTGCGAACAACGGCTGGGCGACCGCGGCAACCGCATTCACAGGGGGTGCGAACCAGACTGGCCTTCCCTCCAAGATGTTAAGGTACCAGGACTCCCTGACCAGCGGATCAAGATCGGAGAATGGCAATGCAAGGCACTGAGGAGCAAGCCAAACAAAGAAAGACAGGCCCGCCACTCCAGAAATGCCCAACCCGACAATCAGCTGGATGCGTGGGATCGCGCTCGGCACGGCCAGCGTTCCTGCACCAAGCGCGACGACCACAAAGAAACCCAGATGGGCAAGTGAAATCGCATCGCAATGCTGTGCCAGGTCCACCCATCCTCGCGTCGCGGCAAACAGAACGACCATTCCCAATGCAATAGCCTGAAGATAGCTAACCAACCACCAGCGCGCGCTTTGATCCCTGAGCCACCTCATGGCGAGGATCAGACCAAAACCTGCCGCGATGAATATGACCTCCAGAG
>JABDKI010000066.1 GCA_013002295.1 Altererythrobacter sp.
TTGTGATTGGTCAGTTTTCGTCCAGCGATGGCGGGCGCAATTTCTGTCTGATCGTGCTGTTGATCGCAGCGATCCGGCTATCGTTGGGTGGCGGCGTCTTCTAACTTTGCGCAAGCGCGAGCCGGGCGGCTTTAGCGAATAGCGTTGGCAGCCCAGCTTCTTCCAGTTTGCTAAGCGGCCACCATTTGCCATGGCCAATGGGCTTAGCTTCTAGCCGCACCACTTCAAGTGTGAGTGACGCATGCGTGAACACGTGACGCACAGCGCCAAGGCTTTCAGCAGGCCCCGAATACGGCGCTTCGCCTGAGCCGTCCGCCTGCGCGCTCCATCCGTCATCGGGCAGCGCGCGCATCCCGCCCAGCATGCCGGTGCCGGGCCGTGTTACAAGCCACACCGCACCATCTTGCTCAATCCAGTAAGCGCGTCCCTTGCGCTCGGGCTTGGCTTTCTTGGGCGCCTTCACAGGCAGTTTCGCCGGATCGCCATTTGCCTTGACTGCGCACCTCCCGGCCAGCGGGCACAGCAAGCACTTGGGATCGCGCGTGGTACAAAGTGATGAGCCAAGATCCATCATCGCCTGCGCAAAATCGCCTGCGCGCTTCGCGGGCGTGATCTGCTCTGCATGCGCTCGGATAGCCTTGCGGGCACCGGGCAGTGGTTCCTCGATATTGAACAGCCGCGATACCACCCGCTCGACATTGGCATCGACCACCACGGCGCACTCTTCAAAGGCAATCGCGGCGATTGCAGCGGCGGTGTAAGGGCCCAGTCCCGGCAGATCGCGCAGTTCAGCCTCGGTTTTCGGGAACCCGCCGCGTGTCGCCACCTCGCGCGCACATTTCACCAGATTGCGAGCGCGCGAATAATAGCCCAGCCCTGCCCATGCGCTCATAACATCGGCTTCCTCGGCCGCTGCGAGAGCCTCGACCGTCGGCCAGGTTTCAACAAACTTTGCAAAGTAAGGCTTCACCGCAGCTACAGTGGTCTGCTGCAGCATCACTTCGGACAGCCAAACGCGATAAGGCCAAGCGGGATCATCCGGCACCGCCCGGCCCGGCGGGTTGCGCCAGGGTAGATCGCGCGCATGCGCATCATACCAGTGGAGCAAAGCGTGCTCGATTGTCTTCGTACTGGCAGTCACGCGCCCGCTATGGCATTGGCTTTGCTGCAATGGAACGGGACAAAACCTCCAAACCCACAAAAGGGACCAAAGCGAAGACCGCGAAACCGTTTCAGCGGCGACGCGGCGGCACGGCGAAGCCTATCGGAGAGCTGATGCCGCAAATCGGGCGAACAGCTTTTCGGCGGTTTGGCTTTGTTCAGAGCTCAATTGTGACACGCTGGCCGGAAATCGTCGGTCCGACCCACGCTAGGGTATGTGCGCCAGAGGCGATCCGTTTTCCACCGGGCGAGAAGTCCGAAGGCATACTGCAATTGGTGGTCGTGCCGGCCAATGCCCCACTGATCCAGCAAGTCATTCCTGAAATCATGGAGCGGGTGAACCGCTTTTTCGGATATAAGGCGGTGTCACGTGTAAAAATCCGGCAAGGCGCGGTTAAGCCGCCATCTGCTGAAGAGCCAGCCAAAGCGCCGCCGTCGCTCAAGCCGATCCCAATGGAATTGGGGGACAGTTTGCGCGATATCGGCGATCCGGAGATGCGCGCTGTGCTGGAATCGCTCGCGCAAACGATGACAGATAAAGAGGATACATCGGAATGAAGGCTGCAAAGACAGCGTTTTTGGCGGGCGCGATGGTGCTGAGCACCGGATTTGCCACCAACTGGGCCGTGACCGTCACAGAAACCCCGGCAGGGCATTTGATTGGCAACCCCGATGCGGAAATCAAACTGGCAGAGTTTGTCAGTTATACCTGCAGCCATTGCGCCGAGTTTGCTCGCAGCGGCGATCCTGTGCTGAAACTCGTTTATGTTCGCTCTGGCAAGGTATCTGTCGAGATCCGCCATCTGTTGCGTGACCCGATCGATCTGACCGCCGCCATGCTGACGCATTGCGGCGCCCCTGAGAAGTTCGCGCAGAACCACTCGATCTTCATGATAAAGCAAAAGGATTGGTTTCCGATTGCCGCCAATGCCACGCAAGCCCAGCAACAGCGCTGGTCGGTCCCGGATCGTGCCGCAGCCCGCCGCGCCATCGCCAGCGATCTCGATTTCTACGAAATTATGGAAACACGCGGTTATCGGCGCTCAGAAGTCGATCGGTGCCTGGCGGACAGCGCGAAGGAAACCGAGTTGATCCAGGCCTCACGCGCCGATTCCGAACGCCTTGGCATTCGCGGAACACCCAGCTTTGCGATCAATGATCAATTGCTCGATGGTGTCCATCGCTGGCAGGAACTTCAGATCGAGTTGGATGAACGCACCAAACCTGTGCCCGTAGACGGGCAATAGCACCGGTTCGTTAACCACAGACTCCTGTGGAAGCGCCTGTGGAAAGCAGGTTTCCACGCTTCACCCGCAACTCGGCTTGGTATAGCCTTCCCCGTTCGAGACAAAGGACTCACAAAGCTTATGAAACTCTCGCGCCGAATTCTCTCCGCTACGCTCGCTGGCAGCCTTGCCCTTACACTGGCGGCCTGCGGGGAAACCGAAGATGCAGACACCGGGTCCCTCGATGGTGAACAGATTGCGGCTATCGAAGCACCTGAGGGCCAGAGCTGGACGGATATTGTCACAGTGACCGAGGCCGATGGCTATCTGATCGGCAACCCCGATGCACCACTGAAACTGATCGAATATGCCAGCCACACATGCGGCGGCTGTGCGTATTTTTCGGAGAATGGTGCCCCTCCGCTTAAAGAGAATTATGTTTCGACCGGTGTGGTGAGCCTTGAGCTGCGCAATTTGGTGCGTGATCCGATCGATCTGACGATTGCTTCATTGGTCCGTTGTGGCCAGCCGGAGAATATGGAGCCACTGTCTTCACAAGCATGGATCGCACTCAACGATATCTTCGCCAATGTGAACCAAAATGGCGCTGCATTTGAAGCAGCGTCGAGCCTCCCGGAAGACCAGCGTTTTGTGGCCATCGCAGAGGCCGCTGGACTGATCGACTTTTTCGGTGCGCGCGGTTTGAGTGCTGATCAAGCGCGAACCTGTCTCGCTGATGCGGAAGCCGTGCAGGCTATCGCTCAGCGTTCGCAGGATCAGGTCAATGAGTTGGGTCTGACTGGTACGCCAACCTTCATCCTCAACGGACAAAAACTGAACGTAAACCAGTGGGAAGGCCTCGAGCCGATCCTGCAACGCGCTGGCGCGCGATAGGCCGCACCAGGGAGGGGCAATAAACACGCATGGAGATTCACCGGCTAAAGCTCAGTGGTTTCAAGAGCTTTGTAGAGCCGGCTGAATTGCGTGTGGAGCCGGGCCTGACCGGCGTTGTCGGCCCCAATGGCTGCGGCAAGTCCAACCTGCTTGAAGCGATCCGTTGGGTCATGGGCGAAAACTCGCCCAAGTCCATGCGCTCGGGCGGGATGGATGATGTCATCTTTGCAGGCACGGAAACCCGGCCCCAGCGCGACTTCGCCGAAGTGGTGTTGCAAGGGCGCGATGATGACAATGAAGAGCTGGAAGTCACGCGCCGGATCGAGCGTGGTGCGGGAAGCGCTTATCGCGTAAATGGGCGCGATGTGCGTGCGAAGGACGTGGCGCTGACCTTCGCCGATGCGGCCACCGGTGCGCATAGCCCCGCTCTCGTAAGCCAGGGCAAGATCGCACAGGTCATCTCTGCCAAGCCGACCGAGCGCCGCCAGATGCTGGAGGAAGCAGCCGGGATTGCCGGGCTTCACGTGCGCCGCAAGGACGCAGAGAGCAAACTACGCTCGACGGAAAAGAACCTGGAGCGGCTTGAAGATCTGATGGC
>JABDKI010000080.1 GCA_013002295.1 Altererythrobacter sp.
GTGCAGGGCAATCTTGACCCGCTGATGTTGATGGCGGGCGGCAAAGCGATGACCGATCGGATCGAGTTTATCATCGATACCTTTGCTGATCGCCCGCATATCTTCAATCTGGGTCACGGCATCGGCCAGTTCACACCGATCGAGCATGTCGAGCAGCTGGTTGCCGCGGTTCGCGGCGCTTGAGCCAAGAAGCAGGGGTGACGGACCGATGAAGGATACCTACATGTTTTCGCGATGCAGGATATCATCGCTGTGACTTACCTTTGGCTCAAGGCCGGCCATATCATCTTCGTGGTGTTCTGGATGGCGGGTCTGTTCATGCTGCCGCGTCAACTGATCTATGTGCATCCTTCAGCGCCGGGATCAGACGAAGAAGCGCTATGGGTCAAACGGATGGGTCTGCTGCGCAAGATCATCCTGACGCCAAGTATGATCATTGCTTGGGTGCTAGGGCTGCTTATGAGCGTCCAGCTGGGCTTGTTCGATGGTTCACCCGGATTGGGGTGGCTTCACGCCAAGATTCTCTTTGTCGTCCTTCTGACGGGCTTTCACGGGTTTTTGATTGCGCAAACCAAAAAGGTTTCCAGGGGCGAACGGCCGTTGAGCGAAAAACAGCTTCGCATGATCGGCGAGCTGCCCGGGCTTTTGCTGGTTGTTATCGTGATCCTGGTGGTCGTCGTTCGCACAATGTAAATCGGGGTGCGATTCCTGATTGACGATAGCGCGGTGCAATTCTATTCCGAATACATCTTACCGGCATCAAGGCATCGCGTTTGAGCGAAGCCAAGGTCTGCTTTCTCCAAGCCCAAACGCCTCCGGTTTCGACCGTGGCACTGACCAGTCGGCCAACATTTTCCAATACGGAACGAACACGAAATGCATCTTAAAGACTTAAAAGAAAAAACCCCCGCCGAATTGGTCGCAATGGCGGAAGAACTGGGCGTTGAAAGCGCGAGCACTATGCGCCGTCAGGATCTGCTGTTCAGCATCCTGCGCGAGCTTGCTGAAGACGAAGACTACGAAGAAAAGATCATGGGGATCGGCACGATCGAAGTGCTGCAAGACGGCTTTGGTTTCCTTCGGTCGCCCGAAGCGAACTATCTCGCGGGGCCGGACGATATCTATGTTTCGCCCAACCAGATCCGCAAATGGGGTTTGCGCACGGGTGACACCGTTGAAGGCGAAATTCGCGCGCCGAGGGAAGGCGAACGCTATTTCGCGCTGACAAGTCTGGCAACCGTCAACTTCGACAAGCCGGACGCCGTGCGCATGCGCACTAATTTCGACAACCTCACACCGCTTTATCCTGATCAGAAGCTTACGCTTGATCAGGTTGACCCGACAGTCAAAGACAAGTCCGCACGAGTGATCGATATCATCTCGCCGCAAGGTAAGGGCCAGCGTGCACTGATTGTGGCGCCGCCGCGTACCGGTAAAACGGTTCTGTTGCAGAACATCGCTAAGGCAATCACCGACAACCACCCCGAGGTTTTCCTTCTGGTTCTGCTCGTGGATGAGCGCCCAGAGGAAGTTACCGACATGCAGCGCAGCGTGAAGGGTGAGGTGATCTCCTCTACCTTTGATGAGCCAGCCAACCGCCACGTCCAGGTCGCCGAGATGGTGATCGAGAAGGCCAAGCGTCTGGTTGAGCACAAGCACGATGTTGTGATCCTGCTTGATTCGATCACGCGTCTGGGCCGTGCCTACAACACAGTTGTTCCGAGCTCAGGCAAGGTTCTTACCGGTGGCGTGGACGCCAACGCATTGCAGCGTCCGAAACGCTTCTTCGGTGCTGCACGTAACATCGAAGAGGGTGGTTCGCTGTCCATTATCGCAACCGCGCTGATTGATACAGGCAGCCGCATGGACGAGGTGATCTTCGAAGAATTCAAAGGCACGGGTAACTCGGAAATCGTGCTTGATCGCAAGGTCGCTGACAAGCGTATCTTCCCGGCGCTGGATGTTGGCAAGTCCGGCACTCGTAAGGAAGAGCTGTTGGTCGACAAGGACAATTTGTCGAAAATGTGGGTCCTACGCCGCATTCTCATGCAGATGGGAACGGTCGATGCGATGGAATTCCTGCTCGACAAGATGAAGGATTCGAAGACCAACGAAGACTTCTTCGAAACGATGAATCAGTAGCTTTTGGCAGATCGGAGTGGGTTTTCGGCAGCGACAGCTCGCTAACCCGCTTTCATTCGCTCCAATTGCTCGGCCATCATTTCCCAGACCTTGTTCACCGCCTTCAGCGGCCGCACCATCACCTTGAAATCGGTGATCAATCCCTCGTCGTCGAAAGTGATCATATCGATGCCGTTGACCTGAATGCCGTCCATCTCGGTCTGGAACTCAAGCACCGCGGTGTTCCCGTCGACAACTTCGCGCAGATAATGAAAACTGTCATTGCCCAGCGTTTTTCCGGCAGCCGAGAGATACGCTACGACGATCGGGCGCCCTTTTTGCGGAGTGTGCACGACCGGTGAGTGAAACACAGCCTCTTCGCGCATGATGTTTGTGAGGGCGGCTGGTTCACTGCCGCCGTCGATCACTTCATGCCAGTGTTTGAGGCCTTTGGCAGCCGGGCTCATGACAGATGCTCCGCAAAGAATGCTTTGGTGCGGCCATCAGCCAGCTGAGCGCCTGCTTCATCGCGCCGGTTTCCGCTCTCAGTTGCGAAACCGTGGTCCAAGCCCTCATAGTCATACAAAGTCACGCGTGGATGGTCATCCAGACCTGCGTGCATTGCGGCCTGCGCCTCAGGACCAACGAAATGGTCGGCGGTTGGAACGTGAAGTAGCAGCGGGTTGGCTATTCCGTGTTTCTCACCCAACATCTGGTCGATCATCACGCCGTAATAACCGACAGAGGCATCAATGTCCGTCCGTGCGGCGGACATGTAGGCAAGCTTCCCCCCAAGGCAATAACCCACGCAGCCAACCTTGTTCACGTCAGCTTCTCGACGGATCCAGTGGATTGTCGCCTCGATGTCTTTGACGCCGTCGTCTGGATTATATTTGCCAAAATAATCAAGGGCTTCGTTGAATTCCGTTTCAACGTCTGGGTCGAGTTCGAGCCCTGGTTTCATGCGAAAGAACAGATCGGGTGCAACCGCCAGATATCCTTCTGCAGCCCAACTATCGCATTTGCTGCGAATGCCCTGATTCACACCAAATATCTCTTGGATCACAATAATCGCAGCTTTGGCTGTGCCTTCAGGACGCGCGACATAGGCGTTGAAATTCGCGTCACCATCAAGGGTGGAAATTGTAGCCGTATCGGACATTTGGGCGCAGCTCCTTTGATTCTTTGTGAAAGCGGCTTATCGCTTGGCAGGCGGGTTTGCCAAACCCAAATTTGAGAGGATGCTCGCCTGACAAAGCGTGAGATAACGGAGGAATCGCGATGAAGGTCAATATCGAGATCGACTGCACGCCTGAAGAGGCGCGGGCATTCATGGGTCTGCCTGATGTGTCGGAGGCGAATAGCGTCTATGTCGACAGCCTGACGAAGGCGATGAAAGGTGTATCAAGCCCGGATCAATTGCAGGATTTTGCCAAGCATCTTGCGCCGATGGGGCAGATGGGGATGCAGATGTTTCAGAATTTCATGAGCGGCGGAATGGGTTCTGCAGGTGACAGAAAGAAACCTAGCGACGACTAAGATTGATGCAGCCGCAAATGACTGACACAATTTTCGCATTGTCTAGCGGTGCGCCGCCAGCTGCAATCGGCGTAATCCGTATCAGCGGCCCTGCAGCCGGAAGCACCATGAAATCCTTGGTGGGCCGGGATATCGCATCGCGCAAGGCAAGTTTGGCGAAATTGTTCGCTGCGGACGGCACCGTGTTGGACGAAGCATTGGTTTTGTGGTTCCCGGGGCCAAAAACAGCCACTGGCGAAGATCTGTTGGAATTGCATTGTCATGGCGGGCGAGCAGTTGTTGCGGCGATTGAGGGTGAGCTTTCCTCCTACAATGGTCTGCGCAAGGCTGAACCGGGAGAGTTCACTCGCCGCGCTTTCGCAAATGGACGGATAGACCTGGCTGAGGCGGAGGGCCTGGCTGATCTGCTAAACGCGGAAACCGAGCTCCAGCGCAGCGCAGCTATGGCGATGGCAGGAGGAGGGTTATCGCGGCAAGTAGAGGAGTGGCGCGACGCACTCTTGCGTTTGGCGGCCGAGGTTGAGGCTGCACTCGATTTTTCGGATGAGGATGATGTTGGCGGCCTTGCAGAAGACTTTTCGGCGCGGGTGCAGTTACTTTCCGATCAATTGGATGATTTTCTACAGCGTCCGCGGTCTGAGCGGTTGAGTGAGGGGTTTCGCGTTGTGCTGGCAGGGCCACCAAACACCGGAAAATCTACTCTTTTCAACATATTGATCGAAAGTGAGGCCGCTATAACCTCGCCGATCGCTGGCACTACGCGCGATGTGATTGAAAGGTCTGTCGCGATTAGCGGTGTACCGTTTACCTTTGTGGACACCGCGGGACTTCATGATGGCCGAGAAGATACAATAGAAGCAATTGGTATCGACCGAGCGCGCAGCCAGCTGAAAAGTGCCGATTTGGTGTTGTGGTTGGGGGCCGATTACGAGGAGCCGAAGGGTGCGTGGGGAATTGAAGCGCAGGTGGATGATCCAACGCATCTGGTTAAGTCAGCGCCTAGGTTTCGGGTCTCGGCGAAGACGGGGGAGGGCGTGAATGAGCTCAAGTCTGGATTGCTTGAACTTGCTCGAAAAACATTACCCAAACCGGGTGAGGCAGCCCTCAACGCGCGTCAGCACAACCTTCTTCAAGACAGCCACGAGGCTTTGGTAGAAGCGCAAAATTCCAGAGACCCGCTGCTAATAGCCGAGTGTTTGCGTAGGGCGCGTGTTGCGTTTGATCGTTTGATTGGTCGGGCAACAACAGAGGATATGCTCGATGCGCTGTTCGGGCGCTTCTGTATCGGAAAATGACCAAAGCAAAGCCCGTGTGTTTCACGTGGAACATGTCGCGCGATCCCATCGAGAGCGGCTAAAGCCGAAAGAGCTTTGACCCCGAGGTATACCCGGAGTATCGGGCACTTCATGCGAAACTATGATGTACTCGTTGTCGGCGGTGGTCACGCCGGTGTCGAGGCGGCCTGCGCGGCGGCCCGCATGGGCGCAAGCGTTGGTCTGGTGAGTTTCGATCTGAATGCGATTGGGGCCATGAGCTGCAACCCTGCGATTGGTGGGTTGGGCAAGGGCCATTTGGTTCGCGAAGTTGATGCTCTTGATGGCATTATCGGCCGTGCGGCTGATGCAGGCGCTATCCACTACCGCATGCTCAACAGATCAAAAGGTAGCGCGGTTTGGGGGCCTCGTGTGCAGGCCGATCGCAAATTGTTCAAAGCCGCAGTGCAACGCGTGGTGAAGGCGCAGGGCGGGCTCGAGCTGATCGAAGGTGAGGCTGCTTCGCTGTTGTTGCAGGGTGGCCGAGTTGGCGGGCTCAATTTGAGTGATGGAACGGTTCTTACAGCCCCAACTGTTATTCTGTGTACCGGGACATTCCTTGGTGGAACGCTGTTCCGCGGGGAAGAGCGGTTTGAAGGAGGTCGCATAGGCGAGAACTCAGCTCAGGAGCTCGCCAGACAGTTGCGCGGCGCCGATTTGCCGATGGCTCGGCTGAAAACCGGTACGCCCCCGCGTTTGGATGGGCGCACAATCGATTGGGCACGCCTGGAAGAACAGCCATCGGATGCAGATCATTGGACGATGTCGCCGCTGGTTGAGCGCCGCGCCAATCCGCAGATTTTTTGCGCGATTACCCGCACAACGGAAGCTGCGCATGATGCCATCCGCGCCAATCTGCACAGATCGCCGATGTTCACAGGTGCTATTGGCGCAGCGGGCCCTCGCTATTGCCCGTCTATCGAAGACAAGATTCACCGTTTCGGCGATCGTGACGGGCATCAGGTCTTTCTGGAACCCGAAGGGATCGACACGCATCTGGTCTATCCCAACGGTATCAGCACCTCCCTCCCGGTTGATGTGCAACTTACGATGCTGCGCGCGATGCCAGGCCTTGAGAAGGTCGTCATGGAAGTTCCTGGTTATGCGGTGGAATATGACCATATTGACCCCCGGGCCTTAACAGCAGATTTGCAGCTTCGCGCGATTCCCGGCCTCTACTGTGCAGGGCAGATCAACGGCACCACAGGCTATGAAGAAGCGGCCGCGCAGGGATTGGTTGCCGGACTGAATGCGGCGGGTAGTATACTTGGCAAGGAGCCCCCGCAATTGGATCGAGCGAACAGCTATATTGCGGTGATGGTTGATGATCTGACGCTGCAGGGGGTTACAGAGCCATACCGGATGCTGACTGCCCGTGCGGAGTACCGGCTAAGGTTGCGGGCCAATAATGCGTCGACGCGGCTGACGCCGCTAGGAATCGCTGCAGGATGCATTGGAGATAAAAGGCGCAAGTGGTTTGAGGATCGCGAGGCGCGCAGAATCGATCTGGCGCCGCATTTTGACGTGATGATCTCAGCTAAAGCTCTGAGCGACGCTGGTCTCAATGTCCGCCGTGATGGAGGGGACAAGCCGGTTAGCGAGTGGTTGAGGCATGATGGTGTTGGTTTGGCTGATCTGAGCACCTGGTTGACCGCTGATCTGGATCCGGAGGATGCGCTCGCCGCTGAGATGGCAGAGGATGCGACCTACGCACCCTATCTGGCAAGGCAGGAGGCGGAACTTCGGGACTTGCGCGCAAGTGAAGCCTTGGCCCTCGGTGGCGACTTCCCGTTCGGAGATGTCCCGGGCCTTTCCAACGAGATGGTTGAGCGACTGATGGCGGCGAAACCACCAAATCTGGCGGCCGCGGGACGTGTGCCTGGGATAACCCCTGCAGCGCTCTCTGCATTGCTTGTCCATGCGCGGCGAAGGCAGTTGGCGGCCTGATGGAACAGGTATTGCGAGACGAGACCACTGCTCGAACTTATGTCGAAAGTTTAACCGACGCGGCGGGAATGGCGCGTCTGGAGGCGCTCATTGCTGCACTCATCGAAGAGAATCAGCGCCAAAACCTCATTTCGAGGCCGTCCGAGGCCCAAATGTGGGTCAGACATATAGCCGACAGCGCACAGCTCCTGCGCTTTGTTCCACGTGAAACAATTTCCAGACCGTGGCTAGACTTGGGCACGGGAGCGGGTTTTCCTGGGCTGGTGATCGCAGCAATGCGACCAGATTGGCAGATTGTGTTGGTTGAATCGCGTGCGCGCCGCGTCGAGTGGCTCGAACGTATGGTGCACGAGCTTGATTTGGGCAATTGCCGCGTTGAAGGTCAACGTTTAGAGCTTGTCGAGCCCTTCAGGGCATCGGTTATTTCGGCCCGCGCCTTTGCGCCGTTGGAAAAACTCCTCAGTTTGTCCGCACCCTTTTCCACAAAGGCAACCACCTACCTGTTGCCCAAGGGGCGCTCAGCGGCGCAAGAACTGCAGGCGATGCCTCGAAAGATTCGCAGGATGTTTCACGTGGAACAGTCCTTGACCGATGAGGAAGCGGGGATCATCGTAAGCAAATAACTGCAGAAAGGCAGGCGAGGCGGATGATCACAATTGCGATAGCCAATCAGAAGGGCGGTGTCGGCAAGACCACGACCGCTATCAATATCGCGACAGCTATGGCTGCGATCGGCTGGCGCACGCTCCTGATCGACCTCGATCCTCAGGGTAACGCCTCAACAGGACTAGGTGTAGGTGTAGAGGCCCGCAAGGCATCGAGCTATGATGTCCTGGTCGAGGGCCTTCCTTTGGCAGAAGCCATGGTGCCGACCAGCATTCCCGGCCTCGACATTGTGCCGGCGACTGTCGACTTGAGCGGTGCGGAGGTTGAGCTCGTCTCCATGGACGAACGTACGGCGCGGCTGTCTGCTGCATTGGCCGATCACCGCGGGCATGACATTTGTTTTGTCGATTGTCCCCCATCGCTTGGCCTTTTGACTTTGAACGCACTATCAGCTGCGAACACTCTTATGGTTCCGCTTCAGTGTGAATTCTTTGCTTTAGAAGGGCTTAGCCAGCTTCTGCAAACCGTTGAGCAGGTCCAGCAGCGGTTCAACCCCGGCCTCGGAATTGTCGGTGTGACCCTGACTATGTTTGACCGCCGCAACCGCCTGACCGATCAAGTGGCGGAAGATGTGCGTGAATGCCTGGGCAAACTGGTATTTGAAACGGTTATTCCGCGAAATGTGCGTCTTTCTGAGGCGCCTAGCCATGGTTTGCCAGCCTTGGTCTATGACCATGCCTGTGCCGGCAGCCGTGCGTATATCGCTTTGGCGCGAGAATTGATTGGTCGCCTGCCTGAAGAAAGGAAAGCCGCGTGAGCGATTCCACCGATCCTATCCGTTTTTCAGTGCCACAACGCAGCGCCGCGGACCGCAAGAAGAAACTGGGGCGTGGGCTTGGTGCACTGATGGGGGAGGCTCAGCGCGAAGAGCCTCTGGCGCAGCCTGCAAACAGTGAAGTCTCCGAAAAATCTTCTAATTCAGAGGGTTATGCGAAGACTGGATTGAGCTCGATCCCTGTTTCTTCGATCGAACCTTTGCCGGGGCAGCCACGCAAGCGCTTCGATGAGGCGGCGCTTGAAGAGCTCGCGGCCTCGATTGCCGCGCGCGGCGTAATCCAACCGATCATTGTAACCGCCAAGGGTGAGGGGCGCTTCCAACTTGTAGCAGGTGAGCGTCGCTGGCGAGCCGCTCAAAAGGCGCGCTTGCATGAGATTCCCGCTTTGGTGCGCGAGCTGGATGAACGTGAAGTCATGGCGTTGGCCTTGATCGAGAACATTCAGCGAGAAGATCTCAATCCGGTCGAGGAGGCACGCGCTTACCATCGGTTGAGTGATGAAGAAGGCCTGACACAGGCTGAAATCGCGCAAATGGTTGAAAAATCACGCAGCCACATTGCAAATTTACAGCGCTTGCTGGCCTTGCCGGAGGGTGTGCTGGGCCTAGTAGAGACTGGGGAGCTCACCATGGGGCATGCCCGCGCTTTGATCGGCCACGATGATGCAGCTAAGCTGGCTAAACGGGCGGTTCGCGATAAGCTGAGCGTGCGCGAAGTTGAAGACCTGGTGCGCGGTGATGTTGCGCCCAAAGCGCGTAAATCAACCAAGCGCACTACCCGGGATCCCGTCAAGGACGCGGATATTGCAGCGGTACAGGCGCATCTGGAAGAGTTTTTGGGTTTAACCGTGCGGATCAAAACCGATGCGGATCCACGCAAGGGCGCGGTCACAATCAAATACCGCACACTCGATCAACTCGATCTGATTTGTCAGCGGCTAACCGGTGGTGATATCTGAAGCAATCAAAGTCGCGCCGCGCGACTTGGCTGCATGCTCTGACTGATCGAAAGTTGCGCCGCGCAACTCGGGCAGCAAAAACCTCGAATTCTGAGTTGCTTAGCGAAACATGCTAAATCCGGTCGGCAAGTAACCGCGCGAGTTGTTCGATTCCTGCGGCATCTTCCGGCTTGAACCTAGCTGGTTCAGGTGAGTCCAGATCGATAACCGCGACAACTTGACCATCCCGAACGACCGGCACCACCACTTCGGACAGGCTGGCGGAATCGCACGCAATATGTCCGGGGAAGGCGTGCACATCCTCGACGAGCTGTGTTGTGCCTGTTTCCGCCGCAGTCCCGCACACGCCGGCACCCATCGGAATGCGGATGCAGGCGGGTCGGCCAACGAATGGGCCAAGGACAAGCTCACTCCCACCCTCATTGTTTTCCAACATCCGATAAAACCCTGCCCAGTTCAGTCCGGGCACAAACTCCCATATGAGTGCGGCTATATTGGCCATATTGGCAATGGGGTCGCTCTCAGTCGCGGTTAGCGCGTCCGCAGCGCTGCAAAGCTGCCGGTACCGCTCGGCAGCATCAAGGTTCTCGTCAGGTTTGAAATCATACATCGTGCGAAGCGATCTAAGCGGAGCCGGTCAAATAGCAAGCCCCGCGGCCGTTGCCGCCGCAATGCGTATTACACGTGACCTATTGCCCGTCGCATGCACCGGGCTTATGCCTGACATCCATGAGCATTCTCAAAAAGATCCTGATCGCCCTCCTTGTCATTCTTGTGCTTCTCGGCGCGGCCCTCTGGTGGGTATCACGCGGAAGCCCGGCCGATCTCTCTGTTGAGGCGGTTGCGGGGACCGACCCGACATTGGAGGAGCCCAATCCCGAATCTGTCCCTACGGTACAGATCGCCAAACCGGTGGGATGGGATGATGGCGAGGCGCCGAGCGCAGCAGAAGGCCTGGCAGTCGGCCGCTTTGCAGAGGGGCTTGATCATCCGCGCGTGCTTCAAGCACTGCCGAACGGGGATGTGCTCGTCACGCTAACTCGATCACCCAAAAGCGAGGAAGATGGTGGCATCATGGCCTGGATCGCTGATTGGTTGATGACCCGTGCGGGAGCGACCGGAGATTCTGCCAATGAAATCGTGCTGCTGCGCGACGGGGATGGTGACGGCGTTACGGAAACGCGGCTGACAATTGCCAATGAAAGCAATGGCTTGGACTCACCATCGGGCATGGGTTGGAATGATGGGAAGCTCTACGTCGCCAACCACAATGCGCTGCTGGCGTATGACTATGAATTGGGCGCAGACAGTGTAACTGGCGAGCCGGTCAAGCTGATGGATCTGGCGCCTGGAGGCGGCCATTGGATGCGCAACCTTGAGTTGAGCGAAGATGGCACGCGCATTTATGTCGCGGTTGGTTCGGTCTCCAATATCGGCGAGCAAGGCATGGAGGTCGAAGAGGGCCGCGCCATGATCTGGGAGTATAATCTCGAATCCAATCGCCAGCGCCAGTTTGCGGGCGGATTACGCAACCCCAATGGCCTCGCGTTCAGCCCGTGGTCGGGCGAGCTTTGGACCACAGTGAATGAGCGTGACATGCTCGGCGGAGATCTGGTTCCAGACTATCTGACCAATGTGCCGATTGGCGCGCAATACGGCTGGCCATGGGTTTACTGGCGCACCAATATCGACGAGCGGGTGAAAGCTCCACGTCCAGCATATCTTGCTGAATATGCGCGCAGGCCGGAATATGCCCTTGGACCGCATGTCGCGGCTCTGGGCCTCGTTTTCACGCAAGAAGGCCATATGATGGGCGACAATTTCGCGAGCGGTGCATTCATTGCCCGCCACGGGTCTTGGAACCGCAAGCCACCTTCGGGCTATGATCTGGTCTATGTCGCGTTCGACGAGTTGGGCAATCCGCAAGGCCTGCCGGTTCCCGTTCTCGATGGCTTCCTGAACGAAGATGGCACAACAAAGGGCCGTCCAACCTGGGTTGAATGGGCGGGCGATGGATCACTGCTGATGACTGATGACACCGCCGGGATTATCTGGCGAGTTCATGCACCTGGCGCAGAACCCGGAGCAGGTATTGCGCGGCTTCAATCAGAATCGTTGCCGCCCCGCCGCCAGTTGACCGGTGATGCACGGGCATCCTTCAATGAAGAGGATTACGCACGCGAAGTTCCCGCTCAATAAAAGAGCGGCCTAGAGCTTCTTGCCGGCTCGACCCGCCAGTTCGACGACAAATTGCCAAGCGGCACGGCCGGACCGTTGCCCGCGCTGCATTGCCCATTCAAGTGCCTCTTCTTCGCTGAACTCCAACTCCAGCGGACCGGCATAGGCGCTGACCATCTCGATGTAAGCACCTTTGCTGCAAGGATGGAAACCAACAGTCAGCCCAAAACGATCGGCCAAAGCAAGTTTGTCATCGGTTGCATCACGGCGGTTGAGCGGGCTCTCGTCAGAGCCGGAGCTCTGCTCACTTGCCTGGCGCGCGAGAATGGCGCGGCGATTGGATGTGACGGCGAGGCGGCAATTGCCCGGCCTTGCCTCTACGCCGCCCTCAAGCCAGCTCCGCAAACGGCGCGGACCAACGGTATCTTCCTCGGCAAAACCAAGATCATCGATGAATATCAGGAACTGGCGCTTTTCGTCGCCAAGCCGATTGAACAGCTCAGGCAAGGTATGAAGCGCATCAGGCGCGACTTGTACAAGCCCAAGAGCCATAGGCGCACCATCCTGCACCCGACATGCAGCAGACCGGATCAGCGCGGATTTCCCCATTCCGCGCGCGCCCCACAGCAGCATGTCATGCGATGCCTTGCGCCATGCCAAACGGTCGATATTCTCAAGCACCAGCTCCTTTTGACGATCAATTCCGCGAAGTACGTCGAGATTTGGCGCAGTGATCTTCTCGAGCTCGCGCGCATTGGTACCGTCCCAGACATAGGCTGGCATTGTGCGCCAATTGGTATCAATCGGCGCTGGCGGGGCTATTCGCTCTAACGCATTCGCAATGCGAAGCAGCGTGTCACGATCGGGGGCTTGGTCGTTGTCCACGCTCTGGCACTTAGACGGCGAAAGCTTCGGCTGAAAGGCTGTAAAGCAATTCAGCGCCACCTGTAGCAGCCGCCTTCTGACCCATCGCTTCTGGAACTATGCGATCAAGGAAGAAGCGCGCGGTGACGGGCTTTGTCTTGGCGAGCGCCGGCGATGCGCCGCTTGCAACAGCCTTCGCCTGTTTGGCAAGCTGCCATCCGGCGACTGCAACAGAGAGCATGGTACAGAATGGCACACTACCAGCCAGGCGATCATCCAGGCTTGCCTCTTCACTCATCCAGCTAGCGACAAAGGCACAATCTTGCGCCAGCGCGCGCAATTGCGGCTCGTCAGCCGAATCCGCGAGGATGTTGGCGATAAGTGACTGCACGACGCCTCCCGCCTCAAGCCCTAGCTTGCGCGTGACGAGGTCGGCCGCCTGAATACCGTTGGTGCCTTCGTATATCGGGGCGATCTTGGAATCGCGCCAGTGTTGGGCGGCGCCGGTTTCCTCGATGAAGCCCATTCCGCCGTGCACCTGCACGCCCATTCCGGCCACCTCGATGCCGATATCGGTGCCCCATGCCTTGACTAAGGGGACAAGCACCTCCGCGCGCAGCTTGGCGGCTTCATCACCGATTGTCCCGCGATCGACCTGACCCGCACAGTAATAGAGGAGCGCGCGCGCTCCCTCGGTCAGCGCTTTCATGCGCAGCAACATACGGCGTACGTCTGGATGCTCGATAATCGCCACAGGGGTTTTGTCGGGCGATCCGGCGCGTGCCGATTGGACGCGATCCGCCGCGTATGCAATTGCTTGCTGGGTCGCTCGCTCACCGATCTGCACACCCTGATTACCAACATTGATGCGCGCATTGTTCATCATCGTGAACATTGCCATCAATCCGCGGTTCTCTGCGCCGACCAGCTCGCCGATGCATTCGCCATTGTCGCCATAGCTCATCACACAGGTAGGCGAGGCATTGATGCCGAGCTTATGCTCCAGGCTGACGCAGCGCAGATCGTTCTTTGGGCCGAGAGCTCCATCATCCTTCACATGGTACTTGGGCACAAGGAAAAGCGAGATCCCGCGCGAACCCTCGGGTGCATCAGGCAGCCGCGCGAGCACCAGATGGATAATGTTCTCTGCCAGCTCGTGCTCACCCCAGGTGATGTAAATCTTCTGGCCTTGAATCAGATATTTGCCTGAATGTTCGCCGCTTTCGATGGGAGTCGCTGTGCTGCGTAGCGCGCCAACGTCACTGCCCGCCTGCGGTTCGGTCAGGTTCATTGTACCGGACCACTTGCCGCTGACCAGATCGGGCATGTATTTAGCCCTTTGCGCGTCCGATCCGTGGTGCTCGATGGCTTCGATTGCTCCCACACTCAACATGGGCAGCAGGTTGAATGCCATGTTCGCTGAGCCGAGATTTTCCAGCACATTGCACGCCAATGTGAAGGGGAGGCCTTGCCCCCCGAACTCCTCTGGCGATGCAATCGCGTTCCAACCTTGCGCAACGTACTCGCCATAGGCCTGCTTGAATCCATCGGGCAGACGAACAACGCCGTTTTCCAGCTTTGCCCCTTCCAGATCTCCGATCCGGTTGAGCGGCGCAAACTCGCCCGCGGCGAACTGGCCAACACCTTCTACAATAGCCTCGACCAGATCGGCCTCGGCGGCTGCAAAGCGTTCAGTCTTGGCAAGCTCTTCGATACCGGCATTAACGCGGATCGCGAGCAGCTGTTCTTGGGTTGGCGGTGTGTAAGGAGTCACGTTGATTGCTTCCTTTGGTTCGGGATTCTCTTGGCAATTTGCAGCGCCCCCTATAGCGGGCAGGGATGGCCGGTAACAAGAACGCTACGGAAGTGCTGCTTGCAGATGCAGCGGGCATCGCGCGTGCGGCGGCGATTCTGGAACGTGGCGGGCTTGTAGCGGTTCCCACGGAGACAGTTTACGGGCTGGCGGCGCGAGCTGACAATGCCGCCGCTGTGGCAAAGATCTACGCGGCGAAGGGGCGGCCTGATTTCAATCCGTTGATTGTGCACGTGACCGGTGCTGAGCAAGCGGGGTGTTACGCAGCGATCAATTCGCAAGCGCGCGAACTTATGGATGCATACTGGCCGGGCCCGCTGACTTTGGTGCTGCCACTTCGCGCGGATTCTGGGCTTGCACCTGCTGTCACGGCTGGACTGCCCACATTGGCACTGCGCGCACCAGCACACCCTGTGATGCGTGACCTGCTGGAGTCACTCGACTTCCCTTTGGCTGCACCGTCGGCCAACCGCAGCGGATACATCAGCCCGACGAGCGCACAACATGTGCTCGAAACGCTCGACGGGCGGATCGATGCGGTGATTGATGGGGGGGCATGCGAAGCAGGTCTGGAATCGACAATTCTGGCGGTGCGAGCGGATGGCTCGCTAGAGGAACTGCGCCCGGGGCCCATCCGGATCGATGGCCCAGTCGGCGCATCCAGTGGAAGAACTGATGCGAGTATTGAAGCCCCAGGCCAACTCGCCAGTCACTATGCGCCCGGCAAGCCAATGCGGATAAACGCAGAGGCTGCCGGCACAAGCGAATTCCTGATCGGTTTCGGCAACATTGCGGGCGATTGCACGCTTTCAGCCTCGGGCGATCTCAATGAAGCTGCCGCGCGGCTCTATGATTGCCTGCATCAGGCCGCGGCCAGTGATCATCCGCGCATTGCTATCGCGCCGGTACCAGACGAAGGCATCGGAAAGGCGATCAATGACAGGCTACGCCGCGCGGCAACGCCGCCGGAATAGTCAGGCGCCTTCAGGGGCTTCGGCAG
>JABDKI010000084.1 GCA_013002295.1 Altererythrobacter sp.
CCGCAAGCGCCAGCAATCTCTGCCGCCGCCGCATTAGCTGCTCTTGCATTCTCAAGCCAAAGATCACCATCAAGCATGGCGAGGATCTGTGCCGCCTGGTAGCGGCCCTTGCATTGTAAATGACCTGCACGTTTGCGACGATACTTAACCAGATCGGCTTGTTCCGCATCGAACATCACAAGCGCCTCTGCGCTCATCCCGCCGTTCTTGATGCAACCGAACGCCAATGTGTCACATGGACCAACAGCCTCTTCAGGCGATCCGCCCAAAAACGCGACCGCGTTGGCAAACCGCGCGCCATCCATATGCAGGCCCAGTTTGCGCGCCTTGGCGAACTCGCCCAGCGCTGCCAGTTCTTCAGGGCGATAGGAACAGCCATATTCACTCGCCTGCGTGATCGAAATCGCATGCGGTTGGACCTGATGTACGTCATCGCGGATCGGGTCGAGCACCGCCGCGATATCTGCGGGCGTCAGCTTGGCGCTTTCGCCCTTGGCCAGCATCAGCTTTGCACCATGCAGGTAGAAGCCCGGCGCGCCGCCTTCATCGACTTCGATATGTGCCTCTTCATGGCAGACAACCCCGCCGTGCGGTTGCACCATGGTTGCGAGCGCGAGGCAATTGGCGGCAGTTCCCGTTGCAATCCAGATCGCTGCGCAATCGCGCCCGAAAACTTCGGAAAACTTGTCATCCAAAGCTTCGCTTAAAGCATCGCCATCATAGGGAATGTCGGGCGCATCAGCCGCACGCATCGCCTCCCAAAGTTTGGGGTGCACAGTGGCGGCATTGTCAGACAGGAATTTGCTCATCTAGGAACGCCTCTAACCGCTTGGGCGTTGATGGCAAGAAGGAGCATACACTTGAGTGACAATCGTGCAGAGGCAACAATCACCCACCATGCGCAGGCAAAAGGCGGCAGATATGTCGCCAAGCTGGCAGGCGAAACCGCGGAAGGCTATCTTGAATGGGAGCCGCGCGGCAACGATGTGAGGGTTGCCACACACACGGTTGTGCCGCCCGAGATCGGCGGTCGCGGTATCGCCGCTCAGCTGGTCAACCGGCTAGTCAAAGATGCGCGCAAGCAGGGTTTCAGGATCGTGCCGCAATGCTCCTATGTCGAAGCCAAATTCCGCAAAAATCCTGAGTGGGCCGATTTGCGCGCGGAATAATTTCAATCAGGACAGTTGCGAGAAATCACGCGACGCAATGCTGTGCAATATTGCAGACTTCAGCTCACGAGCGCGCTTGATCGGCAAGCCCGGAATCGAAAACGCTCCGCCAGCCAGCCCCAGATGCAATGTCGCATAGCCGCGCCTTTGCGCAATCGGGCCTTGCACAATCTCGACCGAATGCAGCTTCACCCGTGAGGCAACCCGCGTGGCGGGCGAAATCAGACCCTTGCGGCCAAAGATTTGCGATCCGCTCAAGGCATGGCGGTGGAATTGCCAGGCATAGAGGTTCGCACCGGTAAAGAAGATGGACAAAGACAAAGGAATGAGCGGCAGAAACGCAGCGTAAGCAAACCCTTCACCGATGATTCCAGTACCAATCAAAGTTGCAAGGACCACAGCGACAAAGGCGAATATTCCGCCTTCGATCGCCGTGCTGTCAAAGCGGTACTTGCGGCTTGCGTGGCGCCAATCGAGATCGTCGGAAGGCGGCTCAAACTTTGCCGCGCGGATGATCGGCTCGATTTCCTCCAATTGCGCAAACGGCGCAACGACATGACTTGATGAGCCTGCATCTTGCGCTAGGCTGACAAACTTCAGCCCATGCCAGCCGAAGCGATAGCGCAGCCAGCCGGTGCCCAGCACCAGTGCCTGCACGCGGTGGGTCGGCATCACCACATCGGTCTTGGTGAACAACCCACGGCGACGGCGGAACCCGCGCGCCGTCTTCTCAAGCACAAAGCCCCAATCGCGCAGGAATGTGCGCACCAGGCCCGTTACAGAACCGATCATGATCAGGGCGACCACCCCCGCGACAACGCCGGCAATCTGCGCCACGAAGCCAAAGCTGGACAGCAGCCCGCTCTGGCTTTCGATCCAGCCTTGCCAAAGGTCTACATCCCATAGCTCGATCCCGATAAAGGTATCGGCATATTGCATGAGGCCGCCAAGCACAGCGAACACCGCCAGCGAAAACTCGAAAAGGCCGAATGTGGTGAGGCGTTGGGTGTCCATTGCGAAGATGGTATCCGCTTCCTCGTCCTCGACTTCGGGCACGGCTGCTTCCCCAGCCACTTGAGCTGCGCTGGCCGCTTCTTCTTCACGCCGCGCGCGGATCAGCCGGCGCAATGCCTCGCCCTGGTCTTCGGTGAGATACGCCAGCTTCAGATCGTCTGCGCCGCCCGCGCCGGTTTCAAATTTCACTTCGACCAGCCCGAACAACCGCGGCAGCAGTTTCTGTTCCAGGCTTACGTCCTGAATTCGTTCGTAGGGAACAGAGCGCGCCGCACGGCTGATGATACCGCTTTCAACACGAATATCCTCGGTTCCCGTGGTGTAAGTCCGCCGCAGCCAGGAGAGATAAGCAATGCCGACACTGACCCCGAAAACCACCAACAACAAAGCGATCACCCCGCCCATCCCGACCAGATTGTCACGGAAGGTGTAGGCGCCAATGGCGATGGGGATAACGCCCTGACGAAGGCTGGTGATCGCGGTGATCAACAGACCGATGGGGGCCGTGCGTTGCGGCTGTGTGTCTTCAGCGGAATGGGTGGCAACTTCGCCAGACATCTGGTTCACAGCGCCTCGCGCTTGATATGGCTGCGAATTTCCTCGCGCATATCGCGCGCCAATGGTTCGCCTAGACCTGGCAAATGCACCGAGGCATTGTGAGAGCCTGCGGTGTGCAGAGTTAGCGTTGCTATCCCGAAGAATCGGTCGATTGGCCCTTGATTGACGTCGATATGTTGCACCCGGCCAAACGGCACGACGGTATCATGGCGGAACAAGATTCCACGCGCGACGCGCAGGCGATCCGTACTCATCGCATAGCCGCGCGCGTGAAAGCGCCGCGAAGGCAATCGGATGATGAACGCGAGAGCGATCAGCACGACCGGGATCATGATCGACGCGGTCGGCAAGATGGCTTGGCCCTCGAGAACGAAGGCACCAACTATGAACGGGATCGATGTGAGTATCGCCTGCAGCCGCAAAGCCGACTTATAATTCGGGTGAAGCTCTGTCAGGGCCTGATCGTCGCCAAGGCCTTCGACCACGGGTGTCTGCTCGGGTGCGGGAGCGACGACAGGAGGCGCCGCGTCAGTGTTTTCGTCCATAGTGCTTTAGATGGGCAATACGGCGTTCAGCGTCAATCTTTTAGCGCCGTTGGTTGAAGCGTCGCCCGATAAGCGCGGCTGCAATATTGGTCTTCTGGACATCAGTTGTGCCGCCCGCAATTCCCCAGGCAAAACCATCGCGGACACGCTGCTCCATGCCGTAATCCTTGTGATAGCCATATCCGCCCATAACTTGCAGACCCATGGCGGTGACTTCGCGCACGATTTCATTGGCGTAGCATTTGGCGACCGAGCTTTCGTAAACGGTTGGCAGACCATCATCCTGATGCGCGGCATTGGCAGCAGCGCGGTGGATCAGCAGGCGTGACGCCTCTACTTTCATCGCCATCTCAGCAAGCTTCAGCTGCACAGCCTGGAATTCGACGATGGGTTTGCCAAAAGCCTCGCGTTCCTGAACATACTCGGTTGCCTGTTCCAGCGCAGCTGCGGCAAGGCCTAGCGATTGCGTGGCGTTTCCGCAGCGTTCCAGGCCAAAGGCGCTCATCAGTTTTCCGAAACCGCCTGCGCCCACGATCACATTCTCTTTCGGCACGCGCACATCTTCGATTGCATAGTCTGCTGTGTCGATCCCGCGAAAACCCATCAGCTGTTCCCGCTTGCCGAACTGCATGCCGGGCGCATCTTTGTCTAGCAGGATCGCACCGATGCCCTTCGCGCCGGGCTCATCATTGTATCGGCAGTAAGTGACGTAATAGTCTGAATGCCCGCCGCCCGATGTCCAGCGCTTGTAGCCGTTGACCACGTAATCATCACCATCTGCGACCGCGCGGGTCTTGAGATCGGTCAGCGCAGTGCCCGCATCAGGCTCTGACATAGAAACTGCAACAACTTTCTCACCCTTGATCACTTCGGGCAGAATGCGCGCTTTCATCTCGTCCGAACCAAAACGTTCGATCGTGCGGACCGGCCCAACCAAGGCCTCGAACACAGGAAAAGCGACTGCGTTGGATATCTTCGCGAATTCCTCAAGCACCAACAGCGCTTCGACATGACCCAGCCCCAACCCGCCATATTCGGTTGGCAGGTTGA
>JABDKI010000087.1 GCA_013002295.1 Altererythrobacter sp.
CCGGTCAGCACGAGACCACCGCCGGCTGTTTGGAGATGCTGGACGCAATGAAGGACCGCGGCGTGGTCAGCCGCAACATCGCGGACATTGGCACGGGCACAGGCCTGCTCGCGGTCGCTGCCATGCGGTTGTGGCCGAGAGCGCTATGCACTGCATCTGACATCGACGATGTGTGTGCGGGCGTGGTGGCCGACAATGCGGAGTTGAACGGCGTACCAATCGGCGCAGACCGCGGTCAACTGACCATGGTGATCGCTGACGGTATGGCGCACCCGCTCCTCGAAGCGCGCGGGCCGTACGATCTTCTGATCGCGAATATACTGGCTGCGCCGTTGGTTGAACTCGCGCCAGAATTTGAAGCCGCTGTAACGCCCGGCGGCAGTATCCTGCTGGCCGGATTGCTGGAGCGACAGGAACCCGCGGTTCGCAGAGCCTATCGCCAAGCGGGGTTCCGCCTTGCCGAGCGCCGCGTCAATGGAAACTGGTCCATCCTATGGATGCGCAAGCGCCGCATGTGATCTGGATCAAGCGGCTGTTGATGTGGCCGCTCGCTTTGCTGGCAGCGATGACGGCTTTGTTCTTTTTGTCGGCGTGGATCGGGTCATCGATCCCGCGCAATTCGGACTGGCAAGAACCCACGAGCGGCGTCGAAATCATGATCGAAACCAATGGTGTACACACCGCCATCGTCATGCCAGCTATCAGCGCGCAAAAGGATTGGCGCGAGGATTTTCCCATTGATGACGTGCTCGCGCCCAATCGCCCGTACACGCATGTCTCGGTTAGTTGGGGGGAGCGCGAAGTGTTCCTCAACACGCCCACCTGGTGGGATCTGTCGCTACCAGTTGCGCTGAATGCAGCAACGGGTGGAGACGGTCTGCTGCATGTCAGCCACTATATCCGCCCTGCCCCATCGCCCGACCACCGCAAACTGATGATCAGCCATGCGGAATATGGGCGGCTTGTCGGGTTGATCGAACGCGAAATCCTGCCTGCAGGTGAACGCGCGGTCTATCGCGGATATTCAGACTATGACGTGTTTTACGACGCGCCCGGCACATACCATATCGGCAAAACCTGCAACCAATGGGTCAGCGACACGCTCGCCGACGCCGGGATCAAGACCGGTTGGTGGACCCCGATGACGGGCGGCGTAATGAAATGGGTGCCGCCCTATGAAGGCAACTAGCGTACCCGCGCCGGCGCGATAATCACTGCATTGGCGATGAGCAGGTCGAGCCCATCAAGATAGGCACGCGTGGATGGATCATGCGCATATCCAATGAACAGCCCGTCTCCATTGCGCTGCGCCATCAGATAGGGCTTGAACGCCATCTGTCGGCGATTTTCGTCCCACACATAGCCACTCGCAACCAGGTTTTCAGCCGCTGCGAAACGCAAGACGTTGATTCCGTCCGCGCGATCAAGCGGCGTGAAGATACGCGATTCATCGGCGTTGACGACTGCGCCCCCATCGTAACCTGCAGAAAGAAAGTGATCTTTGTCGGGAACGGTGTTCACAAGCGCGCCCGGCAATGAGTCAGGCAAGGCGTTGTCGTCCTGTATTGCGCTGCGATATTCAGATTCGCTTGTGATCTCGATAGCTTCGGCAAGATCGCCATCATCGGCGTCTTCGCCCGGCTCCAATCCCAGCGCAGCTTCGAGCTTCACACTCAGCATTGGGCTATCCCCACTCGTCAGTATGCCCAAGCTATCGGCAACCGCGACAACCACGCCGCCTTCGTGAGCAAACTCACGCAGGTTGTTAGTGCCGCGAGAACCCAAGATGCTTGCCGGCGAGCCGTGGGGTAACAAAACGACATCGTATTCGGAAAGGTCAGCGCTGGCCAAGCGCGCGGTGCGGATCGGCATGACCGGAACGCCTAGGCGCTGTTCCAACACAAAACGCAGCGCACCAGCGCTGTTTGGATCGACACCATCGTCCCACGCCATCGCGACCTTTGGCATTTCTAACCGCACGAATGCATCGCTGCCGAAATTGGGGCCGTCCTCTACCCAGCTCGATTCCAGCGCCAATGTATGCGCGCCAACTTCACGTGCCAGCGCCGCAAAACGTGCCATCTTGTCCGTGCCATTGGCGATATTGCTGAAAACAACTGTCCCACGCGGGAAAGTACGCGAGCCCATAGTGAAAGCTTCGTCAGTGACGCGCCCAATGATGCCCTCACGCAAGGCCAAGGCGACCAACCGCGCTTGCCCGCTGTCAGTCCATGGCACCGCCAAGCCAAAGCTGCCGCTGCCCTCCGCCACCGGCGCTATAGGGCTCGTGTGCGAAAGCGGGTCACCTCCAACCGCAGAGCCGCACAGCTGCACATCGGTCCCCGCCATCATGCCGACCGACCAGGCAGTTACGTCATAAAGTTCATGCGGCAGATCTTCACTGCGGCGGCGCTCTTGTTCGACCACAAATTCAC
>JABDKI010000095.1 GCA_013002295.1 Altererythrobacter sp.
CACTGCGGCTGGAGATCGGCCAAGACACGCGATGCACGGTCACGGTGTTCGATGCTGTCATAGAGAGCGAAGCACGTAGCGCCCGAACCCGACATTTCAGCCATCCATGGATCAGTTTGACTCAAGCACTCAAGCACATCAGCGACCTGAGGGCATATCTCGATCGCGGGTTTGCGCAGGTCATTGCGACCTGTGAGGGCAATCTCGCGAGCCGAGCCACTAGGCAAAGCCCCGCGATCCTCACCATCCCATGCCGCAAAAACCGGACCCGTAAGCAGCGGTATACGCGGATTGACGAGCAAGACAGCCATGCCTGTCATATCGTTCTTTACCGGCTCAAGCTCTGTCCCGGTGCCGCGCCCAATTGCCATTTCGCTGCGCACGCAAGCGGGCACATCAGCGCCAAGACGGATGGCGGCATCATCCCAGCGATCGGGCAAGCCATGGACCTGGTCGACAATGCGGAAAAGCGCGCCAGCGTCGGCTGATCCACCACCTAACCCGGCGGCGACTGGTAGGTTTTTTTCGAGCGTGACATGCAGGCCCTGCGTACGCGGCAATGCGGAGAGTGCGCGAGCGACAAGGTTGCCAAACGGGTTATCCAGCACATCGGCGAATTCACCGTACACTTCGAACCGATCCGCCTCGGCTGGCTGCGCAGTCAGAACATCGCCGTTATCCACAAAGGCGAAAAGCGTTTCTAGCTCATGATAGCCGTCATCGCGCTTTGCACGTACATGCAGCGCGAGATTGATCTTGGCGAATGCAGCTTCTTTGACAGTCACGCGCCCGCTCTAGCGAGAAAATTTGCGTCTGTCCGCTGATAGTTACAGCGAAAGCTTATCAGCTGGTCACAGCTTCTTTTGCTTCCTCAGCCAATGCAGCTTCTGCTGCACGGCGATCAGCCCGCTCTTGCTCAGCTTTTGCGCGATCAGTCGCAACCCGGCGGGCCTGTTCGGCCAATCCGCGCCAGGTCTTCTCTGCTCGCAGATGACGGTCCCGGACATTCTCCAATTGAGCTTTATCAGCTTCGGCGGCAGCTTCTTTGGCGCGCGCATCGTAGAATTCAAATGTCTGGCTCATGTGGCTCTCCGGGCAAGGGGTGTTGCCTCTCCCGCCCGAACAGCGAGAGAGGCGAATTTCAAGAATTAGTCAGCAGCCGAGAGGTTTACGGCGCTTTCCTTGCCATTGCGGCCAATCTCGACTTCGTAGTTCAAGCGTTGCTCTTTATCGAGCGACTGCATGCCAGCGGCCTGAACGGCTGAAATGTGAACAAAGCTGTCATTCGAACCGTCGTCAGGCTGGATGAAACCATAGCCTTTGTCGGTGTTGAAAAATTTGACAGTGCCGGTCTTACTCATGTGCGTTTCCTTTCAAGAAACGAATTCGCCCGCGCGGCGGAAGTGCCACGTGGGTCGTGCGTCAGGTCGTAAAGTGAAAGGAAGTCGTCGTCTGGTTTGCGCCAGCACCAAAGGTACACAGCGGTCGTCAAATATCGAAGTCCGTCGCGTTATTCGACGTCAGCAATGATTGTTTAGCACAGAGACAGGAAATTACCTAATCAATACCGCGATCAGGGCCATTCCTGCCGATATGCTGCTTCAAACGGACTAAGAGCAAGCGCATTTCTCGCGTTCAATTCGCGGATACTGGCTGGGCTACATATTCGGATAATTCGGCCCGCCGCCGCCCTCGGGCGTGACCCAATTGATGTTCTGGTTGGGGTCCTTGATGTCGCAGGTCTTGCAATGGACGCAATTCTGCGAATTGATCTGGAACCTTGGCTCCTGCCCTTCTTCCTCGATCCATTCATAGACGCCTGCCGGGCAATAGCGCGCCGACGGACCACCAAAGATATCGTACTCACTGGCCTTCTGCAGATCAAGATCCTGCAGTTGCAAGTGAACCGGTTGATCCTCTGCATGGTTCGTAAAGCTGAAAGCGACATTGGTCAGACGATCAAAGCTGATCTTCCCGTCTGGCTTGGGATAGTCGATCTTTGGATAGAGGTCCGCGCGGTCCGTATGCGTGTGGTCAGGTGTGTGCTTCATCGAAATCGGCAGTCCGATCTTGAGCGTGCGCATCCACATATCCGCGCCAGCCAACACCGTGCCGACATCGCCGCCAAACTTGGCAACTGCAGGTTGTGCATTCTGCACCAGCTTCAGTTCATCAGCGATCCAGCTTGAACGAACCGCGGCGTCGTAATCCATCCGTTCGTCATGCTCAGCGCCCGCCGCAATTGCTGCGGCTAGGCTTTCTGCTGCCAGCATGCCGCTCTTCATCGCAGTGTGGCTACC
>JABDKI010000096.1 GCA_013002295.1 Altererythrobacter sp.
ATCCAGTCCATCGTCGCGGCACCATCGTGCACTTCGCCGATCTTGTAGGACTTGCCGGTGTAGTAGAGGATACGCTCGGTCGTGGTGGTCTTGCCGGCATCGATGTGGGCCATGATGCCGATATTGCGGTACCGCTCGAGCGGATAATCGCGTGCCATTTTCAATTCTCCATGAGAGGCCCATGCCCCTCGTTCAAATATTACCAGCGGTAGTGAGAGAAGGCGCGGTTCGCGTCCGCCATGCGGTGCGTGTCTTCGCGCTTCTTGACCGCGTTACCACGGTTGTTGGCCGCATCCATCAGCTCGCCCGAAAGGCGCGCGCTCATGGTCGTTTCCGGACGGCCACGCGCTGCACCGATCAGCCAGCGGATCGCGAGTGCCTGGGCACGCTCGGGGCGAACCTCGACCGGCACCTGGTAGGTCGCACCACCGACACGGCGGCTGCGGACCTCGACCTGCGGAGCGACATTGCCCAGCGCATCGTGGAACAGCTGCACCGGATCAGTCTTGGCCTTGGCTTCAACCGTTTCGAGGGCGGAGTACACGATACCTTCTGCAACGGCCTTCTTACCGTCGAGCATCAGGTTGTTCATGAACTTGGAAAGGACCTGATCACCAAACTTGGGATCGGGAAGGATAACCCGCTTTTCGGGTCTACGACGACGTGACATCTTTGTTTACTCCTTCGGAGGGCCGCTCACATCCGTGAGCGACCAAGCGGCACCGGCCCTCTCCCCCGCCCTTCCACCCGGAAATTATCCTTGATGGTGGAAGGTAGCGGGAGAAGACCGCCGCCGCGCCTAATTACTTCGGACGCTTCGCGCCGTATTTCGAACGGCTCTGCTTGCGGTCCTTGACACCCTGCGTGTCGAGCACCCCGCGCAGCACGTGGTAACGCACACCGGGAAGGTCGCGCACACGGCCACCACGGATCAGGACAACACTGTGCTCTTGCAGGTTGTGGCCTTCGCCCGGGATGTAGCTGATCACTTCACGCTGGTTGGTCAGGCGCACCTTGGCGACCTTACGCAGAGCGGAGTTCGGCTTCTTCGGCGTCGTTGTATAGACGCGGGTGCAAACACCGCGCTTCTGCGGGTTCTGCTCCATTGCAGGGACCTTTGATTTGGCCTTCTGCGGAGTGCGGCCCTTGCGGACCAGCTGGTTGATAGTTGGCATTATATACCCTTTAGTTTCGTATGCTCACCTCATCCGTGCGTAAAAGTGAGAGCCACTTTTACATGATGAGGTTCGGCCCTTTCCACAGCGCGTAAGCACCAGGGATCGAGCCTGTTTGGTGGTTCTGGTTGGGAATGGAGGGAGATGCCCGCATCCGCAGCCCGTTTGTGCTGAGCCTGTCTAAATATGACGGGCTGCACCAAGGCGTGCATTGCGAACTGAATTCACTCCACCCTTTGGCCAAAGCCGCCGGATTACTTTGTCGGTAGCCTTTGCTTCTCTCGCGTCATCCCAGCGAAAGCTGGGATCGGTCTGCAATCAAAGCACTGACTTCACCGCCAATGTTCAGCTCAAATTCGTTTGTCAGCAGAATTCCCTGCCGAGAGACCGCGGGCCTTTAGCGGGGGAGAGTGTGGGGGTCAAGGGTGTGGCTTCACATGTGGCCCCTTAGCACCACTGTTAGTCTAAAGACGTCCGTAAACGGCCCATTTAGCTCTTTGCCGGATTCTTCCTTCCCAGAACAGTGTTCCAAGTGTTCCTCGCTATAGGAAAACCCTCCTACTCCACCGTCAGCTCGAGCGCGTACACACCCTCATTATACGCCCGCGGGGCCAGCCGGAAATTATCCAGCCAATCGCCTTCGCGCATGGCGGACACATCCAGCTCCAGCCGCGAGTCCAGCTCATCACCGCCATCGTCATCCTCTGCCTGGCTGGCAAAGCCGATGGGGGTCAGGAAACCCGCCGCGAGCACCGGATCAACCTGTCCATTGGCGCCGCGCAGCGTCACCACCAGCTGCCCTCGCCCGCCACGGATCGCGCGCTTGGCCGCGTCGCTCAGCGCGATCAGCGCGGCTGGCTCTCCATCACCCGTATTCGCCAGCGCCATTTCGCGGGTCTCGCCAATGCCGATGGGGCGCAGCGCTTCGGGGCCGCTCACTTCCGGTCCGGCCTTGAGTTCGACCGTGAAACCGCCGCCTGCATCGCCAATTTCGCTCACGCGCAGCACATATTCGCCGGTTTGCGGGAAGACGAAGGAGAGGAAGGAATTGAGCGTGTCCTGCCCGTCGTCGTTCTCTGCCAGTGGGTCCCCTCGCCCCGCCGCCATGGCAGTGAACAGCGCGATGTTGGGATCGAACGCGTCATTGTCAGCATTGACCGCGATCTCGACCGATTGCCCCGCTACGCCGGAGAATGCGAAGAATTGCGTGCCGCTGGCAGGCAAACTGCCCGGCGTGCTGGACCCGATAGCAATATCGGTCGCGTTGATTTCGATCGGCATGAATTCGCGCATGATCACTACGAACTGACTGGGCACCTGGCCGCCCATCGTTGCGCCGCTCATGCTGCGCACCTGCAGCTCAAGTGTGCCGCTAACCTCCGGCCCGAGCACCACTTGCGAGGCAAGACCGTTGCCGCCGTCATCGTCTTCCACAATGGTCGCGCCTGTTGCGGGGTCCTTCAGCATGATAACCGGATCCCACTCTGTTCCGATCGGGATAACGTCCACCACTACGCCATTCTCGCTGCGGCGGATATCGAGCGTTTGGCTGGCCATCTCGTCGCCAAAGGCAATCGTGCCGGTCTGGGTGGAAAGCACACGCGGTGCATCAGCTGCGCCTTGCGCCATAGCAACCGGGGCGCAAACCGCCGCCATCGCCAGCATGCTCGCGCCGCTGAACGCCTTAAGAATTCTCATGTGCATTGCCCCATCCCCTGTCTTGACCGGCCCTATCCGGCGTTAAAACGTTTGCGACTTTGTTACTCATTCATCGCACACGGAAGCAAGCTGCACGATGAATGAGGCTAGGTATTTTCACCAAGGTTCGCGGACATCCTTAGTACGCGTTAACCTTCATATCCCGCGCGGAATGGGCTTGCCGGGCCTGCGGCAAAGCTTTGCCGTCAATCTCCGCAAACACTTTGGTAACCTTGTCTTCAAACCTCATGGTGACAGGTGCGCGTCAAAAGGGTGTCCATGTTCAGGAACGCTCTTTTTGCCGCCAAGGTTACAGGCGGGCTGCTAGCCGGAGTTGCCGCATTGCCGGCCGCTGCGTCTGCGCCGCTATCTGTGACTGTGCCCAGCGCAATGCCACTGGCAGCAGTGGGTATTTCCGAGGTCGCTTGCACGCCTACCGCTGCACCAGCCTACGGCGCCACAGTGTCTTCACAAGCGGCAAAGACAGCCGCGATCATGGGCGGCCAGATGAGCGCGCTTGAGCGAATGAAAGCGGCGCAATCGGGCCAGGCAGCGCCTGTCGCTGCTGTCGCCCCGTCACAGGCCATCACACAATCCATCACTCCGGCAAACCGCGCAACATGCGGCATGCTGGGCGTGCGCCAGACCGCAAATCTTGCGGTGTATCCCCACTCTCGCGAGGCTGGTCGTTTCCTCGGCACGGAACGCGTTCGCATTGGACGCACGCGCTTCGACGCGTCGTGGGACCGCGTTTCCGATCGCGAACTTTCGCGCCGCGATATGCGCCGCGCCATCGGCTATACCCCGAGCGATCGCAGCGAGCTGCTGACGAAGGTCAACGGTTGGGTCAATCGCAACATCGAATATCGCGATGATCGCGTACAATATGGCATGAGCGATTACTGGGCGGATGCGCGCACCACTTTGCGCAGCGGAGTGGGCGATTGCGAGGACTACGCTATCCTTAAGATGCAGATGCTGGCGGCTGCCGGTGTCGATCGCGAGGACATGATGCTCACCCTCGCGCGTGACACTGTGCAGCGCATCGATCATGCGGTGCTGCTGGTCAAGAATGGCGGCGAGTGGGCTATGCTCGATATGGCGAGCGACCGTATTGCGCCGGCTGGCATGAGCTATGGCTATCGTCCAGTGATGAGCTTTGCCGCGAATGAGCGTTTCCTGCACGGACGGGCCTATCAGGCTCCGACAGAGCAGCTTCAACGCCGGGTTCGTTTCGCTTCTAACTAGTTGCGCTCCCCCATCCGGTTGAGCATCCTCGGTGCAGTCCCTTCGCTTCGCTACGGTGCACATGTGGGCGCGCCTGCAGGTGGCCTTTGGCCAGCTGCGTCTTCGACTTCGCTTCCGCGCTTGCGGCTCGCTAGGCGCTCGCCGTTTGGCTTTTGGTCACGGTAGTCAGAGGGCAATTGCCCGACCGCAGCAGCCCGGACTTGTTTGCAAGCTGCGAGGATATCGCACGCCGGATGGCGTGCGGAACATCAACGTTCAGTCATCGCTTCATTCAGCGCGCGCGTAACCGGCTTCATCAAATAGCTTAGCACGCTCTTTGATCCGGTAATGATCTCAACATCACCAATCATGCCCGGCACGATCGGCAGACGCTGCCCACCCCGCTCGAGATAGGAACGATCGGTTTCGATCACGACCGTGTAGTAGGTTTCGCGCTCAACCTCGTCATAAACGCTGTCTGCGCTGACCTGCATCACCTCACCCGACAACCCGCCATAGGTGGCAAAGTCATAGGCGGTGATCTTCACATTGGCTGTGTCACCCATCGCGATGAAGGCGATGTCTTTGGGATCAATGCGCGCTTCGACGAGCAGCTTATCGCCGACCGGTACGACTTGCATGATCTGCTCGCCCGCATTCACAAAACCACCGATGGTGGTGATCTGTACATCGTTGACGATGCCATCCGCCGGAGAGCGCAATTCATTGCGATTGGCGCGTGCTTCTGCCCCGCGAATGGTTTCTTCATTCACGGCGATCCGCGTGTTGATTTCGGACTGTTCGTTCAGCGCTTGCTGGCGGAATTCGCTGCGTGCTGCGTTCAAGTCAGCCTGCGCCTGACGAATTGCGGCCTGCGAACGTGCCACAGCCTGCCGAGCCGCTGACAGACGGCCCTGCGTATCAATCAGATCGCGTTCTGCAGTTAGCAATTCGGTACGCGGAACAATGCCTTGCTCTGCCAGTGGGCGTAGCATGTTCACTTGATCTCGGGACAGGCTGACGCTGCTTTCCAAAGTTGCGACAGTTGATTGTGCTTCGGCCAGATCGCGGCGGCGCTGCTCAACGGCAGAAGCGAGCGATTGCTGCTGGCTGCGCGCTGTTGCCATACGCACTTCCTGCAAACGGCGTTCCTGCGCACAGAGTGAACCTTCTTCACATCCGACGCTAGAGCCGGTCGCTTCGCCTTCCAGCCGGTTTGACCGGGCCGACAGGCGCTCGTTCTCTGTTTGCAAGCGGCTCAGTTCTGAATCGGCAATGTCACTGTCCAACCTCACCAGCAGCTGGCCTTGTTTGACCGTCTGCCCTGCCCGCACCAGAATTTCCGCGACAACAGCAGGTTCTGCAGGCTGCACCAATTGCGCTTTGGAAGAAGGAATAACCTTGCCCATGCCGCGCGTAACCTCTTCGGTTTGCGCGACAGCCGACCAGCCGATCAGGACGAACAGTGTCAGCGCGCAAGCTGCGATCAGCTTGCGATTGGGGTCCCATTCAGAAACAACATCGAACCACTTTTTCAAAGGCTTGCCTCTTCGCCAGATACGGCTGCCGTATCTGCTTCAACCTGCGTTTCCACCTGCTGAACGACCGCATTATTATAGGATCCAGCGTTATTGACCGGATCAGGGATCGATGGGCGCCATTGCTTCGTCGTGTCGATCCGCCCGCCCACATCGCTTGGTGCATGACGATCGGTTACATGCGGCGTTACCGTCAGGCCAGGTGTGTATTCTGGCTCCGGGATATACTCGTTCGCGGCAAGCAGGCCGCGCATACGGTCCCAATCGATTGCTGGCACGCTTTCGCGCCCTGCCCAACGTCGGGAGAAGGCACCGGTCTGACCGGCACTGCCGGGGAAACGGTAAAAGATATGCGTGCCGATCTGATCGATCTTGGCCAATGTGTATGCCCAGCGCGGGACAACATAATCCGCGTGGTAATGTGTGGCGGTGCCTACCGCTTGCTCGGTTTCGCCTGACAGCATGGCTTTGGCGACTGCCTCGCTCTCACGCCATTGGCGCGCAAGTGGCTGACGCGTCAGCGCACCGTCGCAGGTAAAGCTAAATTGGCAAACGGGCCGGTAAACACCTTCGTATACCACACCGCAAACCGAGCTGGGATAGGCCGGATGCTTCATCCGGTTGATCACGACCTGGGCAACCGCACGCTTGCCCTGCGTCGGCTCGTTCGCTGCTTCGTAATACACAGCTTGCGTCATGCATTTGAGCGCGTTCGAGTATTGCGGCGTGCCCTTAGCGATGTCGCTGAAACCGTGTGCCCTCGCCAATGGCAGAGAGCTTTCCGGGATCAAAGCGTTGCGCGCCTGTGCCGTGTCACCTTCGACCAACAATTCGGCCTGGTTACCTTGGTCAATTTCCTGCAGCGCCGCGACTTCGCTTGCGCGGATCGTGATCGCCGCCTCTGCACGCGATGGGTTTGGGTTACCGATGACAAAAGCCAGCCCCACGCCGACTACGGCCAGAAAACCACCGATCAAAGCCAGCTTGGTCGGCGTTGCTCCACCGCTATCGCGCCAGGCTTGTTTCCACGAGGCGAGCTGATCGGTCATGCAGATGGCTTGCCCTGCGACGGAGCATTTTGCCCCAGTCCGCCTTGCCCCGCTGCGCGGTTCATGATTTCTTCTTTGGTGCCATCAGCCACGACACGGCCCTTATCGAGCACGATGATGCGATCGCACAGATCGAACAAAGCAGGTCGGTGAGTCGAGATCAGCAGCGTTTGGCCTGGTGTGAGAGATTTTTTCACACGGTCGACGAACTGGCGTTCGGTTTGCGAGTCCATCGCGCCGGTTGGCTCGTCAAAGAACAGAAGTTCGCTCGGCGTCACAAATGCGCGTGCCAAAGCGAGGAAACTGCGCTGGCCGCCAGACAAACGGCGGCCTTGTTCACCCACGGCGCGGTCAAAGCCGCTGTCATCGCGAGCAAGGAACTCATCAGCGCCGCTCAACCGCATAGCTTCGAACAGGCGTTCGTCCTCAACCTCAGGCGCGCCGAGAGCAAGGTTGTCTTTGATCGAACCGGTAAACAAAGTTGCGTCCTGTCCCACATAGCGGAATTGCGAACGCAAGTCCTGCGGGCGGAATTGACGCGAGTCGACGCCATTTACCAAGAAAGCGCCGTCTGTCGGCTGATAAAGTCCGCAAATTAACCTTCCGAGCGTGGACTTTCCCGATGCGACACGCCCGATGAGGCAAATCCTTTCACCGGGCTTGATAGTGAGGTTGATTCCGTCGAGCGCAGGTACCGGTGCCTCAGGGTAAGCGAAACGCAGATCCTCAAGCTTTAACGTTGCATTTCGCAGCGTCGTAGGCAGCATCGAAGAGCCTTGTTTGCGCTCATCAGGCACAGAGAAAAGGTTATCGAGCGATTCCAGCGTTTCTCGCGCCTGACGCGCGCGGGTCAGCAGAAATGCGATCTGACCAGCTGGCGCAAGCGAACGCGACGACAGCATGACGATCGCGATGATCGCACCCATGGTGATGATGCCGGCGTCAAACAGGTAGTAGCCGCCAACGATCAGCGAAATGGAGCTCACCTGCTGGAACGTTTGCGCCAAGCCCACGGCGACCGAGTTGATCTTCTTCAGGCGCTGTTGAGAGTGGCTGCCGATTTCTGCGAGGTTGTACCAGCGGCCCATCATAGAGCGCTCACCGGTCATGGACTTCAGCGTTTCCATGCCGGCAACCGATTCCACCAGCAGCGTTTGTTGCAGCCCGTGATCAGCCTGCGCATCGCGCGCGGCGTCAGTCACCTTCTTCTGCAGGAAGTATCCGGCGATCGCCATCAGTGTCATCGCCACAATCGGCACCAGCGCGAGCCAACCCGCGATATATGCGATCACGCCCACGAACAGGACCAAGAACGTCATGTCGACGATCAGCACAATCGTGGTGGAGGCAAAGAAATCGCGCACGGTGGCGTATTCGCTGACCCGGGCGGCCAATGCGCCGGTATTGCCCTGACGCGACGCCAACGGCAGCCCCATTACGCGGCCGAACAGCTTTTGCGAGAGTTTGATGTCGAGCCTGCGCCCGATTTCATCGATCACATTGGTGCGCGCAGTCCTGAGTGCGAATTCCATCGCAAATGCCAACAGCACACCAATTCCGAGTACCCATAACGTGCTCACCGCACGGTTGGGGATCACACGGTCATATACATTCATCGAGAACAGCGGCAGCGCGAGCGCCAAAAGGTTGATGATCAGCGAGGCGACCAGCACCGCGCGGAATGCCTTGCGTTCTTTGCGCAGCTCGCCCCAGAACCAGTGGTGACGCGCTTTTTGGTGCCACGGCGCTTCCTGTTCACGCAGAGCGTCCGGGTCACCGTAAACGGTAATGAATTGCCCTGCGTATTCAGCCTGAACCTCGTCGCGCGCTAACCATTGTGCTTCACCATCGCCAGGTGTCCACAACAGCAATTCACCTTCACGGGCTTCTTGGACAACCCCAACGCCCCCGTTCTGCATGGTGATAAGTGCAGGGTAGACCCCATCACGGATTGGCAATTTCTTGAAGTCCGCGCGGTCGAAATCGAGACCCGCAAGTTCAATCGCGGGCTCCACCTGATGAAAAGGCAGCTGTCCGCCTGCACCGCGCGCCAGCGAGTCAAACAACAAAGGGGAAAAGGCCACGCCGTAACGACGGGCCAATTCCCCTATGCATTGAATCAGCGGGTCACTCGCCTGCAGGGCGTCCTGTTTCCTGTTCTGCAGCACGGTTACCTCGCATTCGTTTCAGCCAATCTCAGTTGGCGTAACGACGATAATCGGTTTCCGCGTCCTTCGAAGGACCATATTCGAACCGATCACGCTCGTTCTTGCCCGCACCAGCTCCTGGCGCGATATTCATCGAGCTCAAGAGACGATTTGTGGCCGCCAGAACCTGATATTGCGCAAATAGTTGAGAAAATCGTGAAGTTTCCAAACGAACTTGCGTATTATACCGGGTATTCTGTGCATCGAGCACGTCGAGCAGCGAACGGCGACCAACGTCGAACTGGCTACGATAGCTCAGCAACAAGTCATCCGTCACTTCCGATTGACGCGCAAGCGCACGGCCGATGTTCTGCTGGGCTTCCAGCGCTGTCCATGCATTGGCGGCATCTTCTTCCGCCTGGCGCACGCGCTCATGCAAGGCATAGCGCGCCTGCGAAGCACGATGGACCATTTCCTGATAGCGGCCTTGCTTCAGGCCACCGTCAAAGATGTTCCAACGCATGTAGACACGTGCTTGCAGATCGTTGGTCTCGCCCGAAAATCCGTCAATATCGTCACCGATACGGCCACGGAAATCGACACCGATAGTCGGGTAATACTCACCCTTCGCGCTCATAACGAGGCCGTGGGCAGCATCGACATCTGCCTGTGCTTCACGCACCAGCGGATTATCTGTGCGAGCCATACCAATTGCTTGCTCACGCGAACTTGGCATCGATGTAGACATATCCGAAGGCATCGTGCCCTGATAGATTGTCAGACCAGCCAAACGGCGTAGCGAGTTTTGCGCGAGTTGAAGCGATTCCTTCGCTTCCTCTTCACGCACAATTGCGGACTGCAAACGCTCTTCCGCCTGCTGAAGATCAGCGACCGAGATCGATTCCTGCTCCACGCCTTGAGCCAGATCGTTTACCAGTGACTGGTGGAACGCACGGTTATCCGCACTCGCCGCAACAACACG
>JABDKI010000097.1 GCA_013002295.1 Altererythrobacter sp.
AAGCGGGCGATAGCAAGGTCGATTTCGAACGCCCAGGGTTCGGCTATGGATTTCAATGGTGGGTCTACGAGGGCGGGTACGGTGCGCAAGGCATTTTCGGTCAGTCGATTACGATCATACCGGAAAAAAACCTTGTGGTTGCAGCGGTCAGCAATTGGCCCACAGCCACCAGCAATGCGAGAGGCGAATGGTATCGGTTGGTACGAAAAATCGCCGCAGCTGAATAACTCAGCGACGGCGATTCAAGCTGCGGCCCGCAGAATGATTAGATGCTGCGATATGCGCCCATCTGCGCGTAGCGCTGAATGATGTTGTCATGCACAATCGGGCTGAGCAATTCGGTGAAGGCGCAGCCCACGATGCAGTTGTCCCACCATACAACCTGTGCCTGAAGCGATTCTAGGCCAGGCAGTGTCAACCAGCATACCTGGCCTTCATGCATTCGGTTGATCGCGGCGGCGGAAAAGCCCGAGATGGAGAGGTCGTGCACCACGCTTTGAAAGGCGCGGCCACCCGAAGCACGCAGCGAAGATGGGATCGTAAGCTTCGTGCGTGGAGCGCAGCGATCTTCCTGCGCGGCAATTTCATAGCGGTCTTGCGTAGTATGCATGCCCGAATTCCTTGAGTTCTAGCGTATCTTGCTCTTCGGCCAGCGCTCACTGATCTTGCGAACCATGGCCTTAAGCTTCACACACGTTGACCGAGCGCGGTTTCCCAATTGACTAGGAAAGTGGTTAGCAGCGATTTAACTGTAGGATTCAGAGCGGTGTTTGGCGCACGGCTCAGCCGTCGATGCGCTCGCGATGACCAGTCTCAAAATCTTCCTGGACAAGCTCAGCAATGCGGGTCGCCACGACGTCAGGCTGCTTTACTGTCTCGGGATCTTCGCCGGGATAGGCTTTGGCACGCATGCTAGTGCGCGTGGCACCGGGGTCCACAATTGCAACGCGAATATTTGCAATGTTATCAACTTCTTGCCCGTAAGAGCTAAGAATGTTGTCGAAAGCAGCCTTGGACGCGCCATATGCGCTCCAATAGGCGCGCGGCCCGGCCCCCACGCTGCTTGTAAGGCCGATGACGCGGGCCGCGTCTGAACGTTTTAGCATGGGGTCGAAAGCAGACAACAAAGCCTGCGTCGCCAAGACATTGAGATTCAGTGCCTGATTAAATTGCTTGGAATCGATCTGCGTCACTGGCGTCAATGTTGGCAGATAGGCGGCAGACAGCACCATGACATCGAGCACATCCCAACGGCTTGAAACCGCCTGGGCCAAACGCGCAATCGATTCGGGTTCTGTCAGATCGAGTGGTGCGATGGTGGAAGTCCCGCCTTCTGCGTGGATTTCATCTTCTACAGCTTCAAGCGCTTTGACGTCGCGAGCGACCAGCACCACGTGAGCACCTTGCATGGCGAGCAATTTTGCAGTTGCAGCGCCGATGCCATTGCTTGCGCCTGTGACAAGCGCGAGCTTGCCCTCAAGTGGTTTGTTGCCGTCTGTCATGGCTCAAGCTGCCTTGTGATCTGCGAATGTTAACTGTGCGTCGTCGCTGTCTTTGGCGTTCAGGTCTGTCAGCGAGGTCGGGTAATCGCCCGTGAAACACGCATCGCAAAACTGTGGGCAGCTGTTCTCGCGGTGGTCCGAACCTACCGCACGGTAAAGACCGTCGATTGAGACAAATGCCAGACTGTCTGCCTTGATGTATTCGCGCATGGGCTCGACATCCATTCGAGCAGCGAGCAGCTTCTCACGCTCCGGCGTGTCGACACCGTAGAAGCAACTATGCGCCGTGGGTGGGCTGGCCACGCGGAAGTGCACTTCGCTGGCGCCTGCTTCGCGCATCATCTCGACGATCTTCATCGACGTCGTGCCGCGCACGATTGAATCATCGATCAGCACGATCCGCTTGCCTTCAACAAGACCGCGATTAGCGTTGTGCTTACGCTTCACGCCCGAGTGGCGCGCTGTGTCCGATGGCTGGATGAATGTTCGGCCAACATAGTGCGAACGGATAATGCCCAATTCAAACGGCACACCCGATTCTTGCGCATAACCGATTGCGGCGGGCACGCCGCTGTCCGGCACGGGCACAACCAGATCTGCTTCGACCGGGCTTTCGATGGCCAGTTGCTGTCCTATCGCCTTGCGTGCCTCATAAACAGACTGACCCGCGAAGAACGAATCCGGTCTGCTGAAATAGACATGCTCGAAGATGCACGGCCGCGAACTGTGGTTGCCGAAGGGGCGCAGAGTTTCGATCTTGCCTTCGAAATCGACCCGGATCAGTTCGCCAGGCTCAACTTCGCGGACAAATTCAGCGCCGACAACGTCGAACGCAACGGTTTCGCTGGCGAACACAACTGCATCGCCCATCTTTCCCATGACAAGCGGGCGAATGCCGAGCGGATCGCGGCATGCGATCATGCCTTCAGGTGTCATCACTACCAGCGCATACGCACCCTCTACCAGCCGAAGCGCATCAACCAGACGATCGACCATTGTCGGGTAGCGACTGGTTGCCACGAGGTGGATGATCACTTCGGTGTCGGATGTGGATTGGAAGATCGCGCCGTTCTGAACCAGTTCGGCCCGAAGTTTCTGCGAATTTGAGATGTTGCCATTGTGCGCGACTGCAAAGCCGCCACTGGCGAGGTCTGCATAGAGCGGCTGAACGTTGCGCAGGCCCGCACCGCCGGTGGTGGAATATCGAACATGCCCTGCGGCCATATATCCGGGCAATTCTGCAATGGCTTCCGGCGAGGAGAAATTCTCTGCAACATGGCCAAGCCCACGGCGAGAGAAAAATTCCTTGCCGTCATAGCTGGTGATGCCGGCCGCCTCTTGCCCGCGGTGCTGCAAGGCATGCAGGCCCAAAGCGGTCGCCGCAGAAGCGTCAGATGCGTTGATAGCGCCAAACACGCCACATTCCTCGCGCAGCTTGTCGCCAAATTCGTCGAGGAAAGGATTAGTCCAGTTCATGCTGAGGCCTGCCCGCTAGCGCCGCGTGTTACCGTCGCCGCGTCAATGGCGATGTTACAACAGGATTACAAGGGCGATAGCGGCAGTGTCACAAGCTTTTGATCGGGAAAGACGCAAGTTGTTCCATTGCCTTGCGCAGCAGCGCGCCCTAAATCCTGCGTTCAGCCAGGCTTTGCCAGTTGAGGCAAGTCACTTTCTCGAGGGCCTATACACGCCGTGATCCTCTCTCCATTCGAATGGATGATTGCCAAACGATACCTTTTGCCGGGCAAGGGGGAGGCATTCATCGCGCTGGTCGCGAGCATCTCCGTTGGGGTTGTTATGCTCAGCGTTGCCATGCTGGTCGTGGTTATGAGCGTGATGAACGGTTTCCGGGCTGAATTGCTCGACAAAATAGTTGGCTTGAATGGTCACGCGGTGGTGCAGGCCTATGGCGGACGGCTTTCCAACTGGGAAGAAGTCCTACGGGAGGTTGAGGCGACCCCGGATGTAGTGGAAGCCAATCCGCTGATCGAACAACCGTTGCTCACGACCTTTAACGGACGGGTCGAGGGCATATTTGTGCGCGGTCAGACGCAGGATGATCTGGCCAGCATGGCAGACAAGGTTCTGCTCGGCAGTATTGGCGAGCTCCAGCCTGATGCTAACAAGGTCGCAATCGGGTCTCGCCTTGCGCAGAACATTGGCGCGCGGGTGGGCGACACGATTACGATCATCAATCCGCAAGGACGCACCACGCCGTTCGGCACGACTATGCGGCAGGTCGGGTACGAAGTGTCTGCGATCTTCGAGGTGGGCATATTCGATTTTGACGAGAAGTTCGTGATGATGCCCATGTCCGATGCGCAGACACTGCTGTTGATGGGGGACAGCGTAGGGCAGATCGAAGTCAAAGTGACTGACCCCGACAAAGTTGGAGAGATATTGGCGCCAGTGCAGGAAAAGCTCGCTGGACGCGCAGTGATTGCCGACTGGAAAACGATGAACGCGACGTTGTTCGAAGCGCTCCAGGTAGAGCGAGTTGCAATGTTTTTTGCATTGAGTTTCATGGTTTTGGTGGCGGCATTTAATATCTTATCGAGCCTGGTGATGTTGGTGCGCGCGAAAACGCGTGACATCGCGATCATGCGGACAATGGGTGCGACGCGGAAAAGTCTGACCAAGATATTTGTTACCACAGGATTTTCCGTGGGCGCCGTGGGCACGATCGCAGGATTGGGGCTTGGATTTATAGTGCTCTATTTCAGGGAGCCGATTGTTTCCTTCATTGCCTTTGTAACAGGGCAAGAGATCTGGGACCCTGAAGTGCGGTTCCTTTCGACATTACCTTCGCGCACGGACCCGGTTGAAATTGCAGGCATAGTTGCACTCGCCTTGATCTTGAGTTTTCTGGCAACCCTCTACCCGGCGCTCAAAGCTGCAAGCACTGATCCTGTGGAGGTGCTGCGTTATGAGTGATGTTCTGAATACGACCGCAGCCGACGAAGAGAAAAGGCCGGTTGTTAAACTCCGCGGACTCAAGCGAAGCTTCAAGCAAGGCGATACTGTGATCGAAGTCCTGCGCGGCGCAGATCTGGATATCAGGCCGGGCGAGATCGTCGCCTTGCTTGGCCCATCGGGAACGGGCAAATCGACCATGTTGCAAGCCGTCGGTCTACTCGAAGGCGGGTTCGAAGGCTCGATCCAGATCGCGGGGCGGGAAGCCTCAACGATGCCCACCGATGAACGCACCAGCTTGCGGCGCGAACATCTGGGCTTTGTTTATCAGTTCCACCACTTGCTGCCCGATTTCAACGCGCGCGA
>JABDKI010000182.1 GCA_013002295.1 Altererythrobacter sp.
TCGCGCCGCTTTGTGTCAGCCGCACCGCATCGCCGATTTCCTCGTCGAGTACAGGCTTGCCAGCTTCCTTGTCCCAAAAGGCGCTGAAGAAGTTGAACAGGTTCCGCGCGAACAGCGCCGAAGTGTCCGGCGCTAAGCTCGCGGGCGTATTGGAATAGCCCATGATGGTAACACCATGACGCTCGGCCAGCTCGTCTGGCTGGCTGCCTTCGACATTGCCGCCTTGCGCCACCGCAAGGTCAAAGATCACGCTGCCCGGTTTCATCGACTTGATCTGCGCGTCGCTGATCAGGCGCGGGGCAGCACGCCCCGGAATAAGCGCGGTGGTGATCACAATATCCTGCTTGGCGATATGGGTGGACACCAGCTCGGCCTGCGCCTTCTGGTATTCCTCGCTCATTTCCGTGGCGTAACCACCTGAGCCTTCGCCTTCGATCCCTTCGACGCTTTCGACGAAGATCGGTTTTGCGCCCAGTGACTGGATCTGTTCCATGGTTGCGCTGCGAACATCGGTGGCAGAAACCTGCGCGCCTAATCGTTTCGCCGTTGCAATCGCCTGCAGGCCCGCAACGCCCACGCCCATGATGAACACGCGCGCGGCCTGCACTGTACCCGCTGCTGTCATCATCATCGGGAACGCGCGACCGTATTGGTTGGCCGCAGCGATCACAGCTTTGTAGCCGGAAAGGTTGGACTGGCTGGAGAGCACGTCCATGCTCTGCGCACGGGTGATGCGCGGCATGAATTCCATCGACAGCGCTTCGAGCCCAGCTTTGGCATAGGCCTCCACGCGTTCCTTCGCGCCGAAGGGATCGAATGTTGCTGCCACCCATGCGCCGGGCTTGGCGCTGCTGAGCAGTTCCACATCCGGCGCTTGCACGCCCAGCACGATGTCTGCGCCCTTCATCGTTTCGGCAGCGGACCCAACGCTCGCCCCGGCATCGGCGTAGTCACTGTCGGAAATCGAGGCTGTCGCGCCCGCGCCGCTTTCGACAGCGAGTTCTGCCCCCAATCCGGCGAATTTCTTGACTGTCTCAGGCGTGATCGCCACGCGCCGCTCTCCGGCAGCACGTTCTTTCAGTACCGCGATGCGCAATGCCACTAGCTTATTCGGCAATCATCGTGATTACGAACAAAGTGATTACTGCAATGATCGGAATCGACCATTTGAGCAAGGAAATGAACCCGCCGTAGGTCTTATTGGCTGATTTCATGTCATGCGAAGCCATCAAGTTTGATCCTTTTTCAAAGGTTTGCTTACAAAACCGGGGTGAACCCCGCTTGTTGAATGATCCGTTCCGTATCGAAGCATCGAACCATGCTCAAGCCCCTCACTACTGTCAGTCCTCAAATTCAAGCATAGCGACACTCGATCATGCGCTAGGTCACTTATCCATAATGCCGGATTGTACCTGTTTGGGCCAAGGTAGCCTTAATAAGGTCTTTACCCCTAGCCCCTATTCTCACGTTCTGTTTCACGGCGGGACGAAATTGAACAATGGACATGGGCGATAGCCGCATTTTGATGCTGATCGACGATGAACCTGCACAATGCCGGTTGATCAGCGCGCTTGCCGCACGCGAAGGCTGGCGCACCATTGTTGCACCTGATTCAGACACCGCGATCGCAATGCTTGGCACCCGTGACGGCATGCAAACCGCCGCGATCATCCTAGACCAGTGGGTGCCGGGTGATGATGCCTGCCAATTGATCGAGGAATTGAAGCATCGACGCCCTGCTCTGCCGATCTTGATGCTGACGACCAGCGCCTCACCGCTGCTCGCAGTCGAAGCGATGCGTGCAGGCGCAACCGACTATCTGATCAAGCCGGTTGCGCCCGATCGCTTGCTAGAGGCGCTGCGTAGCGCAACCGAAGGCGAAAAAGCACGAGACGAGCTTCAGCCGCTGGCAGAGAAGATCAATGCTTCGCTTGATTTCGATGCAATGGTTGGAACTGCGCCCAAATTTCGCACAGCGCTGGCTCAGGCTGCCAAAGCTGCGCGAGGACACAACCATGTCTTGATCGAAGGCGAAGC
>JABDKI010000206.1 GCA_013002295.1 Altererythrobacter sp.
TGCGCGTGCCGCAGCGACTGAAGGGTTCTACATCGCGCAGCTTGGCGTAAGCTGCTTGTTTCTCACGTGATTTCTCGAACCGCGTATCGAATGCGTCTGCAACCTGCTGTGACGGCCGGATCGTGGCCGTCGCATGGTCCGCATCGAGCAAAATTTCGTCACCGTCGCGCACGATTCCACGGATACCGCGTGCGCGACCTAGTACCGGCAGACCCATGGCACGCGCGACAATCACAACATGCGATGTAAGCGAGCCTTCCTCCAGGATCACTCCCTTCAGACGGCGCCGATCATATTCGAGCAATTCGGCCGGGCCCAGGTTTCGCGCGATCAAGATTGTGTCTTTGCGCAAGCCTTGCGAAGCAGCGGTGCCCAGTTGCCCAGACACGATCCGAAGCAGCCGATTGGAAAGATCTTCAAGATCATGCATCCGATCCGCCAGCAGGGGATCATCAATTTCTCGCATCCGCATGCGCGTACGTTGCTGCACACGCTCAATCGCAGCCTCCGCAGTCAGGCCGGAGTCGATCGCCTCGTTGATGCGGCGTCCCCATCCCTCATCGTAAGCGAACATCTTGTATGTCTCGAGCACCTCGTCGTGCTCTCCACCCACGCCGAACTCGGCTTGGCTGGCCATATTGTCGATCTGCTCGCGCATCTTGTCAAAGGCGCGATAAACACGCTGCCGCTCTGCTTCGATGTCGTCTGCAACAATATGATCGATTGTGATGCGGGGTTGGTGATAAACGGCGCAGCCGCCGGCCAAACCTTTTACCAAAGCGAGGCCGGTAATGTTTTGAGTGCCTGTTTGCGCTTCAGTGAGGCTACGTGCGTCTTCCTCGTCAACCAGTTCGGCATTCGAAATCAGCTCTGACAGAACCATTGCTGTGGTTTGCAGCGCTTCGATTTCGACGTCTTCGTATTTACGAGGATCGACATGTTGTACGCATAATACACCCACGGCACGTTCGCGGTAAACAATCGGCACACCGGCGAAGGAATGAAACTTATCCTCCCCTGTTTCCGGGCGATAAAGGAAGTCTGGATGTGCCTTGGCCTCGGCCAGGTTCAGCGTTTCATTGCTTTCGGCAATTGTCCCGGTAAGCCCTTCTCCAATCGCCATGCGTGTCACGTGGACAGCGCCTTTGTTCAGGCCGCGGGTCGCGAACAGCTCCAGCATGCCTTCGCGCAGCAAGTAAATCGAACAGACCTCGCTATCCAGGCTCTTGCCAACAATCTCGACCACGCGGTCAAGTTTGGCTTGCGCGTGCAAACGCGAAGCCATGACCTCGTGTAAACGAGTCAGGATCTGACGGGCCGAAGCTGCTGCTTTCATATGGCGACCGCTATAGCACGTTGGTGGCGAAGCGAAATCCCGCCCGACAACAATTTTATCTCAATTCGGCAACTATCCGTTCCAAAACGGCAGTGAAGCGAGAGTGATCAGGCCTCGGCCAGCTCTTGCTTGATTTGCAGCTTTTGCTTCTTGAGCTGTTGGATAGTCCCGGTGTCCGGTGCTGGTCGGTTCATTTCCTTGCGCAATTGCGCTTCGAGACCTGCATGCTTGTTCTGTAAAGCTTGGACATGTGTCGATACCATCAAGGCTCTCCTCTTCGCGTAATTACCGCAAAGCGACTCGCCTACGCGCGGATGAGCCGCGAAAGAGCATGAAACCATAGAATCGCTATCTTGAAAAGGCTGTGACGTTACGTATGCGTTGTGCGACAATGTAAAAACGCTGAATCGATAGCGAGGGGGGTGAAGCAAGTGAACGAGCAAGAGCTTGGAAAACGGCTTAAATTGCTCCGTTCGGAGCACCGCGATCTGGATGCAGCGATTGCCGCGCTGACGGAATCCGGTTCGCAAGACCAGCTTCAGATCGCACGTCTAAAAAAGCGAAAATTGCGCTTGAAGGACCAAATCGCCATCTTCGAAGATCAATTGCTGCCTGACATTATCGCCTGATTTTTCATCAGCCTAAGTGTTTTCCCTGGATAATTCGCCTCAATCCGTTCCAGTTTGGGACACGCATCGGCAAAGGCGCGGAAAACATGGTTGCCAGACTGGACGTGGCCCAAAACTCCATCTTAACCCAACTTCATGGCGCGCCCATCCAACCTTTCTCGCCCGATTATTGAATCGCTCTACAGCGAAGCATTGCTGCTGGCTGATGAAACGCGCGCAGTTTTTGCGATGGGGATGGGAGATGCCGCACCGGACGCAAGCGACCGCTTGCGACTGGCGCTTTCGAGCGAAGGGCTGAAAGCCACGACCCGCATGATGCATGTGCTGGCCTGGCTTCTGAACCAGCGAGCTTTCTTTTCCGGTGAGCTGAGCGAAAACCAGCTTCGCCACCACGGCCGCTTGCCCGATGACAGGCCAAGCAATGCGGACGATCTTGAACTGCTTGAGTTTGAGACCCGCGCGTTAATCGAAGAAACGATCAAATTGCACCGCCGCATTGCACGTTTGGATCAAGCATGGGCTGACGAATTCGAAACGCAGCCGGTCGTTCACGCGCTGCGAGCGAGGCTCGATCGCGCTATCAGCATGCGATGACCCCGGCTCAGGCTGCGATCAAAGCTTTCTTCCAGGCTGCCAATCGGCCTTCGCGAACATCGCTCTCCATTGCGGGTGTAAAGCTTTGCAGATCGCCGCGTAGGGTCGCTGCCGCTTCGTTCAAGTCAGCATAAATGCCAGCGCCAGCCGCCGCGAGCATGGCTGTGCCAAGGGCTGTCGTTTCCACGAATTCAGGGCGTTCGACAGTCAAGTCGAGCATATCGGCCAAGTCTTGCGCCATCCAGTTGTTCGCGCTCATCCCGCCATCGATGCGTAACGTTTCCCAAGGGGCACCATCGGCGGCAAAAGCCATTGCCAGATCGTGGGTCTGATGCGCCATCGCCTCCAGTGCCGCTCGCGCTAGCTCAGCCTTTCCAGTTGAAAAACTCAGACCGTTGATGACGCCGCGCGCCTCTGCCTGCCAATGCGGCGCACCAAGGCCGCTCAGCGCTGGTACAATCATCACCCCGCCAGTGTCCGGAATAGACCGCGCGAGCTCTTCTGTCTGACTGGCGACCTCAACGATGCCAAGCGAATCGCGCAGCCATTGAATTAGGCTGCCCGCCACGAAAACGGAGCCTTCCAGCGCATAAGTACGCTGGCCATCAATCTGATAAAGCACCGTACCCAGCAAACGGTTGGTTGAGCGCGGAATTTCGCTGCCCTTGTTGGTCAGCACAAAAGCGCCAGTACCGTAAGTCGACTTGGTCTCGCCCGGTGAGAGACACGCCTGCCCTACCGTTGCTGCCTGCTGATCACCGGCTAGGCCTGTTACCGGTACCTCCGCGCCAAGCCATTCGGCCTTGGCCATCGCAAGCTTGCCAGAGCTATCGACAACCTCAGGCAGCGCCGCACCAGACACGCCGAACAGTTCACATAGGCCTGTATCGAATTGTGCACCGTCTAGCGCGAGCAGCAGAGTGCGGCTGGCATTGCTTGCGTCTGACACATGCGCGCCGCCGGAAAGCTTGTAGATCAGCCAGCTTTCGATTGTGCCGAACGCCAGCGTACCCTTGTCCGCCGCAGCACGAACTGCCGGCTCATTGTCCAGCATCCAGCGCATCTTGGTGCCTGAGAAATAGGGATCGAGCAAAAGGCCGGTACGACGTTGTACGTCTGCTTCATGCCCGGCAGCGCGCAGATCTTCGCAAAAACCGGCGGTTCTGCGGTCCTGCCATACGATCGCCCGGCACAGCGGCTCTCCCGTAGCCTTGTCCCACGCCACCACAGTCTCACGCTGGTTTGTGATACCGATGCAAGCGATACGGTGTGCCCCGCCCGCTTGCTCTGTCACTTCGCGCGCGCAAGCGAGCGTTTTGTCCCATATCTCCGATGCGTCATGCTCGACCCAGCCGGGCTTGGGATAATGCTGTTCTAATTCGCGCTGCGCCACATGGTGCAGCTTTCCCGCATGGTCGAACACCATCGCGCGCGTCGATGTCGTTCCTTCGTCCAGTACCAGAATGAACTCGCTCAATTCTCTCTCCAAATTCGTTTCACTCTTCCTAAACGGTCGCGAAGCGACCGCAAGGGCAACCGCCCGCTCGCATCGACGCGACCTTCAGGTCGTATAAGCGAGGACAGCCTAGCGAGCGGATGCGAGCGCCGGCGCTTGAGACCAAACCAAATTGCGCCCATATGCAAGTCATGGCTTTACCACCCGAACCATGGCCCACGGGCATCGCCGAGCAATGCGAACCGCTGGTGCGGCGCGTCCTCGCTCCTAACCCGTCACCCTATACCTATACCGGAACGCAGACCTATATAGTGGGCAGCGCTGGCGATGTAGCGGTGATTGATCCGGGTCCAGCCGAGCCTGAACATATCGATGCAATCATTGCCGCGATTGGCGATGCCAAAGTCACCGCGATCATGTGCACCCACACGCACCGCGACCACTCGCCAGCGGCCGCCCCCTTGGCAGAACGCACCGGCGCACCGATTGTGGGCTGCGCACCACTGGTGATCGACAGCGATCTGCCGCGGAGTGACGAAGCATTCGACACCACCTATGCGCCGGACCGCGTGCTGGAAGATGGCGAAGCGATGACCGGCGAAGGATGGACGCTGTGTGCGGTTCACACGCCGGGCCACACGTCAAACCACCTCTGCTTTGCCTTGAAAGAGAGCGGCGCGCTGTTCACCGGCGACCATGTGATGGGCTGGTCGACCAGCGTGGTGATCCCGCCAGACGGAGATATGGGCGACTATATGGCGAGCCTGGAACGGCTGCAGGCACGTGAGGACCGCGTCTACTATTCTGCACATGGAGCGCCAATTGATAAACCGCGCCAGCTGGTCCGCGGAATGATGGGGCATCGTCGCCAGCGGGAGAACCAGATCCTGCGGCTGCTGACAGAACAAGCTCGTACGATCCCGGATTTCATTCCGGTGATGTACAAGGGGCTGGACGCACGGCTGCACAAGGCCGCGCAAATGAGCGTGATGGCGCATCTGCTCGATCTGGAAAAACGCGGGCTGGTTGCTCAGGGCGAGAACGAAGTCTGGCAGGCAAGTTAGCGATACTTAGCTGCTAGTTGAAATGTCCGCTTTTGGGGTGGAAAGCGGACATTATGGTCTCGCTCTAGCTTCTAGACGTTCTTGCAGTTAAGTTTGCGCCATGTCCATTCTTGCGGCCTCTTTGTTGCTAGCACTTCAACCGACATATGCTGCAGGTTCGCCTATAACGGTTGGGGTTGAGATCGAGGTAGCGCAAGGCGAGGATGAGCGTGTTCTGAACGTCGTCCTTCCGGAGTCCTTCGAGGATAACAGCGATCGGAAATTCCCAGTTGTCATCCTGCTGGATGGCGGGAGGCAGCAATGGCTACTGGATGCCGCTTCCGCATTCGCTCGTAGTGCCAGGCGTAGGCACGCGCAGGAAGTTATTCTTGTTGGCATCGATACCACCGGTCGCCGTCGCTTCGATCTGACACCACCCATGCGAGCTAAGCTTGAGGTTGACCCCGAACACGAAGGCGGTGGCGGTGCGCCAGAGTTCAGAGCTTGGTTGGCTGGCAAGGCAATTCCGCTCATCGAGAACCAGTTCCGGGGTAATGGGCAAGTATTCCTGATCGGGCACTCGCTGGGAGGCTTGTTTGCTCTAGAGACGCTCGGCGACCATGTGCTGACTGTGAGCGGTGTCGCGGCTATCAGCCCAGCCTTATGGTGGGATGAAGATGCACCACTGCACAGGCTTGTCGCAACTTTGCCGACAAGCGACGACCTGCCACCCATCTTTGTTGCGGTGGCTGACGAAGATCCAGACCTGATGCGCAGTGTAATAACCCTAAAGGATTCCCTTTCAGGCCATGATCTGCTCTGTTTTGAAGATCGCGCTCAGCAAAACCATGGGACGATCGTGCCTTCTGTTCTCTTGCAGATCGGCCCGTGCCTCTGGCCAGTTCCTCCCGCCCCACCAAACGAAGCAGAATAACTTCTTGCGCCGGGAGGCTCTATACGTCCGCAATTGGGTCGTTGGCGGACTTAAGCGTATGCCCCCTTCGTAAAGGCTTCGGCCATGGCGAACTTCTGGATCTTGCCTGATCCGGTCAGCGGAAACTCATTTACCCAGACCCAGTGCGCAGGCGTTTTCTGAGGTGACAATCGCTCACGGATAAAGGCGCGCAATTCGCCGTCATCGGGTCGCTGAGCGCCGTCCGCCATTCTCAAGAACGCGGCAACAATCTCGCCCCATTTCTCATCCGGTACGCCGGCTACCGCGACTTCGGCCACCGCTGAGTGTTCGAGCAACGCAGCCTCAATCTCGGCAGGGAACAAGTTCTCGCCCCCGCGAATGATCATCTCCTTCACACGGCCCGTGATCTTTACATAGCCACGTGAGTCCATGCTTCCCAGGTCACCGGTATGCAGCCATCCATCGGCGTCAATGGTTTCAGCTGTGGCTCGCGGGTTGTCATTGTAGCCCGTCATCACGTTGAAGCCGCGCATACAAATCTCGCCTTGCTCATCCGGCGCGCAAATTGAATTGTCCGACGGATTGCGGATCGCGACTTCCATATGGCTGCACGGTTGGCCGATGGTCTCAGTCAGGTCTGCACCTTGATCGGTCGGCCAAGCGGCGGTGATGGCTGGCGAGGTCTCGGTCTGGCCGTAAACGATCAGGATCGGCACGCCGAAAACCTCTTGTGCCGCTCGATTCAGCTCCGGCTGAACCATGGCTCCGCCACTAAGAATTGTCTCGACACCGCGCACATCCGTGCCTGTGGCTATTGCCGCCTCGATTAGCGCAAAGATCATGGTCGATACGCCGCCGATGACCTCGGGTTTTTCGCGCGCAATCCCGCTCACCACCGCCGCAGGATCGAAAACGGTGACCAACAGAATTGTCGCTCCATGGCTGAGCGCGCCCAGCACACATACGGCGCTGCCAGCCGTGTGGAACAGCGGGAAAGGGCACAGCACCTGCTTGCCTGGTGCCAGATTCCATCGCACGAAAACGTCATGATTGCTCTGCAATAGCCCGTGCTGATGCAGCAGCACGCCTTTCGGGAAACCCGTGGTGCCAGACGTGTACTGGATCATGCAGATGTCATGCGGTGTGGTTTGGCGCAGCTCGCCATCGCCCTCGCCCGCGAACAGCTCCCCATGATCTTCGAGATCGATGATATAGTCCTGCGCAGACAAACCGGCGGCCGCTTCGTCTACAATCGGGCGTAGCGCACTGCCCCGCACGTGAGGTTGGTAGTAAACAGCAGCCGAACCTGATTGCTCCAGAACATAGTGCACTTCGCGCGGCGTGAACGACGGGTTCACAGTAACGATGGTGAGACCCGCCAATGCCGCGCCAAGCTGGACAATAATCCACTCAGGACAATTGCCCGCCATGATCGCGATCCGCGTACCAGCGGGGTGGCGCGCCGCCAGGGCTCGCCCGCAACGCTCGGCATCGCTCAACAGCTCGGCGTAAGTCCACTCGCGACCGACGGTGCCGTCCGCCAACATCTCGCGCAGAGCCAATCCGTCAGCGCGCGCTTCCGCCTGCTCGCGCAGCATATCTTCGATTGTGCGCTCGCGCATCGGCGTATCGGCTTGCGCCGGACAGTATGCTTCTATGAGGTTGAGCTTGTACATCGCAATAATCTCCCGCCAATCTGGCTACCATAGCTGCGACCTAAAGCACTCGCAAAATGCCAGTTTCTGCCTATATGGGAAGCGAATTCTGCAGCTGACTGGATGTAATTGATGAGCTTCGAGACCAAAGTCCCCACCGGCGATGACCTGCTCGCGGAAATTGACCGCCTACGTAAAGAGCGCAATGCGGTGATCCTGGCCCATTATTACCAGACGCCGGATATTCAGGATATCGCGGACTTCGTTGGAGATTCGCTCCAGTTGTCGCAAATGGCGGCGGAAACGGATGCAGATGTCATCGCATTCTGCGGCGTGAAATTCATGGCCGACACGGCCAAAATTCTCTCGCCTGAGAAAATCGTAGTGCTGCCTGATATGGATGCCGGCTGCAGCCTTGAAGACAGCTGCCCGCCGGAGAAATTCAAGGCATTCCGCGAAGCGCACCCTGATCACATTGCTCTGACTTACATCAATTGTTCGACCGAGGTAAAAGCGCTGTCAGACGTGATCGTCACCAGTTCAAGTGCGGAGACCATCCTTCAGCAGATTCCAGGAGACCAGAAAATCATCTTCGGGCCAGACCGGCATCTGGGCGGCTATCTCAGCCGCAAGTTTGACCGGGAAATGCTGTTGTGGCCGGGTGTTTGCATCGTGCACGAAGCCTTTAGCGAGACCGAGCTACTCAAGCTGAAAGAACAGTACCCGGGCGCGCCGATCGCTGCGCATCCTGAATGCCCGCCCACTATTGTCGACCACGCCGATTACGTCGGTTCGACCAGCGGCATACTAAAATACGCGCAGGAGTTCGAAGGCGACACGCTGATCGTCGCAACCGAGCCGCACATCATTCACCAGATGGAAAAGGCGCTGCCCGAGAAAAACTTCATCGGGGCACCCGGCGCGGACGGAAATTGCAGCTGCAATATCTGCCCTTACATGGCGCTCAACACAATGGAAAAACTCTACGTCGCGCTGCGCGATCTGGAGCCCCGCATCGAGATCGAGGAAGAGCTGCGCCTTGCGGCAAAGAAGAGCCTGGACAGGATGCTCGAGCTTGCGAGCGGCACTGTCGGCAAGGGTGACTTGGGGAAGATTTAAGCGCTTAGCGAACGCGCGGTCTGGTTTGCCGCGCTAACACCAGCGCGCTGCCCAGCAACACCATGCCCAATATGTCCAGCGGCAACAGCACTTCGCCAAACACTTGGTAGCCAATCAGTGCGGCTACGGCTGGCTGGGTGAGTAACGCGAGCCCGATTACCAAAGGCGGGAAATGACGCAGGCTGAACACCAGCAACCCCTGCCCGATAAGCTGGCTAGAAACGAACAGGACCAGGATTGGTGTCCAGTCGGTTGGCCAGACCGGCTCTCCCAGTAGCAATGCGAGAGCAAGCAACACCGGACATGCAAACACGCTGACCCAGACCAGCAGGCTCCATGCGCCAATCCCCTTTCGCGCATCTTGCAGTGTCAGCAGATAGATCGCGTACATCAGACCCGCGGCCAAACAGAACAGGTCCCCGATCAGCGTCTCGGTCGAAATCTCAAGACTGCGCCCCATCAGGATTGCCGCACCGCCCAATGCAAACACAATCGCCAGCGCTTCCAGGCCGCGCGGCAGGCTGCGTGCGAGGATAAAGCCCCAGAACAGCAACACGATGCTGCCGGCGTTGCCGAACAGCGTGGCATTGCTAAGCCGTGTCATGCCAATGCCAATATGCCAAGTCGCCAGATCCATCGCGAAGGCAGTCGAGCCGATAGCAACAAAGATCAGTGTCTTGCGCGGAATGCCCGAGAGAGCTTGCCCCGTTCCACGCGCCAGCAAGGCCAAAAATGGCAAAGCCAGAAACAACCGCCAAAATGCCGCGCTGACAGGCCCGGTGTCGGCCAGCCTGACAAACCACGGACCCATGGCCAATGCGACATTGCCAGCAAGCAAGGCAAGCAAGAACAACCAGCCACGAGGCCGAGAAAGCTCTGCTTGGATGCCCCCCTCATTTTCCATGGTTGCGCACTAGCGGCTTCGTCCCCAAGTGCCTATTACAAAGAGACAAAGACGAAGGAAATTCAATTGCACGACGCACTTTTCCAACCGCTTAGAATGGGCGCACTCACCGCCAAGAACCGGGTTTTCATGGCGCCGCTAACGCGCGGACGCGCTGCAGAACCGATGTTCGTGCCCAACGATTTGATGGCGCAATATTACGGTCAGCGCGCTGGTGCAGGGATGATCCTGACCGAAGCGACGGGCATCAGCGTTGAAGGGCTAGGCTGGCCCTCGGCGCCTGGCATCTGGAGCGATGAGCAAACCGAAGCATGGAAAGCCTCAACCAAGGCCGTGCATGATCGCGGCGGCCTGATCGTGATGCAGTTGTGGCACATGGGCCGGATCGTCCACCCGTACTTCCTGGGCGGCGTACCGCCCTTCTCTGCAAGCGCGACCAAGGCGCCCGGTGAAGCACATACGCCCGAAGGCAAGAGCGAATATGCGACCGCGCGGGAAATGACGCATGAGGACATCAAGCGCACGATTGCTGACTACCGCCGCGCAGCGGAGAATGCCAAGGCGGCTGGCTTTGACGGCGTGCAATTGCACGGTGCGAATGGTTATCTGGTTGACCAGTTTCTGCGCGACAAGACTAACCTACGGACCGATGAATACGGCGGCCCGCCAGAGAACCGCACGCGTTTCATGCGGGAAGTGCTGGAACAGTTGATCGATGTCTGGGGCGCGGACCGCGTGGGTATTCGCCTGTCCCCCAATGGCGATAGCCAAGGCACCGACGACAGCAATCCAGCGGCAACTTTCGGCGCGGCGGCCAAGGTTTGCGAAGAACTGGGGCTGGCCTTTGTCGAACTGCGGGAACCCGGACCGGAGGGCACTTTCGGACAAACCGATGTGCCCAAGCAAAGCCCGTTGATCCGTGAGATTTACTCAGGCGCGCTCATCCTCAACAGCGACTACTCCGCTGAAGAAGCTGTGGCCGATGTCGAGTCGGGCAAATGCGATGCGGTCAGCTTCGGTCGCCCGTATATCTCCAATCCCGATCTGGAAGAGCGCATTCGCCAAGGCGCGCATTGGAACCCGAACAAGGATGTGCCCAAAAGCTGGTACTTCCCGATCCCAGAGGGATATGTCGACTACCCGACGCTCGATGAAGAGCAAGCGGCCTAGCTTTCTGGCGTTTGCGGCGGTTGTGGCGGCGCGGGCTGATTGTCCGCACCGTCACCGCTAGTCACAGTGACAATTGTCTCGACGCTGGACGATCCATCTTCATTATCAGTCGCAGTGACCGTGCGTTCTTCGCGGATCGGCGGAGACTGGGATTGCAATTGATCAAGCGGCAACATGTCATCGCTGATCGATCCGCCCAGCACTTCACCTTCAGCCTCGCGCGCATCGTCGGCTCTTTCCGGTACATCGCCGCTGCAAGCTGAAGTGAATACCAGCGCTGGCAAGAGTGCAATTGTCAAACGTCGCATGATCGTCTCCCGGCGACACACGCCAAATGGTCAAAGAATTGGGGTGAAGTCTTGATCAAGGCTTCGTCCCATTGCTGAGGCGTGATGTCCAGCCCCAGCCGCTTCAGGCTTGTTACGCCAAACTCGTCAATCCCGCACGGCACAATTCCCGTGAAATGGCTGAGATCCGGATCGAGATTGACGGAAAAACCGTGCATCGTCACCCAGCGCCGCACACGCACGCCGATGGCGCCGATTTTGGCTTCGCGCCCATCGATGTCCTTGGTCCAGATACCTACGCGGCCATCAACCGCCCAGCTTTCGACACCGAATGTTTTGAGCGTTTCGATCACCCATTGCTCGATGCCATGCACGAAGCAGCGCACGTCTTTGCCGCGTTCTGTCAGGTTCAAAAGCACATAGCCTACGCGCTGGCCCGGCCCGTGATAAGTGTAGCGCCCGCCCCGCCCCGCCTCGACAACTTCGAAACGTGGGTCGAGCAATTCGTCTTTCGCCGCACTTGTCCCAGCCGTGTAAACCGGCGGATGTTCCAGCAACCAGATCAGTTCGCGCGCATTGCCAGCCGCAATTGCGGCGTTGCGTTGCTCCATCTCTGTCAGCGCTTCACGATACGGAACCTGCCGTTCGTCTCGCTGCCATTCAATCGCGTCTGTGGTTTCACTGCTCATTGCCAATTGCGTGGGGGCTATCAACGCGCTTATCAAGAGAAAAGGCGATCAAGCCGAGCGGGGAGAATTCGCAATGAAGTTCGATATGGGGCGGGCCTGGTCAGACGCGATGGCAATGCTGTCCAACAACAGCAGACTGATCGTGATATTGGCAGGCGTCTTTCTGTTCTTGCCCTCTCTGGTTTTGGGCGTGTTTGCGCCTAGCACAGAGCTTGAAGCTGCTGCGGCAGGCAGCCAAGAGCAAATGCAAGCCGCAATGGCTGCCTTTGCCAGCGCAAACTGGCCGATCATTCTATTCTATGCGTTGGTTTCCACTGTCGGGACGCTGGCCGTGCTCGCTTTGCTCGGCCGAGAGCAAAAGCCCACCGTTGGTGAAGCGATCAAGATCGGCGCCATCGCGCTGGTTCCCTATCTTGCCGCATCCTTGCTGATGGGGGCAGGAATAGGACTGGTGGGCGGTCTTGTTGTCGGAATTGGTGCGGCCATCAGTCCAGCGGTCGCGGCGATCCTTGGATTTCTCGTGCTAGTCGGAATTGTGTTCGTCATCTTCAGGCTAGTTCTGGTTGGTCCAGTCATGGCGATTGAAGGCACGCTCAATCCAATTGAGGCGCTCAAACGTTCGTGGACCCTGGTCAAAGGCAACACGCGCTATGTGGCCGCATTCATGATCCTGCTGATCATTGCGCTGCTTGTGCTCACGTTAGTCGTAGGGATGGTGTTTGGCGTGATCGGCGCGCTTGCGCCCAGCGGCACGGTTTCAACCTGGGTAAACGCCATTTTCGAAGGATTGATCGGCGCGGTAGGTTCGACGGTGTTCCTGGCTGTCTATGCAGCGATGCACAGGCAGCTTGCTGGCGAAAGCCCGGAAAGCCTTAGTCAGACCTTCGACTGAACGCTAACCCTCTCTGTCGGCTTTCCAGCCCCAGAACAGCTTGCAAGGCAGAATATTTAGCCATTCGAAGCCCGTGTCGATGCGCGCGTAGTGCGGACGCATATAGTCGAGGCATGCCGCAGTGAACTGATAGACCAGAAATGCGCCTCCGGGACGCAGAGCCCTGTGCGTTGCTTCGCCTATTGCCGGGGCAACACCTGCGGGCAAAGTAGAGAACGGCAAGCCCGAAAGGACATAGTCAGCATTCTCGAAGCCATGTTCGGCGATGATCTGTTCCACATCCGCCGCAGATCCGTGCACCGCGATGAAGCGCTTATCCCGAATCGTCTTGCGCAGATAGTCAATATACAGCGGGTTGGTATCAATCACGATCAGCGTCGCGTCGCCGCGCAAACGGTCCAGCACAGGGCGGCAGAAGGTGCCGATACCGGGGCCATACTCTACGAACAGATTGCAACTGCCCCAATCGACCGGCGCGAGCATCTTGCGCACGGTGAAGCGCGAGGACGGTATGATCGATCCGACCATACGTGGATGTTCCACAAACCCGCGAAAAAATACCGCGCACTGCGCAGCGTACTGGGAAAAGCGCTCGGTCAAGCGTCGTTTGATTTCAATGGCTTTGGTAGTCATGAGGTTGGAATCACGCTCCGCGTCAATTCGCTTGGGGGGATGGCTGGCAAGTTGAATCGCAGATGCGCGATTGCATTGCAAGCACAGCTCGTCTCGCCTAGCGGTCTGTTTGTCATGGCCGATCGCGATCCACAGCTTGGAAACACTGCCCCGCCCGTTGTTAGCGGGAATGGTATTTCGCGTGGCCGAATGGCGTTGCTCTTCTCTGTCATGCTGGTCACCGCGGCTGGCAACACAGCGATGCAGTCTGTGATGCCATCGGTCGGCACGCAATTGGGCGTCAACGACGTTTGGATCAGCCTCGCCTACACATGGTCAGCACTGCTGTGGGTCATCTGCGCACCATTCTGGGCGCGGCGATCTGACAAGCGCGGACGAAAATCGATGATGGCGCTTGGGATGGTCGGCTTTATTTCCTCGATGAGCCTCTGCGGACTAGTGCTCTGGTTTGGCCTCGCAGGACTACTGCCTGCGCTTTGGACATTGCTGCTCTTTGCGGCCGCGCGCAGCCTATATGGCGGGTTCGGGTCAGCCGCACCGCCAGCTGTGCAAGCTTATGTCGCCGCTCGAACAGCAAGATCAGAACGGACCAATGCATTGTCATTGATCGCATCAAGTTTTGGCTTAGGCACAGTGCTGGGCCCGGCGCTGGCTCCATTACTAATTTTCCCGGGACTTGATCTGGTCGGACCTTTCCTAGCCTTTGCAGCAATCGGCGTAGTCGCGCTTATCGCATTGCGCTGGCGGCTGCCCGATGACGAGCCTCGGTTCGCGGCGCGCGGCAAGACTTTCAGCGAGCCATTCAGCGCCAGCTCCCAATCAAATCATGACGCCGAAGACGATGAGGACGTTAGCGAGAATGCGCTCAGCGAGGGTGAGCCGAAAAGACTGACATGGTGGGAGCCGCGTGTGCGCCCATGGGTGATAGCCGCTTTGCTCGGCGGCCATGCGCAGGCAATGATCCTCGGGATTGTCGGCTTTCTGGTGCTCGATCGCTTGGGGTTGCGGGCAGACCCGCTCGCGGGCGCGGGTCCGGTGGGACTGGTCCTGATGGCCGGCGCGCTGGCTTCTTTGGTGGCGCAATGGGGGGTTATACCGCGCTTCAATCTGGGCCCGAGATCGGCGACATTGGGCGGGATCGTGCTGGCGGGTTTTGGCGTATTCGTCTTCGCATTAGGGGACGCGATCCACACCATTGCGCTTGGATATGCCATTGCCAGCCTCGGCTTCGGTCTGTTCCGACCTGGCACGACATCGGGCACGTCGCTCGCCGTATCGCGCGCTGAACAAGGCGAGGCCTCAGGTATCGTGGCATCGGTCGCGGGTGCAGCATTCGTGTTTGCACCGGCACTGGGCGTGCTGCTCTACAATCTGTCAGAACCACTTGCCTTCGGGCTGGTGATCGGTTTTTGCGCGATCGTGTTCGCTGTGGGTTGGAAGCAACTTTCCGCAGACGAAGTTCTAACCCGCGACAGGCGCTAAGCCGCTGCTTCGATGCCGGCTGATAGCTACAAAATTTCGTGAACCACATCCTGCGGGCGGCACAGGCGCACGCCCTTGTCCGTTTCGACCAACGGGCGTTCGATCAGGATCGGCTCGGTTGCCATCGCGTTGAGGACGGTGTCCGCATCTGCATCTGGCAAGCCGCGCTCCGCCGCGTCCGTGCCGCGAATGCGCAAGCCCTTTTGTGGCGTGATCCCGGCATCGCGATAAAGCTGCGCCAGCTTATCCCGCGATGGCGCATCTTTAAGGTATTCCACCACGGTCACGTCCGCACCGCCTTCTTCCAGGATAGCCAGCGTTTTGCGCGATGTGCCGCATTTCGGATTGTGCCAGATGGTTGCTTTCACGCCGTGAACTCCTTTGCCGCCAAGGCTGTCTGATGTGCGATGCGCACTAATCAAACGTCTTTTCCACGACAAGAAGATTTGCTTCTTGCTTTTGAGAATAATTCTCAATAGCGACTACAGCACAGATCACGACTCGATGAATGATTGGACGTTTGAATGAAGCTTCTCGGCAAAGCTCTCCTGTTTGCTGGCACAGCCGCTTTCGCCCCTGCTACCACCGCTCTAGCAGAGACAGCAGAAAGCACAGAGAATCAGGCGCTGGCGCCTGAGCGCGATGAAAACACCATCATTGTTACCGGCACGGTGCTGCAGTCCAACCAGATCAATTCGGTAAAGACGCCCACCCCGATCATCGATGTCCCGCAAAGTCTTAGCATCACGACCGAGGAGGCAATTCTTGATCGCGGTCTCACCAGCATCGGTCAGATTATCGACTACACACCAGGCGTAAACACATCGCAAGGCGAAGGGCACCGTGACGCCATTGTGTTCCGGGGGGTGCGCTCCACCGCAGATTTCTTCATCGATGGCATGCGCGATGACGTGCAATATTATCGCAGCCTCTATAATCTGGACCAGATCGAGATATTGCGCGGCCCCAACGCGCTGTTGTTCGGACGGGGCGGCGCTGGCGGAGTTCTCAACCGGGTCACTAAGAAGGGTGTCATTGGCGACACATTCAGTGGCGGCCAGATCGCCATTGACACGTTTGGCGCATACAGCGTGCAGGCCGATATCAATCTCTCAAATGGAGATGCGTCGGCGTTCCGCGTCAATGCGATGTATGAGAACCTCAACAACCACCGCGATTTCTATGATGGGGAGCGCATAGGCATCAATCCAACCGCGCGTTTTGCATTGAGCGAAGATACAACGCTGGATATGTCCTACGAATATGCCGATCACTATCGCTTCATCGATCGCGGCATTCCTACCGGCACCGATGCCCGCCCGGTCGAGGAATTCGAAGACATCACCTTTGGCGATCCGGAATTGAATTTCAACGATCTGGAAGCTCATCTGCTGCACGCCAATCTTCAGCACACATTCTCGGACAGCTGGAAAGGCGTGGTCAGCGCATTCTACGGCAATTACGACAAGGTCTATTCGAACTTCTACGCTTCCGGTTATGATCAAGCGAACACGCCGGGCGTAGTTACAACCGATGGTTATGTCGACAACACACAGCGTGAAAACCTTGTCCTGTCTGCGAATATGGTGGGCGAGTTCAACACAGGCACGGTCGAGCACACGCTGCTTTTCGGTGCCGATTACACCAACACTTCGTCTGATCAGGACCGCTTCAATCCGGTCTGGGATCAGACCAATGACGATAATGAGATGTTTGCGATTACCCGCCCGCTGAACTTACGCGGGGGCGTAGGTGTGAACGCATCAGGCGATCTAACTACAGCCACGTTCAGCGATCTCAATGACTTCACGCAGGTAGAGATTGATGTCGTCTCGCTGTATATTCAGGATGAGATCAAGCTGACCGATTGGCTCAATGTCGTGGTCGGCGGACGTTTCGACAGCTTCGATATCGAGGTCTTCAACGTTCCCGCCAATGATATGCGCACCCGCAAGGATGAAGAGTTTTCGCCGCGCGGAGGCGTAATCTTCAAGCCGCAGGAAAGCATCTCGATCTATGCTAGCTATTCGGAGAGCTTCCTGCCGCGTTCAGGCGAGCAATTTGCGAATATCAATGGAAGCAACAACGCATTAGACCCGGACAAATTCACCAATCTCGAAGCAGGCATAAAATGGGACTTTGCAGACCGCCTCAGCTTCACCGCTGCGGTTTTCGAGATCGAACAAAGCTCCCCTCAACCCAATGACAATGACCCGTCGACGCTGGATGTGGTCGACTCCAAAATCCAGGGTTTTGAATTGCAGCTGCAAGGGGAGGTCATGCCCGGCTGGACAGTATCAGCGGGCTACAGCTTCCTAGACGGCGAGCAGCAAAGCCGAACGGGACCAACCGGCCTGCGCCCACGCGAACTGCCTGAGAATATGTTCTCGATCTGGAACCAGTTTGAAGTCACAGATCGCCTGGGCCTGGGCATCGGCATGACGCACCAGGATGAGAGCTTCATCAACAATGGCAACACCGCTGTGCTGCCGTCCTACACGCGTTTTGATGCGTCGGCTTATTATGACGTAACGCAGAACTTGCGGTTGCAGGTCAACCTGGAAAACCTGACAGACGAGCTTTACTTCCCCAACAGTCACGCGACACATCAGGCATCGGTCGGCGCACCTCTCAACGCGCGCTTTGCCATCACAGGACGGTTCTAATCGGCGGCTAGCCTTCGGGCTCTTCGGAGCTCGCTGGCGAGCGAATTGCAGGCACTTCGCGAGCTGCATCTTCACTGCTGATGCCTGGTGTCGGCGCTGCGCTGATAGTTTCCAATCGCCGCGCAACGCGCCCCGCCCGCTGGATCGCGCGCACCAGCCGGGGATAGACTCCGCAGCGGCACAAGTTCGGGATCGCCGCTTTGATCTCGGCCTCGTTCGGATCGGCATTCCGCTCAAGCAGCGCCGCAGCGGCCATCACGATACCCGGCGTACAAAAGCCGCATTGAATTGCTTGCTCGGCCACCATGGCTTGCTGCACCGGATGGGACCGATCGCGCGACAAGCCTTCGATAGTGGTGATGAAGCGCCCTTCAGCCTCTGCGATCGTCACCAGACAAGACCGCAATGCTGCGCCATCGACGATAACCATGCACGATCCGCAGTCGCCATTGCCGCAGCCATACTTGGTACCGGTCAGGTTTGCCGCATCGCGCAGCGCCCACAGCAAGGGAGTGTCCGGATCCATATCGAACTCGAGCGGACGTTCATTGACGGTCATGCGCGGCATGACGAGGCGTATTGCATGCAGTATGTTGGCGGACAAGACGCTCTGTGTGGATGCAAACACAAATTGCGCTTGTTATGTGGCGATCCTGCGTTAGTTCGTTGGCCATGATCGAGAATGCCAAACTGACGCGCGGGTCTATCCGTGGCCATCTCGTCGCTCAAACCCTGCCAGCCATTGTCGGAGTCGCTGCGGTCATGTCGATCGGCTTGGTCGACGCCTATTTCATCGGGCAGCTGGGCGCGGACGCTTTGGCGGCAATAGCATTCATCTTCCCAATCAGCGTCGTGATTACCAGCCTGGGCGTGGGCATGATGGTGGGGATCAATTCTGTCATCGCAAGAGCCTTGGGCGAAGGCGATGATGAACGTGCGGCGCGGCGTGGAAATTTTGGTGTCGTTCTTTCCGTCAGCTTGGGCATCCTTCTGGGTCTTTTGCTTTTTGCAATACTCGATCCGCTGTTCTCGTTGATGCAAGCCAGCGAGCGCGAGTTGCCGCTTATTCGCACTTATATGCAGCCGTTCTCATTCGGTTTCCCGCTGATGATGGCGATTATGGGCATCAACGGAACGCTTCGTGGTCAAGGTGAAGCGCGCAAGACGTCGCTCGTGTCAATTTCCTATGCCGCAGCCAACTGGATTCTCGATCCCATTCTGATCACCGGCGCGTTCGGATTTGAAGGATTCGGCATGGCCGGCGCGGCCTATGCAACGCTGATCGGTTGGGTGATCGGTATCGCAGTGGGACTATCTTTGCTTAGCCGGACCGCGATCCCGCTAAGTTTAGCCAAAATCAGCCAATGCAACATGCGCGAGTCCGCATCTGAACTGCTTCGCGTTGCGGGCCCTGCGTCTTTCAGCAATGCAATCAATCCGGTGGGATTGTCCGTGCTCACCGCTCTGATTGCGTCAGAAAGCGCGGCGGCGGTCGCGGGCTTTGGAGCGGCTGGCCGAGTTCAGAGCTTTGCCATCGTCCCGCTGCTTGCCCTTTCTGGATCGATCGGGGCAATCGTCGGGCAAAACTGGGGCGCAAAACAGTTCGATCGTGCACGCGAAGCGATGTGGTTGGCGGGGCTGTTTTGCGTGGGATACGGGCTAGTCACAGCTGCGCTATTGGCTTGGGGTGGCCCATGGTTCGCCGACATGTTCTCGGAGGATCCGGACGTCACGAACCAGTTCGCGGTCTATTTGCGCATCGCCGCCTGGGGATACGCCGGGTTTGGCGTCTTGATCGTAGCAAACGGCGCGTTGAATGCGCTCGACAAGGCGCAATACGCTCTGATGCAATCCGCTGCGCGCGTATTTTTCGTCATGCTGCCCTTGGGCTGGATAGCGCGCGAACACTTTGAGGTTAGCGCCATCTATGGCGCCGAACTGGCAGCCAACCTCGTCGGCGGATGTGTCGGAGCGATCATCGTCTGGCGAGCGATGAAGCGGCGCACCGCTCAGTGACGGTTCGTTAACCATCTTCGCTCATACCGTCGCCCGTGCACACAAAGCCGGGGGCTCAAACATGGATGACCTGCTAGCGGATTTCATCGAGGAAACCCGCGAAATGCTGGAAGCAATTGGAAGCGAAATCGTTGCTTGGGAGGCCAATCCGGCTGACCGCGCGCGACTCGATGCCATTTTCCGGTTTGTTCATACAGTAAAAGGAAATTGCGGCTTTTTTGACTTCCCGCGGCTGGAAAAGCTTAGCCATGCGGCCGAAGATGCGCTGGCCGATGTCCGCAAGGGCCGGCGCGAGGCAGACAGCCAGCTGGTGACTGCTGTTCTGGCAATCGTTGACCGCATCTCTGACATGATCACCGCAATCGAAGCGGGACAGGAATTGGCCGAAGGCGGTGACGAAGCGCTCATCGCTGCGCTGGAAGCCGGCGCAGAGACTGCGCCAATGGTTGGTCAGAGCCCAGCCCCCGCACGGCCCGCTGATAGCGTGACAACCAGCACCGCAGCGCCCAGTTCAGCCCCGCGCTCGATCCGCCTGCCGGTGGAATTGCTCGACCGGGTTATGAGCGGCGTGTCCGACATGGTGTTGGCGCGCAACGATCTGGCTCACCGGCTGAAAGAGGCAGGCAATCAACCTACCGTCGACGGGCCGTTCGAGCGCCTGTCCAGCATCCTTACTAATGTGCGAGATGCGATCACGCGGATGCGGATGCAACGGATCGAGACCCTTTACACAGCAATCCCGCGCCTGGTCCGCGATCTCTCTGCCGATCTTGGCAAGCAGGTCATGGTCGACCTTGAAGGCGGCGAGGTTGAGCTCGACCGCGAGATGATCGAAATGATGCGCGATCCGTTGACGCATATCATCAGGAACGCGATCGATCACGGTTTTGAGCCACCGGCTGAGCGCCTGAAGAACGGCAAACGCGAAATCGGCCTTTTGTCGATTGCCGCGCGGCAGGCAGGCAACAAGATTTCCATCGTCATCAGCGATGACGGACGCGGGCTCGATGAAGAACGCATCGCCGCCAAGGCAGTCAGCACCGACATCATTACCAAGGCGCAACGTAGCAAGATGTCGCGCGAGGAGATCCTAGACCTGATCTTTGCAGCCGGTTTCTCGACCGCTGAGGAAGTCAGCTCGGTTTCAGGGCGCGGCGTGGGAATGGATGTCGTGCGCGACAATCTTGAAAAGGTCGGCGGCGAAATCCAGGTTTCAAGCCAGCCAGGTGAAGGCACACGATTCTATCTTCAGATCCCATTGACGCTGAGCATCATCGCCGGACTGACACTGAAAGCTGGCGGGCAACGCTTTGTTTTGCCGCAGTCCTATGTCGAAGAAATTGTCCGGCTGCGCGGAGACAAGGGCGTGATCGAAGACATGGGTGACACGTCACTGGTCACATTCAGGGAACAGCGCGTGCACATGATTTCTCTGGCAGATGTGCTCGGCGTGAAAGCAGAAGTGCCCCGGGAGAACGCCAATCTTCTGATGCTGCGTCTGGCGTCCGGTGATCTATACGCACTTGCAGTCGACCAGGTTCAAAGCAGCAGCGATATTGTGGTCAAGCCGCTGCCGCCGGCGATCATGTCTTGCGGGATTTATTGCGGCACGACCTTGCTTGATGATGGTCAACCGATCCTGCTGCTCGATGTACCAAACATCGCGCAGGAATACGGCCTGATGTCAGAAACGCGCGCGCTATCTGCGCAAGTCTTGATCGACGGCAAGCCAACGGTCGAACGTCCCCTTGATCGAGCAATGCTGTTCAGCAAACTGGATGGTCACAAACGCCTAGTTCGCTTGGGGCTGGTTAAACGGATCGAGACGATCAGCGCCGCTGCAATCGATCGTTCGGGCCGTGAATGCCGCGCGGTTGTAGATGGCGAGATCTTGCCTGTGATCGGTATCGACGAAGGCGCCTCGCTTGATGGGAGCGTCCGTCTGCTGCGCTTGACCGATGGGTCCAGCGAAGTTCTGCACGCTGTAGGCAGCGTTGAAGATGCCGTCGATCTGGCAAACGAGCTGGTGGCAGTGGACGAGCCCGACCCGCTAATCGAAGCAGTCACGCTGATCGAGGGCGAAAGCATCGCCCTGATCGACAGCCATAAACTGTTTGCAATTCATGGCGCGCTGCCAAGACAGGCGGCAAGCAAGACCTGCCAGCTTCCCGATAGCGATTGGGCCAAGACCATTCTGGCGCCTCTGGTCGAAGCAGCAGGTTACACACCCGCCTTTGATGCTGACGCCGATATCGTTATCACCCTCGACGCAGTTGAATCGCTTCCGACGGCCAAGCCCGTGATCGCGTTGCGCAGCGCGCCCGACGATCAAGTCGAACCCAGCCAGCGCAACAGTTCAATCTACCGCTACGATCGCGAACGGCTGATTTCCGCTTTGCGCGATGCCAGCAAAGGAGAAGCAGCATGAGCGAGCTACTCGTCTTGGCAGTTATCGCGGGCAAGCGTTGCGCATTTTGTGCCAGCGATGTCGGCTCAGTGATTGAAGCGGGCGTGATCGCACCAGTTCCGCGTGCACCAAGGCATGTTGTCGGCATCACTGCGCTGCGCAGCCAGGCGATGACTGTAATCGACTGCCGCACGGTCATCGCAGAAGATCCATCAATCTATCCCTGCGATAGTCATCTGGCGGTGATTGAGGTCGCTGGCCATTCCTATGCGCTGCAAGTCGACAAGATTGACGACATCGCCACCGCTCAGTCCGGGATCGCGCCTGTGCCAGGTGGTTCAGGAAAGCACTGGAATCGTGTTTGCAAGGGCATGCTCGAAACCGATCGCGGGCCAGCCTTACTGATCGACGTGGAGCAAGTAGTTGCAGGCATTGAACAAAAATCAGTGAAAGCAGCTTAATTCTATGGTTACTGCTTCAAACTATAAGTCATCGCTAAATAAACAGGGGTTTGCATGAAAACGTGTTTGATAGTTGATGACTCGCGAGTGATCCGAAAGGTCTCCAGGCATATTCTGGAAACCCTTGGCTTCACCGTTGAAGAAGCCGAAAATGGCCAAGACGGCCTCGACAAGTGCGAGGGTGTCATGCCCGATGTCGTGCTGCTTGACTGGAACATGCCAGTCATGAGCGGCATCGAATTCATCACACATCTGCGTAAGCGCGAAGGCGGTGACAAACCCAAAGTGGTTTTCTGCACAACCGAAAACGATGTCGCCCACATCCGCGAAGCAATCAGCGCAGGCGCGGACGAATATGTCATGAAGCCGTTTGACCACGAAACTCTTCAGATCAAACTGCAGCTTGTCGGATTTTCGTGAAGGACGGTTCAATGGAACCGAAAAAAGACATTAGACGAGACGTCGAATCAAACGCTGGGAGAGCGGAGAACTGCTCCATTCGCGTGATGATCGTGGACGATTCGCTGACTGTGCGTACAGTCTTTTCGCGGCTCGTGGAAAGCGACCCGGCGCTGGAAGTCGCATCGACAGCCAGCAATGCTGAGCGAGCGATTGCGATCCTCCGCGACAAGCCCGTTGATGTGGTCCTGCTCGACCTTGAAATGCCTGGCATGGGTGGGCTCGAAGCATTGCCCACAATTCTGAAGACTGCCGAACGCGCCAAGGTTCTGGTCGTTTCCTCTTTGACCGAAGATGGCGCGGAACACACGGTCACAGCACTTTCCATGGGTGCTGCGGATACGATGTTGAAACCGCGCCCCGGCGGGTTTGATGACGCGTATCGCGCGTGCCTGCTAGAAAAGATCAAGGCGCTTGGTGGTGCGGAAAGCAAGGCACGCCGCGAAGCGGGCAAGACTTCTGCGATCGCCAGCCCGTCCGGCCAGGCAAAGACACCTGAAGTCATCGCCATCGGCGCGTCCACTGGCGGAATTCATGCGCTCAACATCCTGTTGCGGGGTCTACCCCCTCAGTTCGATCTGCCGATTCTGGTAACACAGCACCTTCCGTCGAGTTTCATTCCGGTTTTCGCGCGACAAGTCGAAATGGCGGCTGCTCGCAAAACAGTGATCGCTGAAGATGGGGTTTTGATACGAAGGGGCGAGATCGCCATTGCAACCGGTCACAGCCACATGGTTATCAAACGCCAAGGCAGCGACTTGGTCGCGCGCGCCGCTGCCGAGCCGGCCAAAAGCGGGTGCCGCCCTTCTGTTGATCCCATGTTGACAAGCCTAGCCGAGAATTTGGACGGCCGCGCATTGGCTGTGATCCTTTCCGGCATGGGCCGAGATGGGTGCGATGGCGCTGCCGATCTCGTCAAAGCAGGCGGAGCTGTGATTGCGCAAGACGCCGAAACATCTGCCGTATGGGGCATGCCTGGTGCCGTAGCGAAAGCTGGTTTGACCAGCGCGGTGTTGCCTCCTGAGGGTCTCCTGGAAGAGATCCTCGAGCGTTCAGGAGTAGCTGCGTGGAAGTGAGCAGCGCCTCGTTTCAGGTTATCGCAGACCTGCTCGCAGAGCATACCGGCCAACAGCTGACCGATTGTCGCAAATGGAGAGTTAGCACAGCGCTCTCTCGCGTGTTTCGGGAGCGTGGCATATCCAACGTCGATCAACTCGCTTGCATGCTGGCAGCCCCGGTAGACCCCGGTCTCGTCAGCGATGTGGTCGAAGCATTGCTCAATAACGAGACATACTTTTTCCGTGACAAGCCGACTTTCGATCAGATTCCCTCGCATATCTTGCCGAAATTGTCTGAAAAGCGCGCGCTGAAAAAGCGGCTGCGAATCTGGTCAGCGGGCTGTTCGACAGGTCAGGAAGCACATTCAATAGCTATCCAGTTCGCGGAAAATCCGAAGCTTTGGGACGGCTGGGCGATCGACATTCTTGGTACGGATGTGTCGACACAAGCAATCGCGACAGCCCGCAGCGGTCACTATAGCCAATTCGAAGTCCAGCGCGGCCTAAGTGTGAAGCAGATGCTGGAACACTTCGACGAAACGGCCTCTGGTTGGCAAATGCGCGCGTCAACGCGATCAATCGTGCGTTTTCAGAAGCATAGCGTTCTGGAAAGACCGCGAAGCAAGCAAACGTTTGATCTGGTCCTATGCCGCAATGTGCTGTTGTATTTTGACCCGGCAACACGTGCCAAGGCATTCGAGCAATTGCACCGCGCAGTGGCTCCGGACGGGTTTTTGATGCTTGGCGCAGGCGAAACAGTGATCGGTCAGACAGACCGCTTCGAGCCGCAAGGTGAATTGGCTAGCCTGTACACACCTCGACCGCAGACAGTGCTCGCTTGAAAAGATCGCAGCGGCAGTAGGAAGGATTAGAGTAAACAGACGATTTACGCTTCATTAGCGAATGATGGTTAAGTCCAACAATCGAATGAGAAATTTGCCAACTCAAGGGGCAGGGCAACAAGCGATGAGCAAAGCATTTGCTGCAAAACCGCTATCCGTATGGGGAACGCCGTTCGCCCTGCTCGCGCTTGCGCTGGGTGCGACCGCCATCACATACGCAGCGACGCAAAGCGCGTATTGGATGCTAGCCGCAGCCATAATTGCTGCGGCCGCATATCTTGCCGGGGTCGCTCATCTTTCGCGCCGTTTGGATCCAAACGGCGAGCTAAGATCTGACTTCGACGGACTTTCAGAGCTCCCGAATCGCCGGGCTCTGCACCGGGACTTCAACGCTTTTCATAAGGATGGCCAGGAAATGGCCATGGCGTTGATCGATCTCGACAGCTTCAAACAGGTCAATGACCATTACGGACATTTTGTCGGTGACGAATTGATCCGCAAATGCGCCGATATGATCTCTGAAACCTGCAATGGCGAAGGCCAAAGCTATCGCCTGGGTGGTGACGAGTTCGCCATTCTGATGTTCGGCCCCGCCTCCGCCACGATTGTCGAGGGCATTTGCCGCAAGATCATCTCACAGCTTGAAAAGCCCGTTGCAATCAACAATCGAGAAGTTGTGGTCGGAGCCAGTATTGGCCTTGCCAGATCGACTGGGGTCGACGACCTTTCCTCGTCAGAACTTTTGCGGCGCAGCGATGTGGCAATGTATGCGTCCAAGCGCGCGGGTAAGATGCGATGCACCTGGTTCAGCGAAGGTCTGGACCGCAACCGCGAAGCCGTTCTCGAAATGGACGAAGAACTGCGCAGGGCTCTGATCAACGACGAATTCGTGATGCACTACCAACCGCTTGTAGATGCAGAGACCCGGGAAATCGTTGCCGTCGAATCCCTCATACGCTGGGTTCGTCCGGACGGAGAGCAGATTGGCCCGCATATCTTCATACCGATCGCCGAGGAATCAGGCCTTATCAATGCGATAGGCCTTTGGGTTCTACGCCAAGCCTGCACCGATGCATTACAATGGGACGGCATCATGCTGTCAGTCAACATTTCAGCCGCGCAATTGCGCAATCCGGAATTCCCGATCCAAATGGGACATATTTTGGAGGAGACCGGCTTTCCGGCCGAGCAGCTAGAGCTTGAGATAACCGAAACCTGCCTTGTCCTTGACCCGATCGTCGCGGAACGCAATTTGGAGGTGATCCGCGGCTTCGGCGTCAATGTGTCGCTTGATGATTTCGGGACAGGTTACGCATCGATCGGTTTCTTGCGCCAGTTCCGGTTCGAGAAGCTGAAGCTTGACCGTTCATTGGTGGTGGACGCTGAAACTGACGAAGGCTCACGCGCCATGATGCTTTCCAGCATTACTGTTGCGCGCGCGCTCAAGATGGGTGTGGCCGCAGAAGGCGTAGAAACCCAGGAACAGGCGGACCTCGTCCGCACAGCAGGCTGCGACCAAATCCAGGGCTGGCTCTATTACAAGGCCATGCCCGCTAGCGAAATTTTCCAATTTCTACCGTCGAACGAGAAAGATGATTTGGCGGTCAATCTAGCAGAAACCAGAGGTGCCGCATGAGTGCGCTGAACGATGTAGCCAAGCAATTGCGGGCTGAAACTGCCGAAGAGATTCAATTGCACACGGATGATGTCCAAGCATCGCGTTTCCGTATCAAGGCATGGTTTCAAGATCTGCCGCTAGCTGGGAAAATCCGTGCGGTGTTCGGGACTTTTCTTGCCTTGGTCATCGCAATGTCGATGGTTCTCGGCTTCGGCTTGTTCGAGCTTTACGGTCGATACATGACGTCAGCGGCAGTGGTCGAAGCCACGAAAACCTCGGCCAACATGCGCAGCACGGCTGGCGAATTCCGCTATAACGCCGTGCGCTACATCTTTGGCGGAGAAGACTCTGCTTTGGAACGCCAACGCGCAAGCTATCGCGAGGCGGAGGGACAGCTTGAAAGCATCAGCGGAACCTTGGAGATACATCTTCCCCGCTTTGTCGAACAAAGCGATGCGATCGGTGACAGCTTTGCCGCCTACGACGCGAAGTTTGAAGAACTGCGCGCACGCCTGGCGCGCGAAGGTCGCAGCGAAGGTTCAGTTGCCCTCGCCTATGAGCTCTCTGCACAGGGCGACGCTTTGTTTGACGAAGCTGGCCGCCTTGAGCGTGGCCTATCTGCTGCAGCCGCTGAAATGGAAGCAAGCGGCATGGTGTACTTCTTCAACATGATCGCTGCATTCGTGATCGTCATCGCACTCGCAGCTGCCAGCATGGTGTACGGACTAAGATATCTGTCCCAAGATTTTGCCAAGAAGGTTGCCGAAGTAACCGGAGGCATGACCATGCTTGCGAGCGGCAACCGTCACTTCGAGATCGAAGGGATTGAGCGCAAAGACGAAATCGGTGAAATGCTGCGCGCTTTGGCGCTATTCAAGAAAGCCAATGTTCGCTTGGAAAAATGGGCCAAGGAACGCGCAGAGCGTGCTGAGAGTGATGCCAAGGAGCAAGAGCGCGCACAGGCCGAGAAGGCGCAGGTTCTGCGCGACTTTGCCAACCAGTTCGAGCGTAGTGTTGGCGATATTGTGGGCGGCGTGGCCGCTGCGTCCAGTCAATTGCAAAGCACCGCGACTGAAATGGCGCATTCCGCTGAAGAGTCCACACATCAGACATCGCTCGTTTCCAAGTCCATGGAAGAAGCCAATGCAGGCGCAACTGCGGCGGCAGCTGCCAGTGACGAATTTGCCATGTCTATCGGTGAAATAAGCCGGCAGGCCGCCTCGTCCGCAGAATTGGCGCGTGAGGCCAGCTCCACTGCAGCGCAAGCTGACAGCACTATATCTGAGCTCGCCAGTTCCGCGCAGGAAGTCGGCCAAATCGTGGAGCTGATCCAAACGATCGCGCAGCGCACCAATCTACTCGCGCTTAATGCATCGATCGAAGCTGCACGTGGCGGAGAAGCAGGTCGCGGATTTGCGGTTGTCGCATCCGAAGTCAAAGAGCTGGCCATGCAAACCAGCCGTGCGACCGAGAAAATCTCCTCACAGATCCAGTCGATGCAGGATTCCACGGGTGCAAGCGTGTCAGCCCTGCGTTCGATCGCGTCACAAGTCGATCAGCTCGAAACAACAGCAGTAGCAATTGCTTCAGCCGTCGATCAGCAATCGGTCGCTGGCCAAGATCTCGCGCGTAGCATCGAGCTTGCTGCACAAGCGACGGACGCAGTTTCCAGCCATATCGACGACGTGCGTGAGCTTTCTTTGTCAACGGGCGCGGCGGCGAGCCAAGTGCTTTCGTCTTCGACCGATCTGGAAGAGCAAGCCTCTACACTACGCACCCAGATGCAGGCGTTCTTGAGCAAGGTCAGAGCGGCCTAGATACGGCGTGGCCCCGACTAGGCCTGAGTTTCACGCCAGTCGCGCTTGATCTTCTTCGCTAAGCTCCATTTGTGGACCTCAGTCGGCCCATCGTAGATACGAAAGGCTCTGATTTCACGAAAGAATTGCTCAACGATCGTGTCGCCGGTCACTCCTGTGCCGCCCATCACTTGGACGCACCGGTCGGCAATCTGAAACAGCGTTTCGGCCACAAAAGTTTTGGCCATTGAGCTTTCGGTTGTTCCGGTTTCGCCGGTGTCCAGTACGCTGGCACACCAATCGATCATCAACTCGCAAGCCTTCAGATCAATCTTGTTCTGAGCCAGCATGAAGCCCACACCCTCATGGTCGATCAGCTGCTTTCCGAACGCCGTTCGCTTGCAAGCATAGTCGGTCGCGGTCTCCTGCGCCCTATCCCCAACGCCAAGCCAACGCATGCAATGCGTCAAGCGCGCAGGCGCCAAACGGACCTGTGCATATTTGAAACCTTCGCCCGCTTCGCCCAGCATCTGGTCGGCCGGCACACGCAAATCCTTGATGCTGATAACAGCATGACCTCCCGGCATGGAGCTATCGATCGTCTCAAGCACACGTTCAATCTGGATCGATGGGTCCGGCAAATCGACTAGGAACATGCAGGCTCCACCCTCGGAATCTGCCTCGACCGATTTGGCCATGATTATACCCACCCTCGCGCCGTCTGCACCGGTGATGAAAGCCTTGCGGCCATTGATCACCCAGTGATTGCCGTCGCGCTTGCAGGTTGTTTGCATCAAAGACGGATCAGACCCTGCGCCGTCATCCTCAGCCGGTTCGGTCATGAAGAAGGCTGAACGCGCGTCACCCGACACCAGAGGAGCCAGGAAGCGCCGCTTGATCTCGTCGCTGCCAACCTTGCCGAGCAGGTACATATTGCCTTCATCGGGAGCCATCACATGACAGGCAATCGGACCAAGCGGCGAAATGCCGCTTTTGCGCAGGATCAAGGCGGTATCGGCATGGCTGAAATGCGATCCGTCCTTTCGAATATGCGGGACAAGCAGGTCTGCTGCCTTGGCCTTGTTGCGCAGTTCCGCTCCAAGCTCGTCAGACGGGCCATGGCTGCCGCAACGTGGGTCTGCCTCGTATGGTACAACGACCGTGCGAACAAATTCTTCAACTCTAGCCGCGATCTGTTCGGCTTCAGATGTATCTCGGGCCATTCAAACTCATCCTGTGTTGCTGCTCGCGCGGACCTAGTCGACCACGAGCCAGCTTCCACCTCCCCAATTGGTCAGCGAGCTTGAATGCACCTCAAGGAGTTGGTCCAATTGAACCGGGATCGTTGCTTAGAATTTGCCCAGGATGTTCAGGAATGGACCGTGGCTTGAGTAGCTTTGGTCAGTCAGATCATCCGAGAAGTCAGAGAGTGAATAGCCAACGCCTACTTTTACGTTGTTGTTTACGTGGCGATAGACCGCGCCCAATGCGCCCAGGCGCATGTCGTCGGCTGCCGTGACCCACAGTGCGCGACCCTCCAATAGAACGTCCCATTTTTCGACGACGTTATAGTCGGCACGGATCACCGCGAGGTGCGCTGTCGAGCTGACGAAGTCATCGCTTTCACGGCCGAGCGATACCTTGCCCGTCCGGTAGCCGTATTTGCCGCCCAACGTTAGCTTACGTGAAGCATCGTAGCTGAAGTCGATCACACCTATGTGACTGACCTGCTTGGGGCTTTGTGTCTGCCCACCGCCGGTGATTTGGCCAACCGGGCCAAGATCTTCGAAGTAGGAGAAACGCAGCAAGGCATTGAGCTTTTCATTGTCGACCGGGCGATAGGCGAAGCCTGCGACCGCTTCGGTAAATTCGGCGGCCAGTACTGAGCTGCTTGAGTTATCGGCACGCGCAAGGTTTACGCGGCCGACAAGGCGCCAATCGGGATCGATCGAATAGCTCAGATCATTCCGCAGCAGCCAAACTGTTTGATCGAGGCCAGCCGGACTGGTTTCCCGGCGCAATTCGACCGAACTTCCCAGCCGGAAGTCTTCGCGGCTGTAGCCAACGCCGAAAGTTGCAGCAGTGCGGCGAAATTGGCCAGTCGTTGCATCATCGATGCGGCCTGTCTCAAAGCTACCAGTGATGGCCAGATGCTCAACCGGCTCAAAGGTCAGGCCAAAGCTGCGCGTCAGCGTTGGAATCACCGCATCGCACGGGGCTTCCAGGAGCGGGTACCACTGCAATTTGTAAATTCTGCTTGCAGTGAACCCGCAAGGCTATGATCGCCGATGGCGCGTGCTACGATGAGCTGTTGCTTGGAGAGTCATTGGTATGAAACATGGAGCCGCAATTTCTGCTGCCTTCGCAGCTATAGTTTCCCTGTGGGCAGGCCCTGCGTTTGCGGCGCCCGAAGGTGAATTCACTTACATCGTTCAGCCGGACGACACGCTGTATCATTTGGCGCGCGACTATCTGCTTGATCCCCGTTCAATGAGCGAAGTGCGGTCTACCAATCGTATTCGAAACCCGCGAAGGTTGCAGATTGGGCAACCCATCAAGATACCGCGGCGGCTCCTCAAATACGAACCAGTGGAACTGACCCTGCAATCATTTAACGGGCCCGTATCAATTTCCCGCTCGGGTGAGGAGTTGGTGGCCAAGATCGGTCAGGCACTTCGTGAAGGCAGTGTAATCTCCACTGGTGCCAACGGTTTTGCTGCAGTCGGCAGCCAAGATGGCACGCTAGTCACTGTTCCATCAAACTCGCGCATCCAGATTATCGATGCGCGTCATTACGTCATCAACGAGAAGATCGACGTTCAAATCAGAGTTCTGGAAGGTCGCGGTGAGGCCAAGGCACCAAAGATTGAGGGCGATGCGCGGTTCCGCGTTGGCACGCCAATCGCTGTAACCGCTGTTCGCGGCACAGAATTCAGGGTCGCCTATTCCGAGATCAATGATCTGAGTCTGACCGAGGTCATTGAAGGTGAGGTGGCGGTCAACCAAGGCGATCAATCTCTCATTGCGGCTCTGGGAGAAGGCGTAGCGGCAAGCCCCCAAGGAAATTTGACCTCGGAACGATTGTTGAACGCGCCTGTGCTGGCAGATGGCGGCCGCATACAGACCGATGAACAGGTCAAATTTTCGATTGAGGGGATTGATGGGGCCACAGCTTATCGCACCCAGCTCGCCCGAGATGCCGGCTTTATCGAAATCATCGATCAAACAATCAGCACTGCACCTCTTGCCGCCTTCGAGGGCGTTGAAGACGGTCGATACTTCGTACGCTCACGCGGCGTTGCTGAATCCGGTTTGGAAGGTTTCTCGCGCCCCTACACTTTCCGCAGAAAACGCGTCGGGGCTGAGGCTGGCGCTGAACCATCTCCTTTTGCCGATTCCTTCAAATTTGGTTGGCGAGCCGACGGAAGTGGTGACAGCTTTCATGCGTTCCAGCTTTGGAATGGCGCTAATCCGGGATCGTTATTGGTTGACGAAGTTGCGATCAAGAAGAGCGCCATCCTGATCGGCGATCTGCCACCCGGGACTTATTTCTGGCGTGTTGCGACAATGCAGATAGACGAAGGCGAGGTCATCAAGGTTTGGACTCCGGCCCAACAGTTCTCGGTCGGCGAATAG
>JABDKI010000001.1 GCA_013002295.1 Altererythrobacter sp.
TTACTGTGCCGCGGCTCTCGGGGCGCAAAGCGCAGGCGTGGAGAGAAAAGCCGTGTCCGTTCACTTTCTCGCGACCATGATCCTCAAGTACAGCGGGCACAAAGTGCCATTGCACGTCCGGAGCCGGAGCATCGGGCATGACTCTCCAGAAGCCGCCGCTTTCAGCATAGCATGTCGTCATGATCCCGGTGCGCTTGCGGCGATGCTCGATAATTGCTTTTGCCATCCGCCAAGTGCCTTTGAGCGAGTTGCCGATCGGGTCTGTGGACTGCGTCGCCCAGCCCGAGACATAGTCGATATGATCCTGAAGCTCGCTCCCAACCGCTGCTTTGTCGATCGCCACGTCTATGCCGTGCTGCTGCAGATGCTCGCCCGGCCCGATTCCAGACAGCATCAAGATCTGCGGAGAATTGAACGCGCCGGCTGACAGGATCACACCGTGGCGAGCCTTCACCACTTCACGTTTACGTCCTCGCTTGATCGCGACGCCAGCGACGCGACCCTCCTCGATGACAAGCTTCTCGACCAGTGTCCCCGTGCGGATATCGAGGTTGGGCCTACCGCGCAGCGGCTCGACATAGGCGCGCGCGGCAGACCAGCGTTCGCCATCCTTTTGCGTAACCTGATAGAGGCCGAAGCCTTCCTGGTTGTCATCGTTGAAATCTGAATTACGCGGCAATTGCAGCTGAGCTGCGCTTTCGACAAAAGCGGTGCTGGTTGGATTGGGCCATTTCTGGTCAGAGACGGAAAGGGGTCCGTCGCCGCCGTGGTAGTCATCACCACCACGAATATTGCCCTCGCTGCGTTTGAAATAGGGCAGGACATCCTGATAGGCCCATCCGGCACATCCCATCGCGGCCCAATTGTCATAATCCCACGCGTTGCCGCGGATATAAACCATCGCGTTGATCGCTGAGGAGCCACCCAGGCCCTTGCCACGTGGCTGATACCCGATGCGCCCGTTCAGCCCCTTTTGCGGCACTGTGTCGTAGCGGTAATTGGCGTTCTTCAACAGGAAGGGCATCATGCCCGGTGTCTTGACCAGGAAGTTGTCATTCTTCCCGCCTGCTTCGAGTAGGCAAACGGTCTTGCTGCCGTCTTCGGCAAGCCTGCCGGTAGCTGCGCTGCCGGCGCTACCGCCGCCAATTACGATATAATCGAAGGTATCCATTCTCTCTCCTCGTGAAGGAGAGTGTTACGCAGGCTCTTGCTCGCCTGCAATCGCGTTTTCCGATGCAACCGAATTTTCTGCGGCTTGTCTCTCCTGCCAGCGCGCGCGGATTGTATCGGACGTGTCGCGGCTACCGTCATGTGTCCAACCGGGTTCACGCAGCAGGTAGGATAGCTTGTGCTTCCACGGTGCGCGCCAGATATCGCTCAGCATGCCGATCCATTCATGGAACACCGCCCACAGCAGATTGAAGCTGCCTAACTGCTTGATGATGCCATAGCGGATCTTCTCGTCATCGCTCTCCGCCTCGAACGTGCCAAACATCTTGTCCCAGACGATGAAAACCCCGGCATAGTTCCGGTCCAGGTAACGCGGATTGGTGGCATGGTGGACGCGGTGATGGCTGGGGGTGTTCATTACCGCCTCGAACCAACGCGGCATCTTGTCGATTGCCTCGGTGTGGATCCAGAACTGGTAGATCAGATTAAAGCCGCCGCAGATGGCGATCATCAATGGGTGAAAGCCGAGCAGCACCAGCGGCATTGCGAACAGGAACCCAAAGGTAAACGGCCCAGTCCAGGTTTGCCTGAGCGCGGTCGAGAGATTGTAGTGTTGGCTCGAATGGTGGTTCACATGTGCGGCCCACATCCAGCGAATGCGGTGACCCGCGCGGTGCACCCAGTAATATTTGAGATCGTCGAGCACAAAGCACAGCGGCCATGCCCACCATACCGCCCACCATTCAGGGCCGAAATCGATTAGCCGATATTCCCACACTCCAAGGAAAAGCAGGAAGAAGAACCCGCCGAATAACAGGCCTGAGACGGTGCTGCCGAGCCCGAAAGCGAGGCTGGTCAATGTGTCGCGCGGTTCATAGGCATCCGGCCGGCGGCGCCATGCCCAGATCATCTCGATCAGGACGAGCAATACAAAGCCAGGAACGGCATATTCGGTAGGCGAGAAATCAGGCATCGCTTGCGGACCTTACTTCATTGATGCGATCGGCCCAAGACTGCGCGTGATCGATGGCAAGTGCGACAACGCCAAATCGCCGCTCTCCTGAATCGACAACCAGCTTGTCCTTGTCGATCCGCCCTGTTGCGGAATGCGTCAGCAATCGTCCGGCAAATTTGTTTCCATGCTGCTTAAGGAGCAGGAGGCAGCCGGAGCGGTCACGTAAAATGGCGCCCCTTCCATTTGCATCGACAGCTGTCTCTACTGATTCAAAGCCATCCATGGCTTCACTTGCAGCCGCCTGTGCTTCTTTCTCATTCGAAAGTTCGGGCGCGCCGCCCAGTTTCATCCACCAGGCCAACCCCGCCACCGCGAGAATTGCGACAAGCGAACCAAGAAATTGCACGAGTTCAGGCGAATAATTCATGGAATTTGCAATTGGCACGGAGGCAGCTTTGCGGCAAGCAGGCAATTGAGAGAGGAAACATCCATGAAGCCATATGTAAGCCTGATTGCCCTTGCGGTTTTGAGCGCCGCTCCGCTGTCCGCACAGCAGGCGGATCCCATTGCGAATGTTGAAGCGGAGGCAGAACGCACGCAGCGCGTGGCGCAACAGCTGTGGGATTGGGCCGAACTGGGCTATCTTGAAGAACGCACCAGCGCGCTGATGGTTGAGGAACTGACAGCAGAAGGTTTCACCATCGAAGGCGGCATCGCCGAAATTCCGACAGCGTTCGTTGCTGAATGGGGCGAAGGCGGGCCGGTGATCGCGATCCTTGCTGAAATGGATGCGCTGCCTGGCATCAACCAATCCGCCGAGCCGACACGTGATCCGATCGAAGGCAAGGGCGCGGGCCATGCCTGCGGGCACAATCTGTTTGGCGCCGGATCACTTACAGCGGCGATAGCGGTGAAGAATTGGCTCGAATCGACTGGCACGCCGGGCCGAATCCGTCTTTACGGCACGCCAGCTGAAGAGGGCGGGTCGGGCAAAGTCTACATGACTCGCGCCGGCATGTTCGACGATGTCGACATTGCAATCCACTGGCATGCGGATGACGAAAATAGTGCTGCTGCCCGGACTAGCCTCGCCAATCGCTCAGCCAAGTTTCGCTTTACCGGTGTTTCTGCGCATGCGGCTGGCGCTCCCGAGAGAGGGCGTTCCGCGCTGGATGGTGTCGAAGCCATGAACATGATGGCGAACATGATGCATGAGCACATCCCGCAGGATGCTCGGATGCATTACGTTGTGACAGCAGGAGGCAATGCGCCAAACGTCGTGCCTGATTTTGCGGAGAACTTTTACTACGTCCGTCATCCTGACCCACAAGGGGTTGAGGAAATCTGGACGCGCCTCGAAGATGCTGCGCGCGGAGCTGCACTAGGCACAGGCACGCAGGTCGAATGGGAAGTAATCCACGGCAATAATCCGCTGCTGGTCAATGAGACGCTGGCGAAAGTGATGGACGCCAAGCTCCGTCAAGTCGGCGGGGTTGTGTATTCTGTTGAAGAGCGCGCATGGGCTGAAGCAATTCAGGAATCGCTGGGTGATGCCGCCAAACCGCTAGAGAGTGCTGCCGAAATAGGATCCTACAATAAGAGCCTGGGCTATGGCTCTACCGATGTTGGCGACGTGTCTTGGGCCACGCCAACAGTGGGCGTTCGCACGGCCACTTGGGTGCCTGGAACAAGCGCACATAGCTGGCAAGCGGTTGCCGCAAGTGGACACTCTATCGGCTATAAGGGTACTATGGTTGCAGCCAAAGCCATGACGCTCATGGCAGTGGAGCTTTATATCAATTCCGACCTGCGAGCTGCGGCGAGAGCGGAATTCGATCGCTCACGTGGGCCGGACTATCAGTACAAGTCCCTACTCGGAGATCGCGCACCACCATTGGACTATCGCAAGTAAGGGTAAAGAGCGGGCCTTAGCTTTTGGCCTGTGCCGACAGCATGTCCATCGCCGCCCTAACCGGCGATACATCGTACCCTGCTTGACGAGCAGCGGCCGCAATCGTGTCAGTGTCCTCGCCAGCCCGCGCTTGTGCGAGTGACCAAAGCAAAGTCGAGCGAGTTCCGCTGCGGCAATAGGCCAGAACCTTTCCGTTCGCGTTCTCAATGGCCTGCTGCATAGCTTCGACCTGTGGCTCTCCGAATCCGGCGCTGCCGATCGGAATAGCAAGATAGTCCAGCCCCACGTCCCTTGCAGCCGCTTCAATCTCCGGGCCTTGCGGTTCATCGGGGCATTCGCCATCCGGCCGGTTGTTGATGATCAGTGACACGCCTTGGCCGGCTGCTTCTGCAACTTCGGTTGGCCCGATCTGCGGGCTGGCTAGCATGGTGGGTGACAATACGCGGAAATCGCTCATGATTCTCTCATCCTAGTGGTCACAGGGCTGCGTAAGGCGTTTGCTCGCGCAATTTGTGATGCCTCAGCAAGGTCTTTTTGCACACGTTACAATGCGAAAATGTCACATTCGAGCGGCTATACTG
>JABDKI010000008.1 GCA_013002295.1 Altererythrobacter sp.
GACGCTCCTGACCCCCAATCTGCCAGAGCTAGAGCATATGGCTGAACGCGAATTGCGCGATACGGGTTTGATGGAAAGCGCAGCCGCTGAGCTTGCACACAGCTATAGCGCCTATGTTCTTGCGAAAGGCGGACACTCGGGCGCAAACCAGGTTATCGATCTGCTGGTGGCTCCTGATGGCAAGGCGCTGCAATACAGCCATGCACGCATCGACACGCCTCATACTCATGGTACCGGGTGCACGCTGTCGGCGGCAATCGCGACGCTGTTGGGGCATGGTCAATCGCTCGAGCATGCTGTCACGCTCGCGCGCAACTTCGTTTATCGAGCCATTGAGGCGGCACCGGGGTATGGGTCAGGAAACGGACCGCTTGGCCATCAAGCCGTCCGAACGATCACCTAACGCTCAAGCTCGTAGAACTCTGCGATGTGGTTCCACGCATCCTCATAGTCCTCGCACCATTTGAATAGCTCAAGGTCCTTCTTTGCGATGGTGCCTTCTTCCGCAATCGCATCGAAATTGACAACGCGATTCCAAAAATCCTTGCCAAACAACAGGATTGGCACCGGCTTCATCTTGCCTGTCTGGATGAGCGTAAGCAGTTCGAAGAATTCATCGAAGGTACCAAAGCCACCCGGGAAAACCGCAACAGCCCGTGCGCGCAGAAGAAAGTGCATTTTGCGCAGCGCAAAATAGTGGAAGTTGAGCGAAAGATAGGGCGTCACATAGGAATTGGGCGCTTGCTCATGCGGCAGCACGATATTGAGGCCAATTGATTCAGCGCCTGCGTCGCTCGCACCGCGATTTGCCGCTTCCATGATCGATGGGCCGCCGCCCGAACAAACTACGAACTGCCGTAGGCCGTCTTCAATTATGGCCTTTTCTGATGCCAGCCTGGCAAGCTTGTACGCCTGTTCGTAATATTTGGCCTTCTCAGCCAGGCGTTTCGCCACCAGCTGCTCATACTCGGTGCCGTTGGCGGCCGCGTCGATCTTGGCTTGCGCCTGTTCAGGGGAAGGAATTCGCGCCGAGCCGTACATCACAAGTGTCGATCCTACACGCGCCTCATCAAGCAGCATCTCCGGCTTTTGCAATTCCAGCTGGAAGCGCACCGGGCGCAGTTCGTCACGCAGCAGGAAATCGGTGTCCCGAAAAGCCAGCTTGTAAGCCGGATGCTGTGTTTGCGGTGTCTGGTCGGGGCAGTCCTCTGTGAACCGCGCTTCCTCGTTGGCAGGATAGAACTTGCGTCCTGCAAGCTCATGATCGTTCTGTTTATCTGTCATTGCCATGCGAATAGGCTCGGCGGGAATACGGAGCAAGGAACTTTGTGTTCCATGCCCAATTGCAGCCGAGCAACATGCCGCATATGCTGACCGAGAGGGGAGAAGGATACATGGCGGAGTTTCCGTCACATCCCGATGACATAACGCCGGATTGGCTGACTGATCGCTTGCAAAAAGCCGGGGTGCTTAAGCACGGCAATGTTATCAGCTTTCGCTGGGAGCCAATTGGAACTGGGCAAGTCGGCGATAGTGCTAGGATTAGCTTGGATTACGATCAGGCAGACGCAGGCCCGGCAACGGTTGCCGGCAAGTTTCCAGCCGCAAATCCAACCAGCCGCGACACGGCGGCGATGATGGGCCTCTACACCAAGGAAGTCCGATTCTACCGCGATCTGGCGCAGCAGCTCGATGTGCGGGTTCCCGCCACCTACGCTGCCGAAGTCAATGAGGACGGAAGCAGCTTTGTGCTTCTGTTTGAAGATCTTGCGCCTGAAAAAGGAGGCAATCAGCTAGAAAGTTGTGCGTTTGACGAAGCATGCCATGCAATCCGTCAAGCCGCCGCTCTGCACGCCCCATCATGGAGGAATGCCGCGATCCTTTCTCTCGATTGGCTCCAACCACAAGAGGCCGTAACTGCACAAATCCGCACTCTCTATCCGCAAGCGCAGGCGGTCTTCGCCGAACGCTATGCCGATGCGCTTGAACCGGAGTACATGGCAGTCTGCTCAGATCTTGCGGCAAGCGATGCGTGGCTGTCACGCAATCACCCGAAAGTCAGCATGGTGCATGGCGATTTCAGGCTCGATAACATGCTGTTCGGGATTGGCCGCGGGGCGGAACCGATTGCAATTCTTGATTGGCAAACGCTGTCGCTTGGTCACCCCATGACCGATATTGGCTATTTCATGGGCTGCGGGATCGGGAACGATCTGCGGAAAAGATATGAGGCCGAACTGCTCGACCTGTATTGTTCAGAAATGACCGCGCGCGGCGTGCCGCTGACGCTCGATGACATTTGGCGCGACTATGTGATCGGCGCGTTGCACGGCGTGTCGACAGCGGTGTTCAGCGCCGCTTTTGTCGAGCGCACGGAACGTGGCGATGCCAATTTCCTGTCCATGGCGCGCGGAGCCTGCGCGCTCGCGCTTGAGCATGGCAGCCTTAGAATGTTGGAGGAGAATTGATCGATGGCACTTAGCAGGGGCGATGAATTTCCCATCCACCAAACGCCGGAGCCGATCGCGTATGCCG
>JABDKI010000009.1 GCA_013002295.1 Altererythrobacter sp.
CGAGGACTAACCCTTGGATATCGCGCTGCTCTGGCCAGCAGCACTGACCTTGCTCCTGCTTGTCGGGGCAATCGGTGACATTCGCGATCGGCGGCTGCCCAACTGGCTGTCGCTGGCGTTACTGTTGCTGGGGTTGGCGCATGCCTTCTATCTCGGTGGTCTAAGCACGACCGGTTGGCATTTCGCGCATGCCTTGATTGCCATGGTTTTTGGGGCAGGCATCTTTGCCGCTGGTATCATGGGTGGAGGAGATGCGAAATTCTACGCTGGACTGGCGGCCTTTTTTCCCTTGAGCGAAGGCTTAAATCTACTTCTCTGGGTCTCGATAGCCGGAATTATCTCCATCCTAAGCTGGATGGTCTTGCGACGCATGTTACCTTTGAAGAAACCCGAAGACGGGAGCCTGCACGCAAAGTTTCCTTATGGCGTCGCCATCGCCATGGGCGGCGTATTCGTCGCTTGGACGGGACTGGTTGGTTGATTGTCAAATGTCCGCGTACTCAATCTCAAATGCCGGCGACTTGATCGAGGATCGAGATTGGCTTGACCGGTTACTTGATCGTGCACCGCGGCTGGCAACGCTGACATTGATAGCAATTGCATGGGCTATGACGCTGGCATGGCCACCAACCAAAAGCGACAGGCCCTTGGTCGAAGGTGGCTCAAGCTTGCCGAATTTAGAGATCTACCCATTGCGAATGTCGCTGCCAGAAGTCGCAGGCGAAGTCTCGTTAGAACGATTGGCCGAACTCTCTGCGAGTCATCCGGCCATTGCAGCCCTCGACTTGCTTCCTGAGCCGGAAGTTGAAGCAATTGTGCAGGTGCCTGCCGCGGTTGAACAGAATGTCACCCAGCCGCTCGCATCACTTTCAGATAGCCGTAATTTTGCGAGCGCATTTGCAGATTTCACTTCTTCGCTACCTACTTCTCAGCGTTCTGACGCGCGGGCGGCGGTGGCACTTGCAGCAGCGGAAGGGCTCGAACCCGGTGCATTCCTGAATTTGAACTATGATCTAGCCACACTTGCACCCAGCCAACCGGCCAGCGGCAGTAGCGCCTCTGCCAATTACAATGCATCGGATGGCAGCCTGACCGTGACGAAGGCTTTGTTGGTTGACGGAGAAAACAAAGGGCGTGCCGCAATCCGTATCGAGGAAGGTGCGCAGCTTTACATCGCAACCGCTGCCGTGGCGGATGCTTTGGGTTCGCGCGCGCAAGCCCTGCCAAGGCGGATCGTCAGCGCACTGGAAACCGGAAACGGTTTCATACCGTTTCACGAGCTCCGCGGAGCGGGTGTTGCGGTAGAATATGACCCGGTCACTGACCGCGTTTCGCTATCAATGCCTTCGTAGCGGCATCAGTTCCGCTCGAACCACTCACTGGCGAGCATTGCCCAATAGTATTCGTCGCACCACCCGATATGCGTCTTGATATTCTCAATGAAGTGGGCCTCGCGACGGAACCCGAGTTTCTCGATCAACCGGTTTGAACCCATATTTCGCGGATCGGTGATAGCGAACACCCGATGGTGATTTTCCACCTCGAACAGCTGTTTGAGCAAGCGTTGCGTGCATTCAAAGGCTATGCCTTCACCTTGGCGGTGCTTAACAGTGATGTAGCCTAATTCTGTTGTCTCATGCTCACACGGCACAGCGACAATCCGCGCCACAAGCTCTCCTGTAGAACGCTCGATCGCACTCCAACTGCGGCCGTTCCAATCGGGATCGCAGAGCCAATCGCTGAGCTTTTCCTCTGTCTCGAACGCAGCGCTCAGCATGTATTTGCATTGTTCCGGGTCAGAGAGCGTCGGGAAGAGAGCAGCTGTGTCTTCGCGCACAAGCTTGCGCATTGTGAAACGCGGTGTTTCCAGTGACGGTGTTGGCAGCGAAGCGGTCACTCTGCGGTCAGATGCGCGACCAACGCTTTCACTTTCTTTTGCCGCCACTGCGGCAGCGGCGCGACGAGCCAATAAGCACGGCGTCCCGGGTCCGGCCCTTCAAGGATTTCAAGCTTGCCCGCAGCGACCGCCTCTTCCACGAGCGGGTAAGGCAATATCGCCTTGCCGAGGCCGGATATCGCTGAACTCAGCGCTTGGCCAGGATTCCCGGTGGTAACGCAGGGCTTGACGCCATCCGGCAAAGGAGCGCCCGGCCAGCTGATCCAGCTATCCTGAGCATCCGGGGCCGCCACAACAACGCGCTGTGCTTCGGCCAATTGCGTACCTTCCAGATCAGCGGGCCCGTCCACGAGACGCACAGCAAGATCAAGATTTGCTTCGGTAAAATCTGCGTTTTCATCGGCGACGATGTGAAATTGAATATGCGGGTTGCCAGCCTTGAATTCGGCCAGCTTCTTGCCCAACCACTGAGCGTAAAACTCACGCGGAACTGCAATCGTGTAGCGATCTGAAGCTTGTCCGGCCTGCATCGCCTGCACGCTCTCTTCAAACTTCAGGAAGCCTTCGCGCAACGCATCAAGCCCGGCGCCGCCTTCACCCGTCAGCTCCAACCCTTTGCTAGTGCGGCGGAATAGCACCACACCCAAATGGTCTTCCAGCGCACGAATTTGCTGCCCCACAGCTGCAGGCGTGACCGCCAGCTCGTCTGCTGCTCGCGTGAATGACAAGTGACGCGCAGCCGCGTCGTACACGCGTAAGGCGTTCAAGGGCAGGTGAGTCCGCTTCATAGTGGGAGCGATTTAGGGTGGTCCAAGCGGGACCGCAAGCATAGCTTAGCGTTCGGCGGTTTCCGGAGCCGCGAGCGGGAAGAACGGAATGCGCACTTCCAACGGCGTTCCATCCTCGCAATGGAAGACATAAAAGCCCTCCATTGAGCCATGCGGGGTCGCCAGCGGGCACCCCGACACATAATCGTGACTTTCACCCGGCTTAAGCAAAGGCTGCTCACCCACCACACCTTCGCCGTCAACATGGTTCACCATTCCGCGCGCGTCGGTAATTCGCCAATGGCGTGTTTGCAGCTGGACAGCCTCGTGAGAGCCATTCTCCAAACGAATATGATAGACCCAGAACCACTTGCCAGCATCGGGCTGTGATTGCTCTGGAAGGAAGTTGACCGCCACCCGCACGGTTATCCCGTCGGTTATTGCGGCATGTTGGAACAGCTCTTTCATGACTTCTTGAAGGTAGCGATTAACGCGAAGGCCTCAAGAGCAGTGACACGATTATTCCACGCTGTTCTTCCGAAGACTGCGAAATTCCCGATTGAATCACCCTGCCAATGAAACGCGGTTTCGCAGATGTGGCAGAGATCATCGCTGTGAACGGAGAGTGGTTCTACAGCTCGCCCATCCCGAAGCTGTTCTTCTTCGCCGATCCGGGTGCCTTGATGCCCCTTGCAGCCAAGCCAGCGGTCGTCGCGCGTGC
>JABDKI010000051.1 GCA_013002295.1 Altererythrobacter sp.
GTTACTAACACTCATGTCAATAGAATGGCGGATGCCACCCCGAGTCTCAAGAAAAATCGCTTCCGATTCTAGAACGAACCGTTCTTATTCAGCGTTATCCGCTGCTTCGCCTGCTTCAGCAGCACGCTTGGCTTCTAACCAAGCTTCGGCTTCGGCTTCCTGCGCAGCTTCGTTCGCTGCTTTTTCGGCCTCAACGCGCTCAGCGCGCAATTCCTCGATCAGCTTTTCCTTGTCACTCCGGTTGTCGCCTTCGACTGCTTCGGGCGCCTCAATGCCAGCGCGCTTCGCGGCCTTGGCAACCACTGCGTCAAGCTCTCGCTGCGAGCACAGGCCGAGCGTCACCGGGTCTTTCGGCTGAATGTTCTGGATGTTCCAGTGGGTGCGGTCACGGATCGCATTAATCGTGTTGCGCGTGGTACCGATCAGCTTTGAAATCTGCGCATCGGACATTTCCGGGTGGCTGCGCAGGATCCAGGCAATACCGTCTGGCTTGTCCTGACGCTTGGACACAGGGGTGTAGCGCGGGCCCTTGGTGCGGGTCACTTCTACCGGCGCTTTCTGCATTTGCAATTCGTAGGTCGGATCTTTCTCGCCGAGGGCGATTTCCTCATGGGTCAGCTCGCCGGAGTGAACCGGATCGCGACCGGTATACTTGCTGCCTGCAAGGTCGTCGGCCATCGCCTGGACCTCGAGGATGTGGAGACCACAAAACTCTGAAATCTGCTCAAAAGACAGGCCGGTGTGGTCAATCAACCAGGTGGCAGTTGCATGCGGCATCAACGGTTTCGGTTGGGCCATGATCAATATTCCTCAAGAATTCCCGCGCCGAACAAATCGGGCGTAAAAATAGAAGGGCCGCCCCTTTCGGAGCGGCCGTTGCATGAGGGTAGATAGGGGCAAAGGGCGGATTCGGCAAGCAGAATGGGGTTCCCCGCCATCATGGGCCCTATTCGCCCATCGGGATAAAGTTCGTCAGGGTTTTAACGCGCTCGATCCATACGCAGATATTTGGATAATCCTCGAGGCCGAATCCACCTGATTCTGCTACATGGGTGTAAGGAAAAAGCGCGATATCTGCGAGCGTTACCCGGTCGCCCGCCATCCAAGTCGAATTGGCGAGACGTTCATCCATCAATCGCAAGGCATCGCACCCTGCAACGCGTTTTGCCATGATCTGGCTGCGCTGCTGATCTGTGAGATTGGCTTCGCCGACAATGCTTAGCCAAAAGCGGAGCGTTGCGACATTGGGCTCATGGTTATACTGTTCAAAGAACATCCAGCGCAGCATGTCTGCCTGCGCGAACCGATCATCGGGGATTAAGTGAGAGCCGGATGCGAGATACCAGCATGCGGCATTGCTTTCCGGCAAGAAACGTTGGCCGTGATCGCCATCGATATGAAGCACCGGTATGCGCCCGTTACGATTGATATTATTCAAAAATTCTGGCGTTCGAGTCTCGCCCTGCAAGATGTCATATTGCCGTGCTTCCAGCGGGACTTCGAGCAGCGCGGCAGTGAGCTTGATCTTGTAGCAATTGCCGCTGCGCGGGTCTTCGTGGAGTGTGTGGCGCTCAGTCATGCGCTACTTTTAGCACAATCTTGCCAATATGATCGCCTGCTTCCATCCGCGCATGCGCAGCCGCGGCGTCTTTGAGCGGAAACACCTCGTCCATCACCGGTTGCAGCTCGCGCGTCGCGAACAGGGGCCAGGAGGTCTGCGCGATCTCGTCACAAAGCGCGGATTTGAATGCGTCAGAGCGCGGACGCAGCGTCGATCCGGTCAGCGTCAAACGCCGCATCATCACGAAAGCCATGTTGAGTTCAGCCTTCGGCCCGCCTAACACAGCAATGGTTACATGGCGGCCATCCTCTGCCAGACATTTCAGATTGCGCGGCACATAGTCGCCCGACACCATGTCGAGCACGACATTGACGCCTTTGCCGTCTGCGAAGTCCTTTACCGCGTCAACAAAATCGGTTTCGCGGTAATTGATTGCCAAATCCGCGCCCAGATCACGCGCCGCCTGACACTTCGCCTCATCGCCGCAAGTTACAATCACCCGTGCATCGAAGGCTTTGGCAAGCATGATTGCCATCGTACCAATGCCTGACGTGCCGCCGTGCACCAGCAGCGTCTCGCCATCGCGCAGGAACCCGCGTTCGAACACATTATGCCAGACGGTGAAGAGCGTTTCGGGCAGCGCAGCCG
>JABDKI010000065.1 GCA_013002295.1 Altererythrobacter sp.
GCACGGTTGGCGCAGGCATTCGGCCGTCTGATCCGCAGCAAGGAGGATGCAGGACACTTCATCGTTCTATCGCCAGCCTTCCCCAGCCGCCTGCTGAGCGCCTTCCCTGAGGGCACGCCTGTCATCAGATTGACGCTGGAGGAGGCTTTACAACGCGTCGCCGCTGGTGTTTCGAGTATCGGCAGTGCCGCTGAAGTCCCAATTGGAGAGGAACCCGCCTGACGTGAAGATCCTAGGTCTGTTCAGACACGCCAAGTCCGATTGGGACGATATGGCCAAGCGTGATTTCGATCGCGGGTTGAACGACCGTGGGCGGCGCGGCGCTGAATTGATGGGGGAACACATCCGCACGCACGGCATCAAATGGGGCACAGTGATCGCCAGCCCGGCTGAGCGAAACCGGCTGACGATTGAAGCCGCGATGCCCGATGCAGACGTGCAGTATGACAAGCGCATTTACCTCGCGAGTTCTGATACCATTCTGGAAACCGTTACCGATCTGGCCGGCGACAGCAAAACTGTGCTGATCTCTGGCCACAATCCGGGCATGCAGGAAGTGCTGCTAGAGCTTGTATCGGAAGAGCATGAGAACAAAATGTTCTTCGAAGCTGCACGCAAGTTTCCGACCGCTGCTTTCGCTGTGCTCGAGCTCGATATTGATGACTGGTCGGAGCTGAAGCCTCGCTGCGGCAAGCTGGTGCATTTCGCTCGCCCCCGCGATCTGGACGCGGAGCTAGGCCCGGAAGTCTAACCCAAGACTTGGCGCGGCCCCGGCCCTTGCGCGGCCAGGTAATCATCCTTGTTATAGAGCTGGCATCGCGACAGGCTGAGGCACCCACATCCGATACAGCCGTCTAGCTTGTCGCGCGTACGCTCAAGCTGCGTGATCTTTGCGTCCAATTGGCCGCGAATGGATTGGCTGATCGCATTCCAGTCGCTCGAAGTTGGCGTTCGGCCATGCGGCAGCTTGGCAAGCTCGCTCTCGATCTCAGACAGCGCCAGCCCCAGCTGCTGCGCAATCAGGATGAAACTCAAACGCCGGATATCGCTGCGTAGAAAGCGCCGCTGGTTGCCTGCGGTGCGGATCGGCTCGACCAGCCCTTTTCCCTCGTAAAAGCGGATCGCGGAGACGGACAGCCCCGTCCGCCGGGCGAGATCACCAATGCGCAACAGATCACTCGATTTGGGCCGCGAACGCATCGTGTAAGCCTTTCACTAATTAAATCCTTGACCTCAACTTAGGTTGAGATTGCACGATAGACAAGTCAGGTGATTCGGATCGGCTTTTCTCTCCCGATCCGGCGCCCCAAACAGAAAAGGTACTCGCAATGCCCAAAGGCCAAATCGAACACGCCAATCTAACCGTCACCGATCCCGATCGCAGTGCAGAGCTCTTCAAGCAGTTGTTGTGCTGGCACGAGCGCTGGCGCGGCAAGTCACAATTCGGCGGTGACACTATCCATGTCGGTGACGAGACGACTTATCTCGCGCTCTACACCAATGAAGACGCAAAGGGTGGTTACAGTAAGGGCCAGCCGCTTAATCACGTGGGACTGCTTGTTGATGACCTAGACGGGGCGGAAGCCATCGTGATCAAGGCCGGCCTCAAACCCTTCGGGCACGATGACTATGACCCGGGCAAGCGCTTCTATTTCTTCGACTGGGACGGGATCGAGTTCGAAGTGGTCAGCTATGCTGATTCCGGGGCGGGAGACGCATCATGAACGAGCCGATCCTGCGCGAACCGATGTTCGGCCCTCCCCCTGCCGGTCAAAGCAAGGAGCGCTGCGAGGCCACTCCGCCCGCCCACGGCTGGTCGGTACGATCCAGGCTGATTTCGCTGTTCCAAGGGACGCATAAGTCGCGTGCTTCATCAGGCGATCCCCCGGTCCATGCAGCGTAGTTTTCGCGTCCCAGAATAACCGGCATGCGGGTGTGGACTTCAGATGCCGCACCCGCAGCGTCCGTCATCACCATTGAATAGCAAGTGCCCCATTCATCCGACGTCCGCCAGATACCGGCGCATGCGAACAGCTCGCTATCCGGCAGCGATAGCCAGGTGCGCGTCTTGCCACCCTTTGGCCCTTCTGCCTCTGCCCATGCGGTAACGGGGATCAGGCAGCGCCGCTCTTCAAAACTGTGCCGCCAAAAGAAGCTGTCGAGCTTATCCGTGCGGGTGTTGTTGACCGGCTTGGGTTTCAAGGGTTGGCCCTGCTTTCCCTTCATCACCAGCGGGAATCCCCAGTTCATGCGTTTGAGCTGCCCTTCGGCAACAACCATGCCCGGATAGCCGGGGAACACTTCGCCGCTGAAATTCGCGCCACCAAGCGCGTCAATCGCGTCAAACCACTGCGCGACTTCGTCCTGCGTCTTGGTCAAGCGGTAAAGGTTGCACATGGCGCGTCAGGCCCCTGCATTTCCGACGATAAAACACGCCAGCGCCATCAAGGCGCCAGCCCACCGGTTGGAGCGGAATCGTGCAAGCGGATTGTCGGAATCTGCGGGGTCCAGTGTTGCCGCTTGCCATAGCAAATGGCCTGCTATCGGTATCAGCGTAAGCAGCGCGATCCAGTCTGGCCGATAAAGCCAGAAACCGAGCCCCCACAGCGCGACCGCACCAAGATAGAACGCTGTTACACCGCCCTTCACAGCCTCACCCATCCGCAGCGCCGATGATTTGATGCCGACCAGCGCGTCATCCTCCCGGTCCTGAAGCGCGTAGATTGTGTCGTAGCCAATCACCCAACAGATACAGCCCGCATATAGGCACGCCAGCGCATCCCAGTTATCCAGGCGAAGCTGCGTCCAACCGACCAGCAGGCCCCAGTTGAATACCAGCCCGAGCCACG
>JABDKI010000165.1 GCA_013002295.1 Altererythrobacter sp.
CATGACCCCTAGAAAGTATAGCCGACCCCAATGGCGATGAAGAACTGGTTAGGATCACCGCGCAGCGCGGTGTAGGGCGTGTCGGCACTGTCACCGATGAGCCGCGAATAGCCGCTGATCGAGACAATGCTGAAACCGCCGTTGAGCGCATTTCCATCGAGATCAAACGCGGTGAACGCGGTTACGCCCAGGCTGTTCAATCCGCCATCGGCGCTGAACTCCGGCAAGCCGCTGGCCGCGCTCTGCGCCGGGCTGACCGAATAGTAATAGTCCGCGAAACTATCATCGACGATCTCTGCGTTCACACTGATCGACTGGAATGTGCCGCGGCCGATCGGGCGTGACCAGGCAATCCGCGGCTCGATCACCATGCCGTCATGCGCGCCCGCCACATCCCAGCGTGCGCCGAGATCGAGTGACAGGCTGTCCATTCTGGTGAACACCCCGGGGATGCTATAACTTGCTGCGAAGCCGACTTCGAATGCACTATCGAGTTCGCCTGCAAGCTTGACCACTTCGTCTTCGATATTGTCCGCGCGGTCATTGCGAAAGCGGACAGCAGGGCCGATGGCAAAGTCCGATTGCCCCCGCGCCGCCTGCGGCGTCAGATCAAGCGCGATCCCCGCTGGCTGAGGGCTGATCCCGATCCCGCCCAGCCGCCCCTGCACAATCGGCGCAGGGATCAGGGTGTAATCGTTCGAACCATCATAACTGCTTGAGAAACCCGCGCCGATGCCAATCGTGAACCAGTCGCCATCGAACACATTCTCGCCGCTTAGCACGCCGGGTGGTGGACCGCCCTGCCCGCTTGCGACGCCGGGTGGAGGGCCGCCTTGCTTTGGCTCCGCATTGTCTTGCGCAGAAAGCGATGTGGCAGCGCAGGCAAGCGCCGAAGACATTGTAAGATATGAAATTTTCATAGCGGGGGATTATCTCCGTTTCCCCCTTACAACGCGCTGAACGCGACGCTGTTCCGCACGGGCTTAGTGGCCAGCCGCCTGCCATTCCGCGATTGCATCAATCGGGAACACCAACATGATGACAGTCAGCGTCAGCCCGTCGCGCACGACCATGCCAGCGACAACTTCGCCGATAATCGCCAGCGCGACGACAGTCTTCACTGGCAGCTTCATGGCTAAGTAGAACCCGGCGGCCATCCAGCCGATATCGGCGAAAGAATTGAGCACGCTGTCACCGGAATAGCCCCAATTGGCCGTGACCGAACGGAAACGGTCGATCACCATCGGCGTGTTCTCGAGCACTTCCCATGCGGCCTCCAGAAAAACCGCCAATGTCAGGCCCCACTTTGTCGCATTCTCTCCGCCAATTTTCCATTTGCTAAACAGCAACCAGCCCAGCGCATAGAAAATCGGGCCATGAATGATGTGGCTGGGCGTGTACCAATCCGCGATATGCTGGCTGTTGCCCATCGAGTTGATATCGCCATGCCACAGCTTCACATAACCGCACTCGCAGATCGGCGGACGATCCATGGCTAGCAGGATGAACACCGCTACGATTGAGATTGCGACGGATGCGAGGATCGCCTTTCGGCTCGGGATCAGTGTTGCCATGCGCAAAGAGTGAATCAGGGCCGCTGCGCATGCAAGGAAACCGCACAAGGTCTCTGGGGATTGCGTGCCGCGCCATTGCCGCCGCAACGATGCTGGCCTAGGGCTTTTGCCGCAATGAATGGGCGCGAAACCGATGTAGCAATTGTGGGCGGGGGGCTCGCTGGCGGGCTGATCGCGCTAGCGCTGCATCGCGCGCATCCCGAAATGCGATTCCAGCTGATCGAAGCGGGCGCAGCCTTGGGCGGGCATCACCGTTGGAGTTGGTTCGACAGCGATCTGCCTGAGGGTGGGCATGCGCTGCTGGCTGGCTTTGCCAAAACCGAATGGAATGATGGCTATGAGGTTGCCTTCCCCGCATATCGCCGGGCGCTGGCAGCAGGTTATCGCTCGCTCGCGTCAAGCGATTTTGATGCAGGATTGCGGGCAGTACTGCCGGCCTCAGCGCTGCGGCTAGGCAGCAAGGTGAGCGCGCTCGACGTGGGCGGTGTCACATTGGAAAGTGGTGACCGGATTGCCGCACAGGCAGTGATCGATTGCCGCAGTGTCCTGCCTTCGCAACATTTGCAGGGCGGCTGGCAAATCTTCACCGGGCGTCATTTCAAATATGGCCGGCCGCATGGGCTGTCGCAGCCAATGATTATGGATGCCAGCATTGCTCAGCATGCACCGTCCGGAAATCGCAGTGCGTACAGGTTCATGTATGTGCTGCCGCTGGCCAAGGATGAGCTGTTCTTCGAAGACACTTACTATGACGAAACGCGGGCGCTGGATGAAGATCTGCTAGGCCGCAGGATCGATCAATATGCGGCGGACATGGGTTTTCGCGATGGGGTTGAGATAGGCCGTGAGAAAGGCATTTTGCCCGTCATAACTGGCGGCAATTTCGACGCCTATCGGGCCAGCATCGATATCCCCGGTGTAGCAATGGCGGGCGCGCGTGGCGGGTTCAGCCATCCGCTAACCAGCTACACCATGCCGATCGCAGTGGAGAATGCGCTGGCAATCGCATCACATGCCCACTTGTCCGGCCCGCTGCTGGCGCATTTCGTACGTGAACGCGCCAATGAACATTGGCGCAAGACCTCGATTTACCGCGCGCTGGGCCGAATGTTATTCAAAGCTGCGGAACCAGAACGGCGCGTGGACATTTTTCAAAGGTTCTATCGGCTCCCAGAAGATCTGATCGAGCGCTTTTATGCGTGCCGCACCACCTTGCCGGACAAGCTCCGCATCCTCTCTGGCAAGCCGCCCGTATCTATTCCGCGTGCAATCCGCGCGCTAGCGAGCAAGGGTGATCCCTTGATCATGGAGAATACCGAATGAACGCCGCCACGCCCGTTACACCGCCGGTCCGCGCACCGCAGATGGCCGATCCGGCCAAATATGAAGGCAAGACGGCCTGCGTCATTGGCTCCGGCTTTGGCGGCATGGCACTCGCGATCCGGCTGCAATCAGCTGGCATTGCAACAACTGTAATCGAATCTCGCGACAAGCCCGGCGGCCGCGCATACTTCTGGGAAAAAGACGGCTTTACCTTCGACGGTGGGCCAACAGTTATCACAGACCCTCCATGCCTGAAGGAGCTGTGGGAGATTTCCGGCCACGACATGACCGAAGACGTCGAACTGATGAAAGTGATGCCCTTCTATCGGCTCAATTGGCCCGACGGGACGAACTTCGACTATTCGAACGACGAAGAGAGCTTGAACGCTGAAATCGCGAAGCTCGATCCAGCCGATATCGCGGGCTATGCGGAATTCCTGGAATATGCCGCTGGCGTATACGAGGAAGGCTATCTGAAGCTTGGCACCGTCCCGTTCCTTGACTTCAAGAGCATGCTGAAAGCCGCCCCGGCGCTGATCAAGAAACAAGCATGGCGCAGCGTCTATTCTATGGTTTCAAGCTATGTGAAAAGTGAGAAGCTGCGCGAAGCGCTCTCGTTCCACACATTGCTTGTTGGCGGCAATCCGATGAACACCAGTGCGATTTATGCACTCATTCACAAGCTTGAGAAAGACGGCGGCGTGTGGTGGACACGCGGCGGAACCAACCGCTTGATCGCAGGGATGGTGCGCCATTTCGAACGGCTGGGCGGCACCATGCTTGTGGGCGATGCGGTCACGCAGGTGCACACGATCGGAAACAGGGCAAGCGAAGTCGAAACCGCTAGCGGGTGGAAGCAACGTTTTGACGCAGTCGCTTCGAATGCGGATATTATGCATTCCTATCGTGACCTGCTGAAAGGCACCAAGCGCGGCAAGGATTATGCGAAGTCTCTGTCGCGCAAGAGCTTCAGCCCCGGTCTCTTCGTGGTCCATTTCGGGCTTGAAGGCACATGGCCGGGCATACCGCATCACATGATCCTGTTCGGTCCGCGCTACAAAGGCCTGCTGGACGACATCTACAAGCAAGGCGTGCTGCCGCAGGATTTCAGTATCTACCTGCATCACCCGACTGTCACCGATCCCAGCATGGCGCCAAAAGGCAAGAGCACCTTCTACGCGCTGGTCCCTGTCGCCCATATGGGCAAGCTGGCGGTCGATTGGGACGAAGTCGGCCCCGTACTGGAGAAGCGCATCCTGGACGAGATCGGGCGGCGTCTGATCCCTGACATCCATGACCGGATCGTGACCAAGTTCAGCTACGCCCCCAAGGATTTCGCCCATGACCTCAACGCGCATCTGGGCAGTGCGTTCAGCCTTGAGCCTGTGCTGTGGCAAAGCGCTTATCTGCGCGGGCACAATCGGGATGATGTGATCGACAATTTCTATCTTGTGGGTGCAGGCACGCATCCGGGCGCAGGTATCCCCGGCGTGGTCGGTAGCGCGAAAGCAACTGCGGGCTTGATGCTGGAAGACTTGGCGATAAAGACGCCTGCGTGACTCAAAAATTGAACCGTCTCGCTGTCTATTGCGGCTCTGCCACGCCGGATGATCCGCGCTATATCGAACTCGCGACTGAAGTCGGCCGCGCGCTGGCGCTGCGCGAAATCGGCGTCGTCTATGGCGGCGGACGGCTGGGCCTGATGGGCGCGGTTGCTCGCGGTGCATTGGATGCAGGCGGCGAAGTGATCGGCGTGATCCCCGAAGCGCTGTTCAATAGCGAAGTCGCCAATCACGATTGCACAGAGCTGTACACCGTCTCCGGCATGCATGAGCGCAAGCAGCGCTTTACTGATCTTTCAGACGGTTTCATCACCATTCCCGGCGGGGTCGGTACTATGGACGAGCTATGGGAAGCAATGAGCTGGGCGCAGCTGGGATATCACTCAAAGCCCGTGGGTTTGCTCAACACGATGGGTTTTTTTGATCATCTGATCGCCTTCAATGAAAAGATGGCCGAAGTGGGCTTTGTCCGCCCGGCGCATCAGAATATCCTGATCCACGACACGACCGTAGGCGGACTGATCGACAAGATGGCCGCGTATGAACCGCATACGCCCATTTTCCGCATGAAAGCGGAGGATTTGTGAGAAGGGAGGAGCTGGTCGAGCAAAGCCGCCTTGCGATCAAGCGAGGCTCCAAGAGTTTTTCTGCCGCCAGCCGCCTGTTCGACCGCACCACGCGAGAGCGCGTCTGGATGCTCTATGCATGGTGTCGGCGCTGTGACGATCTGACCGACGCGCAGGATATGGGCGGCGAGCTGGGCGACCAGTCCGATATCGCAGCCAAGGTGGAGCTTCTGCGCGCCCTGACAGCCAAAGCGCTTGCCGGCGAAGAGACGGGCGACATAGCGTTCGACGCCTTCGGCCAAGTCGCCAGCGAAGTCGGCCTGACCATGGAGGATGCAGAGGCGGTGATCGCGGGGTTCCAGCTTGATGCAGAAGACTGGCGCCCTCGCACCGAAGCCGATTTGATGCGTTATTGCTGGCACGTTGCCGGGGCCGTCGGCGTGATGATGGCGCTGGTCATGGGGGTCAAGCGCGAAGACGCGGACACGCTCGATCGCGCGTGTGATCTGGGCCTGGCGTTCCAGCTGGCGAATATTGCGCGCGACGTGGTGGAAGATGACGCCGCGGGGCGTTGCTATCTTCCCGCAATCTGGCTGGTTGAGGAAGATATCGAGCCCGGTCAGCACACCAAACCGCACCACCGGCAGGAATTGGCTGATATGGCGGCCCGGCTTGTCCGGCGGATGGAAGTACACGCGGCCTCTTCACGGATCGGTGCGGCACGGCTGCCCTTCCGTTGCCGTTGGGCGATCCTGTCCGCGGC
>JABDKI010000167.1 GCA_013002295.1 Altererythrobacter sp.
GCGTTGCAGGTTCTTGGTATAGGTGGAAACCCAGACCGTGCCGCCGGATGCTTCCGACCATAGCGAAGCGGGCGCGAGATAGCCCAGAGTCTTGCCGATACCCGTGCCCGCTTGCGCCAGCAGTAAATGCGGATTGTCGCGTTTGTCTCGCGGTGCAAAGACTTGCGCGGCATCGCGCGAATACATCTGCTGGCCTTCGCGTTTTTCTGCGCCTTCGCCGGTTAGCTGATCGAGCCGGGCCAGCACGGCCTCCGATGGCAGCTCAATCTGTCTGGGAGCAGGGCGCTCGGGCGCTTCCTCCCATTCGGGCAGGCGAGAGAACAGCCACTTCTCCGCGCGTTCAGGCCGCGCGAAATGCGGCGCCAGGACCTGCGCCCATGGCCAGCGCAGCTTCACAAGGTTTTGCAGAGCGCTCCACGCACCCTCGCGTTCGGGCCAGTTCTCGCTCTTGCAAACAGCGATCAATGCGCCCGCCGCCTTTTGCAGGAATGCCGGAACGTCGGAGTCGGCTGCGGGCTCTTCCAGGCCGAGCGTTTCTGCCAGTCCGCGCGGCGTAGGCACGCAAAACCGGGCAGGGTGCACAAAGGCGTAGAGTTCAAGCAGGTCGAGCCCGGAAAGATCGGGATAGCCTAGCCGGTTGGCGACCAGCGGCGCATTCAGGATCAACAGCGGCGTATCAGCCGCGGCCATAATCGCATCGCCTTTGGAAACTCCCTCAGCCGCGCAGTTCGCGCGGGCAAGCCAAGTGCCTGAATGGCTGGCATGCAAAGCGGGAAGGGCCAAAGGAGAAAAGGGAAGCGCTGCGCTCACGCCAAAGCGTTAGAACACATAGCGAACGGCTGGCAAGCGGGGTGCGGCAGTTATCTTCGGTCAGTCCCAATGCGGGGATCGGTTTTCCTACCTCCCGCAAAACCGGTAACGCGCATGGCATGACGGAGTTCGATTGCTTGGAACAGGGCCGCTTTGGAAAGTCACACCTTGGCGCTTTGAACCCCGCGCAAACTGGTGAGAAGGCAGCGCTTTTCCGGAAAGTCACACTTTCCCAAAGCGTGTTTCACGCTCCATCAATGCTGTTCGCACTTGCAACACGGCGAGCGATGGGCAAGAGGCAATCGCTATGAGCATGAACGATCTTATGGAAGCTGCACGGGTGAACAAGGCATGGCCTTTTCAAGAGGCGCAGCGCTTGCTCAAACGCTATCCCGACGGTGCAAAGCCGAATGGCTCGCCGATCCTGTTTGAGACAGGCTATGGTCCATCAGGCCTGCCGCATATCGGCACCTTTCAGGAAGTCCTTCGAACTACGCTGGTACGCCGCGCATTCGAAGCGATGATTGGCGCGAAGCCCGAAGACGGCAAGACGCGCCTTGTGGCGTTCAGCGACGACATGGACGGTTTCCGCAAGGTGCCGACTAATCTTCCCAATCAGGACATGCTGGCAGGGGAGCTGCACAAGCCGCTGAGCAAGGTCAGAAATCCATTCGATACGGATCATGAAAGCTTTGCCGCGCACAACAACGCGAAGTTGCGTGAATTTCTCGACCAATTCGGCTTTGAGTATGAATTTGTTGCCTCGAGTGATCGGTACAATTCCGGCGCGTTTGACGATGCGCTGCGCAATGTGCTGCGCAACAATCAGGCGATCCTTGATATCATGCTGCCGACATTGCGGGCAGAACGCGCCGCGACATATTCTCCGATCATGCCGATCAGCCCACAGACGGGCCATGTGCTGCAAGTGCCAGTTGAAGTTGTCGACGCAGATGCGGGGACGATCCGCTTCACTGACGAAGACGGCAGCGTGATCGAACAGTCTGCCCTGAGCGGCATGTCCAAGCTGCAGTGGAAGGTCGACTTTGCCATGCGCTGGGTCGCATTGGATGTCGATTACGAGATGTACGGCAAGGACCTGACCGATACTGGCATTCAGTCAGGCAAGATTGCGAAGGTGCTGGGCGGTAGGAAGCCGGATGGACTGATCTACGAGCTGTTCCTTGACGAGAATGGCGAGAAGATTTCGAAGTCAAAGGGCAATGGCCTGACCATCGAGCAGTGGCTGGAATATGGTTCGGCAGAGAGCCTTGGCTTTTACATCTTCCCAAACCCGAAGAGCGCGAAGCAGCTGCATGTCGGTGTGATCCCGCGCGCGGTCGATGATTATTGGCAGTTCCGCGAGCGTATCCCGACACAGCCGCTCGACAAGCAGCTCGGCAATCCGGTGTGGCATTTGCTGCGCGCCAACGGCCGCTATGAAGCTGAAGAGGCGCCGGGGGCGGGCGATACCTTGCCGGTCAGCTACGGCTTGCTGCTCAACCTGGCGAGCGTGCTGGGCGCGGAAGCAACACGGGAAGCTTTGACGGACTATCTCCGCACTTATCTTGGCGATGTCGAGATTCGGCCCGAACTGGCGGCGCTGATCGAAAGTGCCATCAATTACACGCGTGACTACATTGTGCCGACGCTCAACAAGCGCGCGCCGGCGGGTGGGGAAGTCGAGGCTCTGAAGGCTTTGGATGCGGCATTGGCGGACGCATCTGAAGTTACGCCAGCCGAAGACCTGCAGACCACGGTTTACGAGATCGGCAAGGACGAAGCCTATGGTTTCGAGAACCTGCGAGACTGGTTTCAGGCGCTGTATCAGACGCTGCTTGGTTCCGACCAGGGGCCGCGCATGGGCAGCTTTATCGCGCTTTATGGCGTGGCGAACTCTCGCAAACTGATTGCTGAGGCTTTGGCTAAGGCCGCTTAACAGCGTGCCGTAGCCACCCGCTCGCTCCACCCTTCCACCCGGAGCCTACCGGGATACCATCCGGGCGGAAGGGTGGAGGGTGCCGGTGGCAAGGAACCCCAAGTAATGAATATCGAAATACTCTTCGAAGACGGCGAAGCGCTGGTGATCAACAAGCCAGCTGGGCTTCCAGTTGATCGCCCCAAGCGCGGTGGCCCCGCTTTGTGGGACCATATCGAGC
>JABDKI010000141.1 GCA_013002295.1 Altererythrobacter sp.
ACACTGTTATCGGCGCGGGCGCCACAAGCGGCGGCGCGATGGATGCGTCCAACTTGCTTAAGCCTGCGCTATCTTCAGGCGCTATCCGCTGTGTCGGCTCAACCACATACAAGGAATTCCGCAATCACTTCGAGAAAGACCGCGCGCTGCTGCGCCGGTTCCAGAAGATTGATGTAAATGAGCCAACGGTCGATGAGACGATCAAGATCCTGAAGGGTCTGAAGACGGCCTTCGAAGACCACCACAAAGTGAAGTATACTCTTGATGCGCTGAAGACCGCGGTCGAACTGTCCGCGCGCTACATTAATGACCGCAAGTTGCCTGACAAGGCGATCGACGTGATCGATGAAGTGGGCGCGATGCAGATGCTGGTTCCGCCCAGCCGCCGCAAGAAGAAGATCACTGCGCGTGAAATCGAGTCAGTCATTGCGACCATGGCACGCATTCCGCCAAAATCCGTCAGCAAGGACGACAAGAAGGCGCTTGAGAACCTCGAACGCGACCTGAAGCACGTTGTTTTTGGTCAGGACGAAGCGATCCACCGGTTGTCGACGGCTATGAAGCTGAGCCGCGCAGGCTTGCGCGATCCGGATAAGCCCATCGGCAGCTTCTTGTTCTCCGGCCCGACAGGCGTGGGCAAAACCGAAGTCGCGCGTCAGCTTGCCAGCATCATGAGTATTGACCTCAAGCGCTTCGACATGTCTGAATATATGGAGCGCCACAGCGTTTCGCGATTGATCGGTGCGCCTCCGGGCTATGTTGGATACGACCAAGGTGGTCTGCTGACCGATGCGATCGACCAGAATCCGCATTGCGTGCTGCTGCTCGACGAAATCGAGAAAGCGCACCCGGATCTGTTCAACATCCTGCTGCAAGTGATGGATAACGGCCGTCTGACCGACCATCATGGCAAGACAGTCGACTTCCGCAATGTCGTGCTGATCATGACCACCAATGCTGGTGCAGCTATGATGGCAACACAGGGCATCGGCTTTGGCGACGTGTCGAAGGAAGATGCGAGCGATGAAGCGGTGAAGAAGATGTTCACTCCAGAGTTCCGCAACCGTCTCGATGCTATTGTGCCTTTTGCCTATCTCGGCAAGAGCACTGTTGCCCGCGTGGTCGACAAGTTCATCCTGCAACTTGAACTGCAGCTTGCCGAGCAAAACGTGCACATCCAGTTCGACAAGGATGCGCGTGAATGGCTAGCCAACAAGGGCTATGACAAGCTGTATGGCGCGCGCCCGATGGGCCGTCTGCTACAAGATCGGATCAAGCAACCCCTGGCGGAAGAGCTTTTGTTCGGCAAACTTGTCGAGGGCGGTGAAGTGCATGTCACGATAAAAGACGGCAAACCCAATTTCGAACTCGCGCCCGCGCCACCGAAGGCTAAGCCCAAGCGTAAGCCCGCCGCGAAGAAGAAATCGACTGCAAAGAAGGCTGCGCCAAAGAATAAGCCCGACGCTGATGCCGGTAGCGGCACGGATGGCGGCAAGGACGACAAATCGTAGCCTTTCTTCGCTGGCATTAAGTTCGCAGATATGCATGAGTGCGCCCCTTAGTTCTTGCGACCAAAGGGCCTCTCAATATGCATTCACTAAAACTCCTTGCTGCCGCAGTGCTGCTGGCTGTCCCAGCCATTCCACTGGCCGCCGACGATCAGGCAGAGGCGCCGTCTGCGCACTTCACTGGTTCGGATCTGTTCAACCTGACGGTCGCAACGGACCCGCAGATCAGCCCTGATGACCGCCAGATTGCCTATGTACGCATGGCCAATGACATTATGACCGACAGCGCCGTGCGCTCAATCTGGTTGATTAATGTTGCAAGCGGCGCGGAGACCCCATTGGTGACAGGCGCAGGCGCGCATTTCAGCCCGCGCTGGTCACCAGACGGATCGCGCCTCGCCTATATCTCGACAAAGAGCGGCGGCGGCCCGGAGCTTCATGTTCGATGGATGAGCAGCGGTGTAGCTGCAAACATAACAGCTTTGCCCGAGAGCCCCGGCGGCATCAGTTGGTCACCCGATGGCAGCCAGATCGCCTTTACTGCGCGCGTGCCGGGAAAACCGCTTAGCCTGGGCAACCCGCCCGCTAAGCCCGAAGGTGCGGAATGGAAAGCACCCCCAAGCATCACGGACGCGGTAACGTACCGCTTCGATGGCGGGGGTTATCTCAAGCCAGGATTCACGCAAATCTTCGTTGTTTCGGCTAAGGGGGGCGCGCCGCGCCAGTTGACGGGTGGTGATCGGCATCATTCAGGTGCATTGGAGTGGTCGCCAGATGGAAAGACAATCCTGATCAGCGGCAATCGCGATGACGATTGGGAGTTGGCCGGGGTCGATAGTGAGATTTACGCGATTGATCTGGCATCGGGCGATATCGACGCCTTGACCACACGCGATGGCCCCGATTTCGCACCGCAAATCTCCCCCGACGGAACCCAGATTGCTTATCTTGGGTTTGATGACCGCGAGATGGCGTATCAGCAAGCCGAGCTTTACGTGATGAACCGCGA
>JABDKI010000201.1 GCA_013002295.1 Altererythrobacter sp.
ATGATATTCGACATAGAGGCAGCCTATGCCAAGAATGAGCCCGATTTGAATGCGACGGTCTACCTCGACGTAGGAGGCAAAGAAACAAGGCGCGACGGGATGAATCACCCGATGGTTTCCCAGTTTACCGAATTCACAGATTTGCTTCGGTCGCGAGGTTATCCCAACTTGCGCTTGAAGGCAGAGATAATTCCTGAAGCGATACATGAAACCACCTTCCCGCAGGGCTTTATGCGCGGCACGCAGTGGATTTTCGAAAGGGGCGACGAGCCAAACTGAACCGAACTATCGGCTTGCACTCGCCTGCCTGACGCCGCGCCAAACCTTTCCCTTTGCGCGAGTCGGGAAGGGCGGCTAAGGCCTCTCGCAGTTCAATTCAGTCTTGGGAGCGGGACCAACCATGAGCCTACCACCTGTCAAACGCATACTCCTGAAGCTTTCGGGCGAGGTGCTGATGGGTGAACAGGAGTATGGCATCGATCCTGCCTACGTTGCGCGCCTTGCGGAAGAAGTGAAGGCCGCCAAGGATACAGGCCTCGAGATTTGCCTTGTGATCGGCGGCGGAAATATCTTCCGCGGCGTGGCAGGCGCAGCGAAGGGCCTCGATCGCACAACTGGCGATTACATGGGCATGCTCGCGACTGTTATGAATGCTCTGGCGATGCAGAACGCTTTGGAGCAGGCGGGCGTGCAAACACGGGTGCAATCAGCCATCCCGATGTCCAGTGTGTGCGAGCCTTACATTCGCCGCCGTGCCGAGCGGCACTTGCAAAAGGGGCGCATCGTGATCTTTGCAGCCGGCACAGGCAATCCGTTTTTCACAACAGACACTGGTGCTGCGCTGCGCGCTGCGGAAATGAACTGTGATGCCTTGCTTAAAGGCACCAGCGTTGACGGGGTCTATGACAGTGATCCCAAACACAATCCTGATGCCACCCGCTTCGACACAATCAGTTATGATCGGGTTTTGTCAGACAATTTAAAAGTAATGGACGCAACCGCAGTCGCATTGTGCCGTGAGAACACTATTCCGATCGTCGTTTTCTCGATCCGCGAAAAAGGCAATGTTGCCCGCGTGCTCGAAGGAAACGGCGTACAGACAATCGTACAAGAGGAAGCCTGAAACATGCCGCAATATGACAAGGCAGATATCGAGCGCCGGATGAATGGCGCAGTGGAATCACTGAAGAGCGATCTGGGAGGTTTGCGAACGGGCCGCGCCAACACAAGCTTGCTCGATCCGGTTGTCGCCGAGGTATACGGCGCCATGATGCCGATCTCGCAAGTTGCAACTGTTTCGGCCCCGGAGCCGCGCATGCTCAGCGTGCAGGTGTGGGACAAGTCGAATGTCAGCGCTGTCGAGAAAGGCATTGCCAAGGCAAATCTGGGCCTCAATCCGATGACCGATGGGCAGACCATTCGTTTGCCGATGCCGGACCTGACCGAGGAACGCCGCAAGGACTTGGCAAAGCTCGCCGGTGAATATGGCGAGAAGGGCAAGATCGCTGTTCGCAATGTGCGCCGGGACGGCATGGAATCGCTCAAAGCTGACGAGAAGAAGAAGGAAATCTCCGAAGACGAGCGCAAGCGACTGGAAGATGAAGTCCAGAAGATGACCGACAGCCATATCGCCGATATCGATGCGGCAGTTGAGAAAAAGGTTCAGGAAATTCTGACTCAGTGAGGTCGGGGTAGCCGGAGGGTATCGATGGGCGAGACGCCCTCTAAGGATGCGAGCCGCGCACGCCATGTTGCCATCATTATGGACGGCAATGGGCGCTGGGCGAAAAAGCGCGCCTTGCCGCGATCGATGGGGCACAAACGCGGCGTAGAGGCCGTGCGCAAGCTGGTGCGCAGCCTCAAGGGCTCCGGGCTCGATTGCCTGACGCTTTATGCTTTCAGCAGCGAGAACTGGAAGCGGTCGGAAGACGAAGTCGATGACCTGATGAATCTGATGCGCAAGTTCATCAAATCGGACTTGCCCGTATTCATCGAGAACGGCGTCCGGCTGAAAATTATCGGCGATTGGCAAGGGCTTGCGCTAGATATCGTGCAAATGATCGAAGACGCGCTTGAACAGACCAGAGCGGGTACACACACAGTCGCCGTGGCACTTAACTATGGCTCGCAGCAAGAGATCGCACGCGCAGCGGCCAAGGCTGCTTCGATTGGCGAAGTGAACGAGCGGACTATTGCTGCGCATCTCGATACGGCCGATTTACCGCCGCTTGATCTGCTGATCCGGACTAGCGGCGAAATTCGTTTGTCGAATTTCCTGTTGTGGCAATCGGCTTATGCCGAAATGCTGTTCGTGGACACGCTGTGGCCGGACTTTACACCCGAGATGCTGCAAACAGCGCTGGATGATTTTGCGAAGCGGGAGCGGCGCTTTGGCGGACGTTGAGATCCCGACGAAAAAGTCTGACCTGTCAGTGCGGTTCGCTTCGGCGGTCGTGATGCTGGCCGTTGCAGGTACGGCGCTATGGCTGGGCGGTGTATGGTTTGACCAATTCGCGCTGTTGGTCGCGGTTCTCTGTGTGAGCGAGTTCGGGCGACTTGTTATGCTGGCGTTCGAGGGGAAGGCGGCGCGGCTGACCGCGCTTGTGTTGGGCGGAGTGTATGTCGGTACAGCAGCATATGCATTGGTGAGTCTGCCGATAGCAGTTGTGGTGGGGATACTTGCGGTCGTTATCGCGACCGATGTAGGCGCATACTTCAGTGGACGTTCCATTGGCGGGCCCAAGATCGCGCCCCGCATTAGTCCGTCCAAGACATGGGCCGGCCTGGGCGGCGGGATGCTAGCGGCAGGACTTGTTTCAGCTGGTTTCTTTGCGTGGAATAGCGGCGATGCCTCGCTTCGCATGATGATGTTCATCGCGTTCGCGATCGGGGCTTTGCTGGCGGTCGTCGCGCAAACCGGCGATTTCTTTGAGAGCTGGTTGAAGCGTCGGGCGGGCGTGAAAGACTCATCAAATCTCATTCCCGGCCACGGCGGAGTATTTGACCGGGTCGATGGTTTGTTACCCGTCGCCATCGCAAGCATAGCACTTTGGGCGGTTCATCCGGCATGACCCGCTCGATTTCCATTCTCGGCGCAACCGGCTCTGTCGGCGAGCAGACGCTCGATCTGGTCCGCCGCAATCGGGATCAATGGCAAGTTGAGGCGCTCACCGCGAATTGCTCAGCGAAGGAGCTTGCAGCGTTTGCGCGCGAGTTCGGCGCGAAGGTTGCAGTCGTCAGCGACGAAAGCTGTCTGCCCGAATTGCGCGAAGCACTGGCTGGCACCGACGTCCACGCCGCCGGTGGTCGCGACGCTCTGTGTGAGGCCGCATCGCGCCCGGTCGATATCACCGTTGCGGCAATCGTCGGCTGTGCGGGCCTGGCGCCGGTTATGGCTGCGATAGAGCAGGGCGGCACGCTCGCGCTGGCGAACAAGGAAGCTCTCGTTTCGGCCGGTGACGTCATGACGGCAGCGGTGGCCAAACATGGTGCGACATTGCTGCCGGTCGACAGCGAGCACAATGCGATTTTCCAATGTCTGCAAGGCAATGACTTGGCCGATGTGGCGCGGATCACGCTAACCGCGAGCGGAGGCCCGCTGCGCACCTGGTCGATAGACGAACTCAAGGCCGCAACGTCTGCTCAGGCTATCGCGCATCCCAATTGGGATATGGGCGCGAAGATCAGCGTTGATAGCGCCACGATGATGAACAAGGGGCTCGAATATATCGAGGCACATCATCTTTTCCCGGTGGGGCTGGAGCGGCTGAAAATCGTGGTGCACCCGCAAAGCGTGATCCATTCGATGGTGGAGTATCGCGACCGGTCCACGCTGGCGCAACTGGGCCCGTCGGACATGCGAGTGCCGATTGCTTCGTGCCTTGCATGGCCGAGGCGCATGGACACCCCGATGCAGCCGCTTGATCTGGCGGCAATCGGCGAACTCAGCTTCTTCGCACCCGATGAAGCGCGCTTCCCCGCTACGCGATTGGCGCGTGAAGCCATCGAAGCGGGCGCCGGCGCTCCCGCTACGCTTAATGCCGCAAATGAAGTGGCAGTCGCGGCGTTTCTGGCGGGTCAGATCGGGTTCATGGACATCACGGCAGTGGTGGAAAGCACACTAAACCGCTATAGCGCGCCGGCGCCGCAAACTCTCGATGACGTGCTAAGCGTTGATCGAGAGGCACGAGCGGCTGCGAGCGCACAGTTGGAGGCCGCGTAACTTGTTCGAATCCCCGCCTTTTTGGATGTATATTGCCGGCTTCCTGCTGGTGCTGGGGCCGTTGATCACCGTGCACGAGCTGGGCCATTATCTGGTCGGCCGGTGGTTTGGGGTTGGCGCCGACGCGTTTTCGATCGGTTTCGGAAAAGAGCTGTTCGGCTGGACTGACAAGCGCGGCACGCGCTGGAAAGTCGCGGCGATTCCGCTGGGCGGATATGTTCAGTTCAAGGGGGATATGAACCCCGCGAGTATTCCCGATCCCAAGGCCCCGGTTTACTCGGATTCCTTCCAATCGCAGTCGCTGTGGAAACGCGCGCTGATTGTGTTTGCAGGCCCTGCGACCAATCTGATTGTAGCCATAGGCATCTTTTTTGCTTTTTTCGCGATCAGTGGACAGCCGACGGTCACGTTTCCCGACGATTCTACAGTTGTCAGCCGTTTTGCGGAAGAATCCGCCGCGCGCGATGCGGGTGTTGAAATGGGCGACCGGATCACCGCTATCGATGGGCAGGCGATTGGCGATTTTCAGGAGCTGATCGATCAGGTTGCGCTCTTCCCGAACCGACAGATCGAATTGACTGTTGAGCGCGCCGATGAAACTCTGACGCTGCCGGTGACAATCGGCAGCACTGTCGAGGAAGATCGCTTTGGCAATGAGATGACATTGGGCAGACTGGGTGTCTTCCGCCCAGACAACGGCATGCCGGAAGTAACGTATGAGCGGCTGGGTGTGACCGAGGCATTGCCCGCCGCGCTTTCCTACACATGGAACACATTCGATATGATGATGCTTGGCTTGAAGCAGATCATCGTCGGGGACCGTTCGGTGCAGGAGTTAGGCGGCCCGATCAAGATCGCGAAGTACTCCGGCGAGCAAATGAGCCTTGGCCTGATTGCGTTTGTCAATTTCGCCGCTTTGATCTCGCTTAATTTGGCATTCATTAACCTGCTGCCAATCCCCGCGCTGGATGGTGGGCATCTGGCTTTCTACGCGGCTGAGGCCGTTCGAAAGAAGCCGGTTGGACCGCAAGCGACCGAATGGGCGTACCGCACGGGGATAGCAATCGTGCTGATGCTGATGGTGGTTGTGACATTCAATGACCTCGTGTCGCTGCCGATATTCGGGAGTTAGTCGGGGAAAGGGGCCGGTAAGGCGGCAGTAGGCGGGTTCTCCTGCTTGATTGCCAACCGCTCATCGGGCAGAGGCGAAAGGGAATTGCCTCAACCTGGAGATCGGGCCCTGGGGGCGACGCTTGAAGGTTTAGAGTTGAACGGGAAATTTGCGAATATGAGTGGACGTATCAAAGCGGGCGATTGCCGTCGGAAGCCCGCTGCCGGTCTCGCGACTCTTTTGTTGTGTGGAACTGTGCTGGCCGGTGTGCCGGTGGCAGCTTTTGCGCAAACAGCACCCGCCGAAGCGGAGCCAGAGCAGGTCACAGCGCCCGAGCCGGTCGATAACACAATTCGCACGATCAGTGTGGTCGGTGCCGAACGTTTGGAAGCGCAAACCATCCTCAGCTACATTCGCTTGCGTGTGGGGCAGGAATACACTTCGGCTGGCGCTGATGCCGCGCTGAAAGATCTGGGCGCGACCGAGCTGTTTTCCAATTTCTCGATCCGCAATGATGGCGGCAATGTCGTGATCGAAGTGACGGAAAACCCGGTCATCAACCGGATTATCCTGGAGGGTAATCGCCGGCTCAAGAACGACAAGATTCTGCCCGAGATCAAGCTTTCTCCGCGCCAGATTTTCACCCGTTCAAAGGTTCGCGCGGACGTTGCGCGGATTATCGAACTGTACAAGCGACAAGGCCGGTTTGCCGCCACAGTCGAGCCGCAAATGGTCACGCTGCCGCAGAACCGCGTTGATATCGTCTTCGAGATCACGGAAGGGCCCAAGTCAAAGGTTCGCCAGATCAACATCATCGGCAATGAACAGTTTTCCGATGGCGAAGTGCGCGGTGCAATGGTGACCAAGCAGTCACGCTGGCACCGTTTCTTCAGCTCGAACACCAGCTATGACCCGGACCGGTTGGCATTTGACCAGCAGCAGCTGCGCGCGTTCTATCTCGAAAACGGCTATGCCGATTTCCGCGTCGTTTCAGCGGTTGCAGAACTGACGCCGGACAAAGAAGACTTCATCATCACTTATGTGGTGGAAGAAGGCGAGCGGTACAAATTTGGTGACGTAACCGTCGAAAGCCAGCTGCGCGACTTTGATGGTGAACGCATGCAAAGCGGCCTGCCGATGCAGACCGGCGATTGGTACGATGCGAAGCAGATCGAAGATACGGTCGAGCAGATTACCGAGCTCGCTGGTACCTTCGGCTATGCCTTTGCCGATGTGCAGCCACGCTTCGACAGGAGCCGCGAAGATCTGACCATGAACGTCAACTTCGTGATCCGCGAAGCTCCGCGCGTCTATGTCGAACGTGTCGACGTAAACGGAAACACGCTGACGCAGGACAAGGTCGTTCGCCGTGAGTTCCGTATTTCCGAAGGCGACGCGTTCAACTCGTTGCAGGTCGCACGAACGACCGCTCGCATTAACTCGCTGGGTTATTTCCAGGAGAACTTCGAAGTCAATCAGGCTGAGGGCAGCCAGCCCGACCGGATTGTTCTGGAAGCAAACGTGCAAGAGCAGCCGACCGGCGAACTGCAGCTGTCTGCTGGTTATTCTTCGCTAGAACGTTTCATTCTTGCAGCCTCTGTTCGTCAGCGGAACTTTCGCGGCCGTGGCCAGACGGTTGGCTTCAGCGTCAATTGGTCACGCTTTAGCCGCTCCGCGTCGATCAGCTTCCAGGAACCCTATCTCTTCGACCGCAATATCTCAGCAGGCGTCGATATCTATCGCCGCGAGTTCAACAGCTTTAACTTCCGAAGCCGTGACCGTAACCGTACGTTCGAACAATCGACAACCGGCTTTTCGCTTCGTGCAGGCGTACCGATCACGGAATACATGTCGTTCATTGCCAGCTACACGCTGAACTTTGACGATATCACGCTCGACCAGAATACATTCTTTTCTGATTTCGATGGCGACGGCATCCGAACATGTGAGCCATTGTTTGCAGGCCGTTTCCTGTGTGACGCAATCGGTAAGCGCACCAGTTCAATCCTGGGCGCAAACGTGATTTACAGCACACTCAACAGCCGCCTGCGTCCAACGAGCGGTGAGAACATCAGCTTCTCGACCGAGTTGGCTGGACTAGGCGGCAATGTAAAATATGTCCGTGTGCGCGGCACGGCGGCCAAGTATTGGCCGGTGGGTGCAGGCTTTATCTTCTCGGTCTCTGCCGAAGGCGGTGCGATCAACGC
>JABDKI010000220.1 GCA_013002295.1 Altererythrobacter sp.
GGAGAGATGTCCTGCACCGGGAAAGGCGCCGCGCTGCCGAACACCATCATACCCACTATCCGCTGAGTCCAGGTGGTGCCACACTTAGGGTAGGTCGAGATTAGAATGTCGTCTGGCCGCATCGGGAAATCGTCCCAAAGAGTGCTGTCGAAAGCCCGATTGCGAACCTTCCTAGTTGCTGGCCGGATGAGGCGTGGTCTAGCGCTCACTGAGAATTCCGATCGATACGACTTGGCATAAAGGGACCTTTCACAATCGCAGGTGTCGAGCAAAGTCAAAGCTAAGACAACAAACCACGCATGTCTATGGCGATCGAAGGGCTTCCAATGCCCGCTTCCCACCCCAATTGTGGCCTTTCAGATTGGCCGAGAATTGGAACGTTTGCGGACATTGAGGTTCAAGCCGGAATCGTTTCACCTTTCCAGTCGAAGACCTTGCCGGATTGATCCGGCCCTAGCCCGTCCAGCACGCCGAGCAAGTTCGCGGCCGCTTCCGCAGGATCAGTCAATTGCCCGTCTGGCAAACCCGACTGAAACGGCTGTGACAGAGCGGAATCAACCGTACCCGGATGCAAGCCCACCACAACCGCCTGATCGTGCGTGCGGCCCAGCTCGATCGCGAAGTTCTTCAGCAGCATGTTGAGCGCAGCCTTGCTGGCACGGTAACTGTGCCACCCGCCCAGACCATTATCTGAAATTGAGCCGACCCGCGCAGATAAGGCCGCGAACACGATGCGCCGATTTCGCGACAACAGCGGCAGCACATGTTTGGCGATCATCGCTGGACCGATGGTATTCAGCGCGAACACTTCGCCCATCGCCGCGCTATCCAACCGCTTGTAGGTCCGCTCCGGCCCGGTTCCTTCACTCAGTGTCAGCACACCGGTTGCCACGATCACGAGTTCCGGAGGATTTGCGCGCATCGTCTCGGCGGCGCTGGCAATGCTCGCTTCATCGGTCAGATCAAAACAGAACGGGATCACGCCGGCTGCCCCAGGCGCATCTCCGCCGCGAGAGCCCGCGTAGATCGTTTCCACGCCGTGATCTGCCAGTTTCCGTACTAGTGCCGCGCCGATGCCGCCTGACGCCCCGAAGACTGCCGCTGTGCGCGGCCACTGCTGTCCTACATTGCTCATATCGGATAGACGGTCGGCATGGCTTTGAAGTTCCCTGCAATCCGCCTTCTCCACGCGGAAATTGGCGCCGCAGGATTTCTTGCTCTGAACAGTGTTCCAAGTGTTCCATGCTGTTGGAGTTTGCGGGGCCACAGCGGCGTTCGATACGGCACAATCACTCCTTCGAAACTCTCAACACTCACCGCCTTGCCTCCAGCAGCCAAAACGTTAGATAGGGTGCCAACAGAAAACGGGATTCACGACTGATATGGCGACTTTCACCCTCCCCAAGAATTCGAAGATCACTGGCAAGGGCAAGTCCCACACGGTGGATGGCGGTTCGCGGGTCAAGAAGTTCAAGATCTATCGCTATGATCCCGACAGCGGCGCAAACCCGCGCTATGACAAGTTCGAGATTGATCTCGACAATTGCGGTCCGATGGTTCTGGATGCGCTGTTCAAGATCAAAAACGAGACGGATCCGACTCTGACTTTCCGTCGCAGCTGCCGTGAAGGGATTTGCGGCTCATGTGCAATGAACATGAATGGCAAGAATGGCCTTGCTTGCACCACTGCAATCGAAGACCTGCCGGGCGAGATCCGCATCACACCGCTACCGCATATGGAAGTGATCAAGGACCTGGTGCCTGACTTCACGCATTTCTACGCGCAATACGCCAGCATCCGACCATGGCTGCAGTCCGTATCACCGACACCAAGCGGCAAGGAGCGTTTGCAGTCGCCAGAGCAGCGTGAAAAGCTGGACGGGCTTTACGAATGCATCCTTTGCGCATGCTGCTCAACCAGCTGCCCCAGCTATTGGTGGAATTCGGACAAGTTCCTCGGCCCCGCAATCCTGTTGCAAGCCTATCGTTGGCTGGCGGACAGCCGTGACGAGATGACTGGCGAGCGGCTCGACCAGCTAGAGGATCCGTTCCGCCTCTATCGCTGCCACACGATCATGAACTGCGCGAATGTGTGCCCCAAGGGCCTCTCGCCAGCAAAGGCTATCGCTGAAACAAAGAAAATGATGGCAGAGCGCGCGATCTGATATCGTCATGCCGAGCAAGGATGTATTCGAACATGGGCCCGATCCCGAACATCCGGGCTGGCATCACTGGAATCTGAAAGACGATACGCTGTTCAATGGCGCGGTGATGGGCAAGCTCATTACCCGCAAGGAAGGCGATAAGTGCCGCCTGCGGATGTTCCCAGAGCGCAAGCATGAGAACCTACAAGGGATCATCCATGGTGCGGTGACACTTGGCCTGATCGATGTTTCCATGTTCACCACGATGCATGTTGTCGGCAGCGGCAATGCCGGGCCGTCTGTGACGCTGGAGCTTTCAACACAATTCATCGGTGGCGGTGATCCTGCGCGCCCGCTTGACGCAGTGACAGAGATCATGCGCGAGACTGGCAAGCTGGTGTTCGTGCGCGGCGAAGTGGTGCAAGATGACGATTGCGTAGCTGCCTATAGCGGCATCGTGCGCAAATTCGCTCCGCGCGGATAATACGGTGAGCGGCATCCTTGCCCGTTATCATGCGCTGATTGAGGCTGGCGAACTCAAAGCCGATCCGGACCAACGTGCCGCAGTGGCGCGGCTTGCAAGGCTTCAAGCTGACCTGGAAGCAGTGCCAAAACGTGGATCGGTGTTGTGGCGCGCACTCACGCGAAAACCAGACGCGATAGAGGGTGTTTACATGTGGGGCGGCGTTGGGCGCGGCAAGTCCATGCTGATGGATCTTTTTATCGAAACACTGGGAATCGACCGCAAACGCCGGGTCCATTTTCACGCCTTCATGCAAGAGGTCCACTCGCTGATGCGCGAAGTGCGCAAGGGCAAGAGCGGCGATCCCATTCCACCGGTTGCAAGACAGCTTGCCGAAGGGGTGCGCTGCCTCGCGTTCGACGAAATGGTCGTGAACAATTCAGCTGATGCAATGATCATGAGCCGTTTGTTCCGTGCTCTGATCGTGGACGAAGGCGTGACCGTGGTGACTACCAGCAACCGACCGCCGCATGACCTCTATAAGGACGGGCTCAACCGCGAGCATTTTTCACCCTTCATCGATCTGATTGAGGATCGGCTCGACGTGCTCCCACTGAATGGTCCAACCGATTATCGGCTCGACCGGCTAGGCGGGATCGACTGCTGGTATACGCCGCTGGGCGATGAAGCCACCGCTCAGGTTCGCGAGGTCTTCTTCCGCCTCACAGATTATAAGCCAGAAGATGCCGAGCACGTGCCATCAGCTGAAATCGATGTAGGCGGCGGACGCAGGCTGCATGTACCCAAAAGCCTCAAGGGCGTCGGCGTATTCAGCTTCAAGCGACTGTGCAGCGAGGCACGCGGTGCACCGGACTATCTCGCAATCGCCCGTGCCTACCATTCAGTGATCATCGTGGGAATTCCGCGAATGGGTAAGGACATGCGCAATGAAGCAGCGCGTTTTGTCACGCTGATCGACGCCTTGTACGAACACCGGGTGAAACTGTTCGCCACAGCAGCAGCCG
>JABDKI010000233.1 GCA_013002295.1 Altererythrobacter sp.
GAATACCCGCCCTTGCGCACCAGAATTTGGCAATATCTTCAGCTTCTTGCCCGAATTCGCGATCATTTTCAGGAACGGCGGTCACGCTGCCCAGTCTGAGCCCGGCTATGCGAGGCAAGGCATTGGCGATGTGGAAAAACAGCCGGTCAACCGAATAGAGATGCTCGCTCACTTCCTCGACCATCACGACATGCCCGTCCAGCTTCGGCATCAGCGGCGTTCCGATGATCATTGCGAGCGTAATCAGGTTAAATGCAACTGCTGGCGTCTGGCCATCTAGGCTTGGCTCCAACCCGCTGACGTCGCCGGAAAGCCAGCGCAACACGCGCCGCACTGCCTCGCGTCCGCGTTCGCTCCGAGCGCTGACCGGCATGGAGCCGTGAACCTGTTGTCCAACGCCGTGGCGATAAAAGGCTGCAAGCAGATATCCCATGTCCGAAAAACCGACATAGGTCTTTGCTCTGGCCGCATCATTCATGCGGGCGGTCGCTGCCTCTGCTATGCGGTTCGAACCATAGCCGCCCTTGGCAAACCATACTGCGTCAAATTGCGGGTCATTGGCCAGTTCGACCAAAGCTTCGAGCCGCTCGATATCCGTTCCCGCGAAATGCCCTGCGCCGAGGAAACACTGCTCGTGAAAGTGAATCGAATGCTTCGGAAATTCGTCAGCCACCAGCGCTTCGGCCGCTTCGGCATGCTCGCGGGTGATCGCAGTGGCAGGGGCACAGACAGCAATTCTGGTCATCTTGCTACTGTGCCCGCTTGTCTTGCCGCGCACAACTCAATACCGCACCGCGCATGAGTGAATTCCCCACCTATGACGAGTTGTTGCAGCGCCCCTTCTTCTTTTGCGGCATCGGCGGTTCGGGCATGTTGCCATTGGCACAAATTCTGGCCGGGCGAGGCGCGAAGGTCTCGGGATCGGATCGTAGCCGCGATCAGGGCCGCATGCCTGAGAAATTCGCCGCGCTTGAAGTGCAAGGATTCGAACTGTTCGCGCAAGACGGCAGCGGAATTATCTCCAAGGATCAGATTCTGGTTGCTTCCGCCGCTGTGGAAGACACTGTGCCGGAAATGTTGCGCGCGAAAGAGCTCGGTTGCCTCAAGTTGACCCGCGCAGAGCTCAACTCGATCCTGTTCAACACCAGCGGTGCCGGGATCGCGATTGCGGGGACCAGCGGCAAATCGACCGTCACCGGCATGCTGGGCTGGATCATGCAATTCGCCGGGCGCAAGCCAACGATCATGAACGGCGCGGTGATGAAGAACTTCGTCACCGAAGATCACCCGATCGCCAGCGCGGTTGTGGGCGGACGCAGCATCTATGTCAGCGAAGTCGACGAGAGCGATGGTTCGATTGCGCTCTATCGCCCCGCCGTCGGCGTGCTGCTGAACGTTTCGCTCGACCACAAAAGCATGGATGAGTTGCGCGTGTTGTTCGGCGAGTATCTCGCGCGCAGCCGGATAGCCGCGATCAATGCCGACGATGCAGAGGCGCTCGCGCTACTGCCCCATGCGAAGGAAGTCATCACATTCGGGATCGAACAGGAGAAAGCGCAAATCGGCGTCGCGTCCGGTAGCATCGCCGATAGCCCGATCCGGCAGGCTGCCGTCGTGGTCGACCGCCACGATGGCAGCGAGCATCCGCTGGTGCTCAACATGCCGGGGCGGCACAATCTCTCCAACGCACTTGCGGCGATTGCCGGTGCAGCCTGTGCAGGCGTGCCGGTCGGCGTCGCGGTTGAAGCGCTCGCGAGCTTTGCGGGATTGGCGCGCCGGTTCGATATCATCGGCACCTCGCCCGACGGTATTACCGTGATCGACGATTTCGGCCACAATCCGGAGAAATGCGCCGCGACTTTGCGCACGCTCAAGTCGTCGCCTAGCCGCGTAATCGCGTTCTTCCAGCCGCATGGCTATGGGCCATTGCGCCAGATGGGGCATGAACTGGCAGAGACATTCGCGCGCGAGCTCGACGCAGATGATATCACGATCATGTGTGATCCAGTGTATTTCGGCGGCACAGTCGATCGCAGCGAAGGGACCGAGCGGATCATCGCGATGATCGAAGAATTAGGCGGGCGCGCTGAACATATCGCATCGCGTGAAGATTGCGGCACGCGGATCGTAGAATTAGCTCAGCCCGGTGACCAGATCGTCGTGATGGGTGCGCGCGACGACACGCTAACAAGCTTTGCCCGGTCTATCCTGAGCAAAATCGATGATGGAGCAGAATGACGCAGGCGGCTAACCCGCCTGGATGACTCCGCGCGATTTCTCCCTCGACACGCTGTTCCGCGCCAACGCACTGCGGCTCGCGAACCAAGAAGCCACTATCGACAACAGCCAGCGATTGACT
>JABDKI010000234.1 GCA_013002295.1 Altererythrobacter sp.
GGTCGATATTTACGCACAACACGTTCGAGATCACTGATGATCTAAGCCTTACGCTTGGTGCGCGTTGGTCAGATGAAAGCAAAGACGGTAGCTATACTCAGCCAGCGATCAACAACCCACTTTGCCCGGCAATTCAAGGTTCGATCGGAGCGGGTAATGTCCCGGCCTCGTTGGCCACCACTGTCTTTGTCCTCGGCTGTTTCCCGTTCGTAGCACCGGCCGTTGGTTCTGATGCTAATCCTTTCCCGTTGCCGCGCACATTTAGTGGGAAATTCAAGGACGATGAGCTGATCTATACAGCCAAGCTGGGCTATGATTTTGGTGACCTGAATGCCTACGCCAGCTTCACGCACGGTTACAAGGCAGGCGGATTCAATCTGGACTCGACAGCTGCCGCTGGTGGTCTTGATCCACGCTTCAATTCAGAAGAAGTGGATGCGTGGGAAATCGGCATGAAGGGCCGTTTTATGGACGGCGCAGTGACTGCTAATCTGGCGCTGTTCCATCAGGAATTTTCGGACTTCCAGGTTCTGGAATTCACGGGAGCACAATTCCAGACGTTCAACGTTCCAACGGCTGAATCACAAGGTTTCGAACTCGAAACTCAGATCCGGCCGACCGATGGCTTTTCGATTAATGCCGGCCTGACCTATGTCGATGCCGAATATCCGAATGATTGCGCAGACGGAACCAATCCACTCCGCGTTCAGAACTTGTGTGGCAACTCGCTCACCAATGCACCGCAGATTGTGACCATTTTGGGCGCAACTTATGATGGTGAGATCGGCAACGATCTGGCGTTTTTCCTGAACGGGCAAATTCGCACAGAGAGCGACCGCCGAACGTCGACGCAGCCTCGTGCAGTTCCAACTACGGCAGCAGACTTGGGTAGCACTCCGCTGTCACCCTTCGATGTCCAGGATGGGAATGTTAAGATCAACCTGCGCGCGGGTATCGGTAGCATTGACGAAAGCTGGACGCTCGAGGGATGGGTGACGAACCTCACCAATGAAGTTACCCGCGGCGTGACCTTTAACACCGTGCTGCGTGGCAGTTCGCGCTCTGCCTTCACGCAGCAGCCTCGCATGTACGGCGTGACGCTACGCGGCGAGTTCTAAGCCGCAGCACCGCTAGACAAAAGAAGGGGCGGCTCGCTTTAGCAGCGGGCCGCCCCTCTTCTTTACTGATTGATGCAGGGGTTACATGCCCCGTGCAATCACCATCTTCATGACTTCGTTCGAGCCGCCGAAAATCCGCGTGATGCGGCTGTCGCGGTACATGCGTGCAATCGGGTAATCATTGATGAAGCCTGCGCCGCCGTGGAACTGTAGGCATTTGTCGACCACTTCGCCTTGCAACTCGGTGACCCAATATTTTGCCATACATGCGGTATCAACGCTCAGTTCCTTCTTGAGGTGCTTCGCGATACAATCGTTGACGAATACTCGCGCCGCGGTGGCACGTGCCTTGAGGTCCGCCATCACGAATTGCGTATTCTGGAAGTCCCAGATTGTCTGACCAAATGCCTTGCGGTCTTTGACGAACTCCATGGTCGTTTCAAGCGCCTTTTCAATGCCAGTCATCGCGCCCATGGCGATGATCAGGCGTTCCTGCGGCAGCTCGCCCATCAGTTGGTAGAAGCCCTTGCCTTCTACGCCGCCCAGAACGTTTTCGGCAGGCACGAACACATCATCGAAAAATAGCTCTGACGTGTCAGCCGCGTCCAAACCGATCTTGTCCAGCTTCTTGCCACGCTGAAAGCCATCAGCCCCTTCGGTTTCAAGTAACATCAAGGAGATGCCCTTGGCGCGTTCTTTGGGGTCGGTCTTTGCAACGATGATGATGAAATCGGCGGTTTGGCCGTTGGAGATATAGGTTTTAGCACCATTGATCCGGTAGCCATTGCCATCCTTCAGCGCAGTGGTGGTGATGCTCTGAAGGTCCGAACCCACACCTGGTTCAGTCATCGCAATCGCGCTGACCAGCTCGCCGGTGACGAGTTTGGGCAGATACTTCTTCTTTTGCTCTTCAGTGCCGTGGCGCACGAGATAAGGCAGGATCACGGTGTTGTGCAGGCTGGCCGCAAAGCCTTCTACGCCGTGTTTCGCCTGTTGATCGATCACGACCATGTCATGGCGAAAATCACCACCATGACCACCATACTCTTCCGGGACAGACACGCCGAGCAATCCGGCTCCGCCGGCTTCATTCCAGAACTCGCGCTCTACCTGGCCTTCTTCGCGCCACTTGAGCACGCGCTTTTCCGGGGCGTGCTGCTGATAGAATTTGCCCACGGCATCCGCGAAGATCGAAATCTCTTCATCGTCCATGAATTCGGGCTGGGGAACATTGAGTACAGACATCTTACTTCCCCTTCCAATTGGGCTTGCGCTTCTCGGCAAAGGCCGCGGCGCCTTCGCGCGCATCCTCTGAAGTGAATACTGGGCCCAGTGCTTTGGCCTGACGCGCATAGCGCTCTTCCATCGGCCACCCGCGCGATTCCTTCATGATCTTCTTCGAGATTCGCACTGCTAGCGGGCCGTTTTCAGCGATCTTGGCGGCGAGTGCTTTCGCACCATCCAATGCGGAGCCTTCGACGACCTGGTTGATCAGTCCCAGCCCCACAGCACGCTCGGTGCCCATGAAGTCACCTGTAAGCGCCAACTCCATCGCCACACGCTCAGGAATCTGGTCTGGCAGCATCATGACACCGCCAGCGGCTGCCACCAGGCCGCGCTTCACTTCTGGAATGCCGAACTTCGCATCTTTGTTGGCAACGACCAGATCACAAGCGATCATGAGCTCAAGCCCGCCTGCGAGCGCATAGCCCTCGACGGCGGCGATTAGTGGCTTTTGCGGGGGTGCTTCGACCACGCCGCCAAACCCGCGCCCTTCCACTGTCGGGCGTTCTCCGCGCAGGAAACCTTTAAGATCCATGCCAGAGCAGAACGTACCGCCTGCGCCGGTCAGAATGCCGACCCGCAGCGAGTCCTCGGAATCGAGCCGATCCATTGCGGCCGCTATCCCTTCTGCCGCTGCTTTCGTCATCGCATTTTTGGCTTCCGGGCGGTTGATTGTAACAATCAGTACGCCGTTCTCTTCCTGAGTCAGGACTTCTTCGCTCATGCGCTTGTCTCTCTCCAATTGGGTAGGTGTTGCGTTGTAATTTGCGACTTATATAACTAGGTGGAACAACATGTCCACGGGATTGCCCCGTGCGCTTTTGATAGGGAAATGGGTAATGGCAGAAGCCTACATCATTGATGCAGTTCGCACGCCTCGCGGTATTGGTAAGCAAGGCAAAGGCGCGCTGGCAGCTGAACACCCGCAGCATCTGGCCGCGACAGTGCTGAAGGCAATTGCTGAACGCAATAAGCTGGATACCTCGACCGTAGATGACGTAATCTGGTCAGTTTCAACCCAAGACGGGATGCAAGCTGGCGATATGGGCCGCATGGCTGCGCTGGACGCAGGCTACGACATTACTTCCAGCGGGACCACGCTGGACCGGTTCTGCGGCGGCGGCATCACATCTGTGAATCTGGCGGCTGCGCAGGTGATGAGCGGGATGGAAGACTGCATTGTCGCGGGCGGCACTGAGATGATGAGCCTGACGGCGGCCATGTCGAAAGAGAAAATGCAGGCCGGGATCAAGCCGCCGATGATGGGCAGCTATAACGAACGGCTCCAGCGGGTGCATCCGCAAAGCCACCAAGGTATCTGCGGCGATGCCATCGCGAGCATGGAAGGCTTCACCCGCGAGGAGCTCGACGAGGTTGGTTATCGTTCGCAGCTACGCGCTTCGGAAGCCATAAGCGAGGGCCGCTTTGCCAAGTCCTTAATCCCGGTGGTGGACGATGAAGGCAAAGTGATCCTTGATCATGATGAGTATCCGCGTCCGCAAACAACACTGGAAGGGCTTGCTCAGCTGGAACCTGCCTTCACCAAGATCGCTGATGTGCCGCTGGATGCCAATGGCACCACTTTTCGCGGACTGGTAAACCAGAAATATCCCGATCTTGAGATCCAGAATTTCCACCATGCGGGCAACAGCTCAGGCGTAGTTGATGGCGCGGCGGCTGTGCTCGTCACCAGCAAGGAATATGCGCAAAAGAACGGCCTCAAACCGCGCGCGCGGATCGTCGCGACCGCGAATATGGGTGATGACCCGACGCTTATGCTGAATGCTCCTGTGCCTGCAGCCAAGAAAGTGCTCGAAAAGGCCGGTATGACGAAGGACGACATTGATCTTTACGAGATTAATGAAGCTTTCGCTGTGGTGGCAGCCAAGTTTGTGCGCGATCTTGATCTCGATTGGGACAAGGTCAACGT
>JABDKI010000005.1 GCA_013002295.1 Altererythrobacter sp.
GAGCCGACTCAACGGCGCTCGGCGAAAATGCAAGAGCGGACTTCGATCAATCTTTGGCTATAGGCCAGAGCGCTGACGTTGGCGGTATTGCCGCCATCGCAATCGGGACGGATTCAGGTGCAGAGGCAGATAACGCCCTCGCCATCGGTTCTTGCGCCGATATCGACAATAGCGGCGGCATTACGGAATCGACTGAATGTGCCAATGCAACGGGTGTTCAATCAACGGCTATCGGCGCGGCTTCCAATGCCAGCGGCGATAATGCTATCGCCATGGGGACCAACACCAAAGCGGTCGGACAGAAGTCCGTCGCGGTCGGGTTTAACGCCACCACGGATGGCGGTAACTCTATCGCGCTCGGGTCTAATGCCGATGCCAACGGTGCCGGTACGACCGCGATTGGTCTCAATGCTTCCGCCTCCGGTATCAATTCGGTCGCCATGGGTAAGGACAGTACCGCCAGCGGCGTCTCAGCTTACGCTCTAGGCCCGGACGCCAATGCAGCCGGTTTGCGCTCAATGGCGCTCGGTAATGCCGCCAGCGCGACAGCCACCAGCTCAACAGCGGTTGGTCGCGATACCAGCGCGACACATAGCGGTTCCTCTGCCTTCGGGTTCGGCGCGACGACGTCTCTGGCCAATCAGATGGTGTTCGGAACCTCTAGCACGACCTATGTCATGCCGGGGATTACATCGGCTCTGTCAGCCGCCCGTCAGTCCGGCACAATCTATTATGTGACCTCTGACTCCGCGGGTAATCTGGCTATCTCCAGTACGCCGGTTTCCGATAGCAGCGGCGATAGTTCGGGCGGATCCAGCGATCCGGTCCCTGTCGGCGACGCGCCTGTCGCCACCAATACAGGCACACCGACCTCTGGTCCGATTGCCGGTAGCGGCGGCGTTGAAAGCGGCGGCTCTGTTGAAAGCACATCCGAGGGCGTCGAATCTGTTCGCCCGGGTGAACGCAGAAACGGCGAAACCGGCCTCACCGGTCCTGTTGATAATGGCTCGTCCGAAATCACAGAAGGTGTCATCGGGTCTAACCTGGTCGGGAGCTCCGGTCCGGAAACCACACCGATACCGGGCAATAATAATAATAACGGTCTGATCCTGTCTCAGGAAAGCGTTTCGCAGCTCGCAGCCAATACTGCCGCGATTGATGTCAACCGTCAGGATATTGCCCGCAATGCCACCCGAATCGATCAGGCCTTCTCCGGCATCAATGCCAATACGCAGGCCATCGAAGCCAACAGCTTTGCGATCTCTGATCTCGAAGAAGGTCTGGCGGCGGTCGCGGCTCTGCCTGACATGTATCTCAATCCGGATGAGTCATGGTCAGCAGCCGGCGGCGCAGCGGTGTTCGGTGATGAGATCGGCTTCGGCGCGACCCTCGCCATCCGTGGTAACGACAACTGGTCCTTCGGCGCTTCAGCCGGTATGGCCGGCGACGAAGCCACCGGTAAAATCCAGTTCCGTTACGGCGGCAACTAGGCTTTGCCAAAATAAGTTCAAGAGGTCGCCGTGAGGCGGCCTTTTTTTGTGAGGCGAATTTTTTTGAATGAGTCGGTTTTCTTGAACCGTCAACTATGCTATAGTCGTCCTTGCGGGGCGCAATTTTAATCTGAAATATAATAACGCGCCAAAATGGTAGCAGCGAATGGCTGCTGATGGGGAGGCACGTCATTTTAGAGGCGCACCGAATTGTATATATTATGGGGTTTAATCCGCATCCCCGACCCGCTCATCTAATTCGTCGAAATATAACCAACCCACAACCGCGCGCCCAACGGCTTCGCGGTTTTTTCATGTCTAATGGAGGCCCCTATGACCCAGTTTAATCCAAGATTAAAAACGCCGAAGTCGCGATATTTTAAACAGGCTTTACTGGGCCTGGCCTCAAGCGCGGCGATGACAACGGCCATCGCGCCGTCTGCCCTCGCCGCAGACATGGCCTCGTCAGCAGAGGTCGAAGCCCTGCAAGAAGAAGTCCGGCTATTAAAACAGCAAATGCAAAGCCTGATCGACGCCCAGAACACAGCCCCCGGAATGCCAGTCATGATGTCGGACGCGACCGCGCCGTGTAATGCTGGCGGGTTTGGCGGCAGCACAGAGTGCGGGGTCAATTCATCGGTTGGCGGTCTTAACGCTACGGCTGTGGGCGATGGCGCATCCGCCGGCGGCGCGGACTCTCTGTCCGTAGGCCAAGGAAGCAGCGCATCGACAACCGGCGCCACGGCCATCGGTCAAGCAGCGCAAGCGACAGCGATCCGCGCCGTCGCCATTGGTGAAAACGCGGCAGCATCCAGCAGCAATGCGGTTGCGGTGGGCCAAGAGGCCATTGCCGATCAGATCGATTCTGTCGCGATCGGACGCAGCGCGGATGTTGGCGGCATTGGCGCTGTGGCTTTGGGTGTTAATGCCAATGCGAATACGGATCATAGTACGGCCATCGGATTTCAGGCGATCGCGCTCGGCACCGGAACCGTGGCGATTGGCGGCGACGGGGTAGACGGCGATGTGGGCGGCGCCCAGGCGTTGGGGACGAACGCAACGGCTATCGGCGTCGACGCGCTTGCCAGCGGAAACGCGACAACGGCGATCGGGCATTTTGCTGTTGCCAGCGGCGTCAACAGCATTTCTATCGGGGTTGCCTCCGAGGCGACCATGGAATTTGCGGTTGCCGTCGGCGGCGTGGCTGATGCAACCGGAATTCAATCCACCGCGATCGGGACTTCGGCTAAAGCGACCGCTTATAATTCCAGCAGCTTCGGATTTTTTGCTCGTTCCACAGCCAACCATGCAATCGCCATAGGCTCAAACGCGCTTGCGGACTTTGTCAGCAGCGTGGCGATCGGCAATTCGGCTAATGTCGGCGGCAACGGCGCGATCTCAATCGGTGAACAAGCAGAAGCCGATACGCTAAACAGTATTTCAATCGGGGCGCAATCCGATGCCACAGGCGCGCAATCAACTGCAATAGGGGGGAATAGTGATGATGGCGACAGTCTGGGCGCACAAGCGACCGGCGCAAAATCAACGGCAATTGGCGCGGATGCGGTTGCAAGCGGCGACGACACCGTTGCGGTCGGGAACGGCGCAGCAGCGAGCGCAAATAGAGCGTCGTCGTTCGGTGATAGCGCGATTGCGAGCGGTTTTGAATCAACTGCCATCGGGCAAGGCGCGCAATCCGCTGGTCTGGAGTCAACGGCCATTGGCCGGAACGCCCAAGCATCGATGGAAGATTCGACCGCTGTTGGAAACGATTCCATTGCTGCCGGAATCAGTGCATCCGCCTTTGGCGAGGGATCCAACGCCGCGGGAAACTATGCGACAGCCATCGGCAAACACGCTCAAGCCAGTAGTTTAAGATCCGTCTCGCTCGGCCACGGCGCGAATGCATCCGGACCGAACAGTTTAAGCTCCGGTGCTCAGGCCCTCGCCGGCGGTGCTCAATCGGTTGCGCTGGGAGCTCATACGCAGGCGACGGCGCTTGACACAGTGGCCATTGGCGGCGGGACAACAGCATTGAATGCCGCGCACGCCAGCGGCGCGCAATCCATCGCCATCGGGGGCGGTTCCAATGATACATTTGATCGCGGTGCGATCGCATCCGGAAATGAATCTATTGCTATCGGGAATGCATCTGACTCCACAGGCGAGAGCGCGATTGCAATCGGCAGCAATGCCAAGGCGACTTCGCTGGAAGCTGTTGCTATTGGTCAGAACGCGTCTGCCACAGCCTTTCAAACCATTGCGATTGGCAACAGCACGGTAGCAGATTTTGACGACACAATTGCCATCGGCACAGGTGTGAATGTTGGCGGCGAACATGCGATAGCGCTCGGCTCAAGTTCAGACGCGGCATCAGCGCGAAGCATTTCGATCGGCGTGCTGTCCAAGGCAACCGGATCAGAAAGCGTTGCAATCGGCGGTGACAGCGTGGATGCAGACGTCGTTGGTGCTCACGCGAGCGGAACCTATTCGATCGCCATTGGCAGCGATACAGTCGCCAGCGGTCAAAGTAGTTCGGCCTTTGGATCGCGCGCCAGTGCCAGCGGCTCAAATAGTATGGCGATGGGTGTGGTGGCGGATGCATCAGGTTTAAATGCCACAGCAATCGGGGTCACTGCCAACGCCGACTTTGATGAAACAATAGCACTGGGCGTTAGCGCCGACGTCGGAGGCATTGCGGCCATGGCGATTGGAAATAATTCTAATGCTTCGGCTGACAATGCGCTCGCACTAGGCTCTTGTGCTGATCTCGACATTAGCGGCGCTATCACCGAAATGACCGAATGTGCGAACGCTACCGGCATACAATCCACCGCCATCGGCGCTGGCGCAATATCAAGCGGAGCCAATGCTATGGCAATGGGGACAGGCACTAATGCGGTCGGTCAGAAATCCCTCGCCATTGGTTTTGGCTCAAGCACCAATGGCGGCAATGCGATTGCGATGGGTTCGCTAGCGGCTTCCAATGGAGCCAATGCCATTGCTTTGGGCCGCAATGCCAGCGCCACCGGGACCAATGCCGCCGCGATTGCCTATAATTCATCGGCGTCCGGCGTCTCGGCATTTGCGATGGGACCAGATGCCAACGCCGCCGGTCTCAGGTCACTCGCGCTCGGAAATAATGCCAGCGCGACAGCGACCAGCTCAACAGCGGTCGGACGCGATTCCAGCGCTGCTTTCACAGGCTCATCGGCGTTCGGGTTCGGCGCGATCACAAATGCGATCAATCAGATGATGTTCGGCAAGGCCAATAGCACCTATGTCATGCCGGGAATCGTGAGCGCAGCGTCTCTTGCGGCCCAAGGCGCAATTCACGGTATCATCACCACGGACGGTGCCGGACGCCTCGCTTCTGACGGCGGGTCTCTGGATGCGCGGGTGACCGCACTGGAAGGCGCGGACATGCTGGGCGATGCGACGATGGCCTGCAATGTCGGGACTGGGACGAATAGCACGGAATGCGGTATAAACTCTAATGCGTCCGGTAACTACGCGACGGCAATCGGCAACCAAGTATCTTCAAGTGGGAACCAGTCTACTGCGGTTGGAGCTTTCGCCGACGCGAGCCAGGTGGATTCCACAGCCTTTGGTTATCGCGCCGAAGCTACGGCCATTAATAGCACGGCAATAGGAAAGGATTCTGGCGCAAGCGGTATCAATTCCCTTGCGGTCGGTGAATCTGCCACTGCAGCCTACGACAATGGTGTCGCATTAGGTGCTAGCACTTTCTCTGGGGGCACCAACTCTATAGCTATTGGGAAAGACGCGACAACCGGATCGAATCAAGGCATTGCGATCGGGACAAATTCCGATTCAGATACCGGAGTAGGAAATATCGCAATTGGCGGTGATCTGGGTGACGGCGGATTTTTTGGAGCACAGGCCACTGGCAGTAACAGTATCGCTATCGGCAGTGATTCATTAAGCTCAGCTACCAATTCGGTAGCTTTGGGCAGTGGAACTTTTGCAACAGCGAACGGCACTACGGCCATTGGAAATTCAGCCGTTGCATCCGCAGAACGCGCCTCTGCGTTTGGCACTTTTAGCGAGGCAACAAGCATTGACACCATAGCTATTGGCTGGGATTCTTTGGCAAATGCCGCAAAAGCCGTCGCAATCGGGAATGATTCATTTGCGGGCGGCGATGAAAGCCTCGCTATAGGATATTTGTCTGCGGCATCTTCTATAGCGCCCGGCGGAATCGCTATTGGAACTCGCGCTCAATCGTCTAATAATGGTGCGATTGCTGTTGGAACTGATGCCACAACTTGGGGAGAGATTTCGATTGCGATTGGCGGCGATGGGGCCGATGTCGACACGAATGGCGCACAAGCGCAGGGAAACCTATCGATCGCTATCGGCGCCGATTCTACTGCTGCAGCTACCGGCAGCACAGCATTGGGTAGTTTATCGAACGCTTCAATGCAGGACAGTACTGCCATTGGAACCCGCGCAAAAGCGTTAGGCCTAGCCGCCATTGCACTTGGCGAGAATAGTTTAGCCTCGGCAACTTCATCGTTAGCGATTGGCATAAATTCCATGGCGACCGATATTCTTTCCACTGCAATTGGAGGCGGCGCAGAATCCAATGCTTATGGTACTGTGTCAGTTGGCGGGGTCTCTCTTGCGGATGCCCCTCGATCAACAGCAATCGGTACATCTGTATCTGCAACAATGGATAATAGTTTGGTAATCGGTTCATGCGCTGACCTCGACAATAGCGGCAGCATCAATACGGCGACGGAATGCGCTGTAGCTTCGGGCGTTCAGGCCACAGCTATTGGCACGGGGACTATTGCCAGTGGTGATAACGCCGTTGGTATGGGAACAGGCACAGACGCGATCGGACAAAAGTCTGTTGCGATCGGATTCACAGCCACCACCAATGGCGGCAATGCTATTGCGATTGGTTCGCTAGCGGCTTCCAATGGAGCCAATGCCATTGCTTTGGGCCGTAACGCCAGCGCCGTTGGCACAAATGCTGTGGCAATGGGTTATAATGCGACCGCCGCCGGCACGTCGGCCTATGCACTCGGGCCGGAGTCAAATGCCGCCGGCCTTCGTTCCATGGCGCTCGGAAATAATGCCAGCGCGACAGCGACCAGCTCAACGGCGGTCGGACGCGATTCCAGCGCCGCGTTTGCCGGCTCATCTGCGTTCGGATTTGGCGCGATCACAAATGCGATCAATCAGATGATGTTCGGCAAGGCCAATAGCACCTATGTCATGCCGGGAATCGTGAGCGCGGCATCGCTCG
>JABDKI010000029.1 GCA_013002295.1 Altererythrobacter sp.
CAGGAATACACCTCGGGTAAGGTTCGCAGCAAAGGCCTCGCGGCGTGGAAATATGGCCGCATCGAGGTCCGCGCCAAGGTGCCGGCCGGCCAGGGGTTGTGGCCGGCAGTGTGGATGATGCCGGACGAACCTGCTTACGGGCCGTGGCCACTCTCGGGCGAGATCGACATCTTGGAGACCGTCAACATTGGTACGGGTTGCGATGAATGCCCGGGTTCGGAGGTCGAGAACCGTACGGTCAGTGCTCTGCACTTCGGCGATTTGCCGCCGGGCAATGATCTGGTCGATAAGAAAACGCCACTGGCAACAGGCAAGCTGCCATCGGACGAATTCAACACCTATGCGGTTGAATGGGGTGAGGGGTTGATCGTTTTCTTTGTGAATGGCGAAGAGCACCTGCGCGCAACGCCTGCTGATTGGTTCACCGGCTCACAGCTTGCAAATGGCAATGCCAATGCGCCATTCGATCAACCATTTTACGTCATGGCCAATCTGGCAGTCGGCGGTAAGTGGCCTGAGCGTGATAATGAAAAAGGGCTTGATCCAGACGCTCTTCCAGCCGAATTGCAAATCGACTGGATCAGAGTTTACCAATGCGCCGAGGATCGGGAAACCGGGCTCGCTTGTATGACGCAATGATCGGACGGGGACAGAATCTAGATGGCGCGTAGGCGGCAAGCGGTAACAATACGGCACGTGGCCGACGATGCAGGGGTTTCTTTGCAAACGGTCAGCCGCGTCATCAACAAAGAGCCTAATGTCCGCCCGGCGATGAAGGAAAAAGTCCAGGCGTCGATCGACAAGCTGGGGTATGTTCCGTCGATTGCCGCGCAGCGGATGAGCGGCTCGCGGTCCTACCTGATCCTGGCACTCAATGATCGCGAGCGCACGATCGAAGACTGGCGCGCGCGGCAAGGCACGGACTGGGTCGACCAGATGCTGCTCGGCGGAATGCTGACCTGCGCAGAGCATGGCTATCGTATGATGGTGGAGTTGGTTGATACCCACAATGACCATGTAGAGCGCGAACTTACAGGCGCCATCGCAGCGTTGCAGCCGGACGGAGTTATCCTGACCCCTCCGCATTCGGAAAATCCATTGATCACGGGTTTGTTAGCGCAGCAGAACATTCCATTCGCACGCATCGGGTCGCGCGAGCCGGGCCCGGGTATTTGCCTAACCATGGATGACGAACGCTCTGCGGCGCTTGCGACCGACAAGCTGATCGAGTTGGGCCATCGCCGTGTCGGGTTCATCGCCGGCTCGAGCGAATATAGCCTCAGCGGGTGGCGTGTGGCCGGCTGGAAAGCGGCCATGGCCAATGCCGGACTGCAGACTGATGACCTCTGCGAGCAAGGCGATTTCGGTTATGAATCGGGGGAAGCGGCGGCACGCAAGCTACTGTCGCTGCCCAACCGGCCAAGTGCAATCATCGCATCAAGCGATCAGATGGCGCTGGCGACATTGGAAGTCGCTCGGGAGATGAACCTCTCCGTTCCTGAAGATCTTTCCGTGATCAGTTTCGACAACACGCCCATTGTTCGCTTCACTAACCCACCGCTCACTGCGGTTGACCAGCCAATTGCACAAACAATTTCGCGCGCGGTTGAACTGCTGATCAATGCGGCCAAAGCGCCGCTGCCGAACAAGCCGATCAATATCGAAGGCAAATTGGAAATGCGTGGCTCGGTCGGCCCGGCGCGCGGCGCCAATGATCTCTGAAGAATCAGGCGAAGAACGTCAGCCGCTCTGGTTTCTCGTCGCGCTGGCCTTGGCAGCCGCTGGCGGCGCGGTGGCATACGTCCCGTTTCTAACCGTACTGCTGCCGCTCAAGGTCAATGAGCTGGCGGCGTCTGAAAATATCGAAGCGCTATCCTACATTACTTTTGCCGGAGCGATTTTCGCCAGCTTGGCGAACATCGGTTTTGGCTGGGTGAGCGACAGATGGGGCGGGCGGCGAAGCTGGATCGCTCTGGGCTTAGTGCTTTCGTGCCTTCTTCTCATCGTGATGGGTGAGGCGCGCAGCGTCGGCGGATTGATAGTGCTGGTCATCGCGTGGCAGCTGGCTCTCAATATGATGCTAGCACCGCTTACCGCTTGGGCCGGCGATTGTGTGCCTGATACGCAAAAAGGTCTGCTTGGTGGATTGTTCGCATTGGCGCCAGCTTTGGGCGCTTTGGCCGGCACTTTGGTCACCCTCCCCGGTTTAACGGTCGGTGCAGAGCGGCTATGGCTGGTGTCTGGGCTGGTCGCCCTGTTGGTTGCGCCGGCGCTGGTTCTGGGCAGCGGTCGACAAATGGAAAAACTGATGCGGCCTGTACGAGGACCCGTGCCGGGCGAACTTGGCAGCTTCAAGTCACGCCCCGCAATCGTGCGTATGTGGAGCGCGCGGCTATTGGTTCAAATTGCCGAAGCCGCACTGTTCGCATTCCTGTTGTTCTGGCTCCGCTCACTTTCACCCGATATTGGCGAAAACAGCGTGGCCAACTTGTTTAGCGCTGTTCTGTGTGTGGCTGTGCCTATCGCGCTGTTTGCTGGAAGGTGGTCTGACAAAGCGCGGCGGCCCATGCTGCCGTTAGCGATCTGCGCCGGCCTGTCGGCATTTGGCCTACTGACGATGTCATTCGCGCAGAATGTTCAGACAGCAATTGCAGGTTATGCCTTCTTTGGATTGGCGTCGATGACCTTCCTGTCACTCCATAATGGGCAGACCTTGCGTGTGCTGCCTAGGCCGCAAAATCGCGGCCGGGATATGGGTCTTTTCAACCTCACTAATACCGTCCCCTCGCTGATCATTCCGTGGATGACCCTTGCGATGGTGCCCACATTTGGCTTCAGCGGACTGTTCCTGGTTCTGGCTGGTTTGGTGACGCTCGCCGCCATCTTGCTCGCGCAGATGAGCTACCGCCGATAGGCGCTTGATTTTTGCTGCCGGACATGTCACTCCTCCCAGATTGGGAACGTTCACAATGCGCGTAATTCCGCATTGGACGGGGGAGAAGAAATCCGATGCGTTATATTGCGCTTGCGCTAGCTACCGGCTTGGGTCTTTCGGCGTGTGCAACTGTACCGTTAGCAGAGCCCGCTCAGACTGCACCTGTTGCCACAGCCCAAGATTCCGCCGACGCTGAAGTCGCCGATATCGTTTCGCGCATGTCTTTGGAGCGCAAGATCGGTCAGCTGATTCAGCCGCAGATCAATTCCTTCACCCCAGAAGATATGGAACGTTATCGTTTCGGCAGCTACCTTAATGGTGGCAATGGCGGCCCCTATGGCGATGAGTTTGCCCCGGCTTCCGAATGGCTGCGCTATGCGGACGAAATGTATGACGCTTCGGTCAAGCCGCTTCCCAATGGTGAGCCGGCGATTCCCACCATGTGGGGCACCGATGCAGTTCACGGCCATTCGAATATCGTGGGAGCAACGCTGTTCCCGCACAACATTGGATTGGGCGCCGCAGGCGATCCAGAGCTCCTGCGCCGCATTGGCCATGCGACTGCGATTGAGATCGAAGTGACCGGGATCGATTGGAACTTCTCACCCACCGTGGCGGTGGCGCGTGATGATCGCTGGGGCCGCACCTATGAGAGCTATTCGGAAGACCCCGATCTCGTCGCGAAACTAGGTGCTGCTTTGATTATCGGTCAACAAGGCTCGCCCGGCACCGATGACTTCCTTGGCGACGGCCGCGTTTTCGTAACGGCCAAACACTTCTTCGGCGATGGCGGGACCGAGCAAGGCGTCGATCAGGGCGATGTGAATGGCGACATCGATGCATTGCTCGATCTGCACGGCCGCCCTTATCCGGC
>JABDKI010000055.1 GCA_013002295.1 Altererythrobacter sp.
GCACGCCTTCTGCCAAGGGATCCAGCGTGCCGCCATGGCCCACCTTCGTCTTGGCATAACCGCCTTCGCGCAGATTGCGCTTCACGGCAGCGACAGCCTGAGTCGAGCCGAGCCCGCGCGGTTTGTCGAGGATGATCCAGCCGGAAACCGGATGTTCGCGCGGATCAGCCACCGGCCACCGCCGTCGCGATGTCGAGATATTGCGTGAGCGCCCAGTTTACGGGAGGGCCTATGGTATTCTCCAATACGCCCCATTCCGGGGCGAACCATGTCAGCGCGACCAGGCCAAAGAACAAGGTCATGCCGTATGGGCGCAGCTTGCGGTAACTGCGCGCCAAGGAAGGTGGCAGCAGCCCTTCGGCTATATGCGAACCATCGAACGGCGGGATCGGTAACAGGTTGAAAATGCCCAAGAACACGTTGATCAGGATGAAATAGAACATGCCGCTCTGCAGCAGCAGCGTCTCGCCTGCCCCGTCCGCAATCAGCGACATCCCGCTGCCAGTGCTTGTGATCTGAGCTCCAGCAGGAAGGAATAGCCCCAATGCGATTGCGCCAATCAGAGCGAGAACGAAATTCGACCCCGGCCCTGCTGCTGCCACCGCCATCATGCCGAAGCGCGGATTGTCCAGCCGGTCTTGCCGCACGGGCACGGGCTTGGCCCAGCCGAACACCGGAGCCCCCGCCAGCGCCAATGCCCCCGGCACTAACAAAGTCCCGACCGGATCAACATGGCGGATCGGGTTAAGACTTAAACGCTGCGCGTCGCGCGCGGTCGTATCGCCGAGCAGCAGCGCTGAATAACCGTGCGCGACCTCGTGAAAAACGATCGCCACGATCAGGCACGGGATCAGCACCAAGGCCAATGTGAGAGTATCTGTCATTCAACGTAGATAGGCATCCCGCCAGTGTTCAACCAGCCCATTCGCCCTGCAGCATGCCAAACACCGCTGTATCGCGCCTGTAACCGGTCCAGGTTACGCGGTTTTGGCGCAATACTCCCTCTTGCTTCGCCCCCAACTTAAGCACAGCGGCCATGGAGCGCTTGTTGCGCGTATCCACCCGCCATTCGATCTTGTGGTAGCCGCTGGCAAAAGCATGCTCGATCATCAGTTTCTTCTTGGTGCGGTTGAAAATCCCACCGCGCACGCTTGGCGCGATATAGGTTCCGCCAATCTCTACCACGCCCCAAGGGTCCGGATTGATGTAATTGGTGCAACCAACGACTTTGCCTCCGCGAGCATCAATCACTGCAAATCGCACCCAGCTGTCGAGTTGGTCGAAGCGCGCCATCGCCTCATCAAAGCCGTCTCCCAGTAAATTGACTGGATAGACCTGCCATATGTCCTGGTCTTCCGCGCAGGCGGCACGCAATGGTTCAAGATGGTGCTCGCCGAGCGGCTCCAACCGGACGTCTCCAGCTTCGAGCACCGCTTTGAGCCCAGCCCGATCGGGCTCAGTTACATTCTTGTCAGTCACGCAGAGCCTCGGTGAAATGTTTGCGGCACAAGGCCACGTAACGATCATTTCCGCCGATTTCGGTCTGTTCACCCGCCCTTACTGCCTTGCCCTTCTCATCGACCCGAAGGTTCATGGTCGCTTTGCGCCCGCACTCACAAATGGCCTTCAGTTCGACCAGCGAATCCGCAATGCCGAGCAGAGCAGCAGAACCGGGAAACAGCTTCCCCTGAAAATCGGTGCGCAGCCCGTAGCAAACCACCGGGGTGCCTGTTTCGTCAGATAGCCGCGCGCATTGCCAAACCTGTTCTTCGGTCAGGAATTGCGCTTCATCAATCAGCACACAGTCGACGCGCCCGTGCGAATGCTCTTCCAATACATGCTCGAGGATATCGGTATCCGGCGCGAACCGATGCGCATCGCTTGACAGGCCAATCCGGCTGCTGATCGCGCCAAATCCGGGGCGGTCATCGATCGCCGCCGTCCATAGTGACACGCGCATACCGCGCTCACGATAGTTGAACGCCGCCTGCAGCAGGGTCGTGCTTTTCCCTGCATTCATGCTCGCATAGTAAAAATAGAGCTTGGCCATGCCCGCGTGTCCCCGCCAGATTCGTAATTGCTGCAAAGTCGCACCCTGCCCCCACCGGCGCAAGCGGTGCCAGCAAGTTTTCGGAAACAAAAATGGGGTTTTACGGATTAAGCTGTGAGACAGGCGCTTGCAGCAATGCTAGCAATCATAGCGAAGACATTGGTTTCTGAAGGGGCTGAACACACATGGCTGAAGCGAGCGTATCAACGCAAAATGGCATTCTGGGATGGATTGAGCGCACGGGCAACAAATTGCCCGATCCGGTGTTCTTGTTCTTCTATCTGATCGCAGGTCTGGTTGTTGTATCTGTTGTCGCCGCACTGACGGGCGTTTCGGCCCTTCACCCGACGGAGATCGACCAAACAACCGGCAGTGCACTGGTTATTGAATCGGTCAGCTTGCTTAGCGCAGACAATATTCAGCGCTTGTGGGTCGAAATGCCCAAGACTTTCACCCACTTCCATCCGCTGGGATATGTTCTGGTTGTCATGCTTGGCGCAGGTGTCGCGGAGCGCTCCGGCTTTTTCGCTGCGGGTATGGCAAAGGCTGTAAAGAGCGCGCCAAAGGCGTTGCTGACCCCGGTTGTTGCACTGGTCGCCATGCTCGGTAACCACGCGGCAGACGCAGGTTATGTCGTGCTGATCCCGCTTGCAGGTATCCTGTTTGCAGCTGCCGGGCGCCATCCGCTCGCAGGCATTGCAGCGGCCTTTGCTGGTGTTTCCGGCGGCTTCTCAGCCAACATTTCGCCGGGGCAGCTCGACGCACTGCTGTTCGGGATTACGGAAGAAGCGGTCGGAGCGAGCGCACTTGACCCGTCTTGGACGGCCAATATTGCCGGCAATTGGTATTTCATCAGCGCGATGACTTTCCTGTTCCTGCCGATCATCTGGTATGTGACGGACAAGATTATCGAGCCACGGCTTGGCCCTTGGGCCGGCAATGTAGCGGCAGAGTTCGAGGACAGCACCAGTCCAGACCCCACCCAACACGATGGTGAACTGGCTTCCAAAGGCTTGCGTCATGCCGGCCTCGCAGCTCTGTTTGTGGTGGGTCTTTGGCTAGCGATGGTATTTGCGCCGGGCACACCGCTGATCAACGAGGCCGCGTGCTTAGCAGAGAATGGCGCAGCGATTCCTGACTGCTCGATCCACAGCGAACTCAGGCCGCTCTACCAGTCGCTGGTGGCGGCATTCTTCCTGCTATTCTTGCTGACCGGCTGGGCCTACGGCCGAGCCACAGGAGTGATTTCAAACCATCGCGACATGGTCGACATGATGGCGGAAAGCATGAAGGACATGGGATATTACCTCGTCCTGGCATTCGCAGCCGCGCACTTTGTGGCAATGTTCGCTTGGTCCAATCTTGGTCTAATCTCGGCGGTTCATGGAGCCGACGCGATACAGTCGACGGGCCTTCCATTGCCGATCGTTTTGGGACTTATGGTGATCTTTGCCGCATTGCTGAACCTGTTCGTCGGCTCGGCCAGCGCCAAATGGGCCTTGCTCGCACCGATCCTGGTGCCGATGCTCATGCTGCTCGGCATCAGCCCTGAGGGCGCAACAGCGGCCTATCGTGTGGGCGACAGCGCAACCAACATTATCACTCCGTTGATGGTCTATTTCCCGCTGATCCTGGTCTTCGCGCAGCGTTGGCAAAAGGATTTCGGACTCGGAAGCCTGACCGCGATGATGATGCCATATTCGGTGTTGCTACTGATCTCGGGCACATTGCTGATCGTGATCTGGTTCTATCTCGGAATTCCGCTCGGCCCGGATGCACCGGTCACCTATGTGCTGCCGGGCGGCGGTAGCTGATTGGGCAGAGGCTGATTAAGGGAACAGACATGAGGGCGGAGCATAGTGATCATATGCACTGGCTCCGCTCCATAACTTTGCTGCTCGCGGCAGCCCTGCTCGGCGCAGCAACGCCGGCAGGCCAGACCTATCGAGTGGACGCTGTCGCCAGCAACCTTTCGGCCAAGGTGCCGTTTCTCGGCCTCGGCAGCAAGACCGCCGGATTTCCCAATGTGGCCGGAACAGTCCGGCTGGATCGAAGCCGTCCGCAAGACATCGCTCTTGATGTTACTATCGACGCGACCAAGCTGACAGCGGGCGATGACCTGACGCTCAGCCGCTTGAAGGGTGAACGGTTTTTTTGGGTAGAGCGATATCCGACCGTGCGCTTTGTTGGCCGCGAGATGACCCTGACCAGTGCCACGCAGGGCACTGTCGAAGGCGACTTGACCGCGCGCGGAGTGACCAAACCTGTTACGTTGAATATAACGTTTAGCCGGCCCCCAGGCGAAATCGAAGCAGAAGACGCAATCACGTTAACTGGCACCACCCGCATCAACCGCTATGACTTCGGGATGAGGTCCTATCGCCTGATTGTGGGGAAATACGTCAACATCGAACTACGCGCACGGATGGTGCCGCAAGTCTAGGCTGTCATAACTCGAGCAGCCAGTGCTCGCTGATCTCTTCTTTGCCAAATTCGGACTGCACTTCGGTTGATGTAACCTCGTAGCCTTCGGCAGCGTAGATCTTGCGCGCACTATCCAGAACCGCATGCGTCCACAGCACCATTCGTGTGTATCCCGCATCTCGGGCGAACTGCGTGCATTGGCGCACCAGCGCCGAGCCCACACCAAGCCCACGTGCTTCAGGCTCGACATAGAGCATGCGGAGGCGAGCGGTCTCGTGATCTTCATTTGCAACAAAAACGGAGCCCAGCATTCGGCCATTCCGCTCCGCAATCCAGCCCTGCTCCTTGCCAGGCTTGAAGTTGCGCAAATAGTCCGCGCAGATTTCCATCATGAGCGCTTCTAGGCCTTCCCCCCAGCCCCAATGCTCGCGATAAAGAATTGCCTGTCTTGCACAGAGGTGCCCGAGATCGCCCGGCTTTAGCTCTCTCAGAGACCAGTCGGATAGGGTATCGCGGAACAGCAGGTCACCTGCTTGATCTAGTGAATTGGTGACACAGCGTGCGCCATCATCGCCCAGCGGCGCGAGCAGCTCTTTCGTCTTTGCTAGCGTGATCGCATCAAGCTCTTGAAAGCGCCGCTCTCCGTCTTGTGTGAGCGATAGCGGACGTTCACGGGCATCTTCGCCGCGACCACGCTCAATCCAGCCGCGCCGCTCAAGTTTCACCACGGTGCGGCTGAGATAGCCGGGATCTAGGCCGAGAACTTGAGCCACATCACGGGCAAGGACTGGCTGGTTTGCGCGAATTTCGTAAACAACGCGCGCTTCAACCAAGCTCCAATCACTCCCCATGTAACGCGGCTCTAATAACCCCATCAGCTGAGAGAATTGTCGGTTGAACGCACGAATGGCGGGCACGGCTTCTTGGATCGCGGCAGTCATACAGACCGCATCGCGATATTAGTTGTCAAAGTCAACTATAATTCAGAATGCTCTATTCGCCCTCGCCCAGATCGCGCGCCACCTTGGGATCGCGCAACAGCTTTTCGATGCGGTCAGCTTCGTCAAAGCTCTCATCGGCGCGAAACTTCAGCTTGGGGGCGAACTTGAGGCCGAGCCGCTTGGCGACTTCGCGCTGCAGGAACGCTGTGTTTTGTTGCAACGCCTTGACCACCACCGCTTCTTCCAGCCCCAACAACGGCTTCACATAGGCGGTCGCGTTTCGGAGATCGGGTGTCATGCGAACTTCAGTCACTGAGATATTGGCTGCGCTGACGACATCATCATGCACTTCCTGCCGCGCGAGTAATTCCGACAGGATATGCCGCACACGCTCTGACACCTTGAGGACACGGACAGAGTGCTGTTCAGGTGTAAATTGCTGGCGAGCCATCAACGCATCCCCGTTTCGGTTGGCGTCGGACGCATTGTCGGGATCGCTGTCGAGGTTGCCCGCGCCAGCACCTGCCCCTCTTCGGTCTGCAATTCTCCTTCGAGGAAGATCACTCGCCGCCCGCCACGCACGACGCGGCCCTTTCCGATGATCGTTGCGCCTTCAGGCAGCAGCCCCAGCAGCTGCATCGAGATTTCTAAGTTGAGCGGCGCCTGCTCACCGCCAGTCATCGCGACATAGGCATAGCCCATGACATCATCGAGATAGCCCGCAACAAGACCGCCCTGGACGCCTCCGCGCCAGGTGGTCATCTGCTTCAAGACAGTGAACCGCATGGTGGCCGTCGCGGTTTCTTCATCGAACCCGACAAACTCGCTACCAAGCAGCGAGCTGTGCGGAGAATCCGCACCGTCTGCAGGATAGAATTGCTGATCGCTCATCGGGTTATGCCCACCAGGAATGCTGAGGGCGAACGCTGACCTACGTAGATCCTGCTCACCCTCTCGCTCCCTTAACCAACCTCAAGCGTGCGTTCACGCTCCTCGACTTCGAAGACTTCCAGCTGGTCGCCCGCCTGAACGTCATTCGTATCTTCGAGCACGACACCGCACTCGAGGCCTGCGCGGACTTCGTCGACATCGTCCTTGAACCGGCGCAGCGAAGCGATAGTCGTCGCCGAAACGATAACGTCTTCGCGGGTAAGGCGCGCGAACAGGCCTTTGCGGATGACGCCTTCTTCGACCAACAGACCGGCTGCTTTGTCGCGCTTGCCAGACTTGAAGACCTGTTTGACTTCAGCACGACCGACCACGGTTTCGATCCGCTCCGGACCAAGCTCGCCGGCCATTTCCTTCGCGACTTCTTCGGTCAGGTGATAGATGACATCGTAATACATCATCCGCACGTTATCGCGTTTCACCATGTCACGCGCCTTGGCATTCGGACGGACGTTGAAACCGATGATCGGCGCGTTGGAAGCGGCGGCCAATGTGACATCGCTTTCCGTGATTGCGCCGACACCTGCATTCAGAACGCGCACCTTGATCTCGTCGTTAGAGATATTGTGCAGCGCGGTGACGATCGCTTCGACCGAACCTTGCACGTCAGCCTTCACCAAAACCGGCCATTCGATGACGTTCGACTGAAGATTGTTGAACATCGTATCAAAACTGGTCGGGGCCAGCGCTGTGCGCTTCTCAGTCGCTTTTTCCTGACGATACTGGGCAACTTCGCGGGCTCGCTGATCATTCTCGACCACAGTCAAAACATCACCAGCGCCCGGCACACCGCCAAGACCAAGGACTTCGACTGGCATCGATGGGCCAGCTTCCTTGATCTGCTTGCCTTGGTCATTGACCACCGCACGCACCTTGCCGCTTTCAGTGCCGACAACGAATGTGTCGCCACGCTTCAGCGTGCCGCGCGTGATAATCACAGTCGCGACCGGGCCACGGCCTTTGTCGAGCTGTGCTTCGATCACAGTGGCTTCAGCATCGCGATCCGGACGCGCTTTCAATTCAAGCAATTCTGCCTGAAGTTCGATCTTCTCGACCAGCTCATCAAGGTTTGTGCCCTTAAGTGCTGAAATTTCGACATCCTGCACGTCCCCCGACATCGCTTCCACGATCACTTCGTGTTCGAGCAAGCGCGACCGGATGTTATTCGGATCAGCTTCCGGCTTGTCGCATTTGTTGATTGCAACGATCATCGGAACGCCAGCCGCCTTGGTGTGCTTGATGGCCTCAATCGTCTGCGGCATCACACCATCGTCGGCTGCAACAACCAGCACCACGATATCCGTCACATTCGCACCGCGCTGGCGCATTTCAGTGAAGGCCGCGTGGCCCGGCGTATCGAGGAAAGTGATCTTCCCGCCAGATTTGGTATCGATCTGATAGCTGCCGATATGCTGTGTGATCCCGCCAGCTTCGCCTTTGGTCACATTCGTTCCGCGAAGCGCGTCAAGCAGCGAAGTCTTGCCGTGATCGACGTGACCCATGATGGTTACAACCGGTGGACGCGGCTTCAGCGTTTCTTCCGGATCGACATCCTGCTCTGTTGCGATATCGACGTCAGCTTCTGATACCTTCTGGATATTGTGACCGAACTGCTCGACTAGCAGTTCCGCTGTATCCTGATCGATCGTCTGGTTGACGGTGACCATCATATCCAGATTGAACAGTTCCTTGACGAGGTCGGCACCCTTTTCGCCCATCCGCTTGGCCAATTCGCCAACGGTGATCGCCTCAGGCACAATAACGTCGCGAACCTGCTTCTCGCGCGGGCGATTGTCGCCTCCGCCTTGCATCCGGCGCTCTTTCTCGCGCGCGCGTTTGAGTGCGGCGAGTGAACGTGCCCGGCGGCCTTCGTCCTCGTTCAGCGCCTTTGTAACCGTCAGCTTGCCAGAGCGACGCTTGTCTTTGCCGCCTCCGCCGCGCTTGGGTTTTTCTTCACGCTTTTTCTCAGGGCGCTTGGGCTCTGGGCGAGCAACAGGCGTAAACTTGCGCGCAGTTGGCGTTGGCGTGCTCTCTTCCGCAGCAGCAGAAGCATCGGCGGCTTCTTCGACAGCCTTTGTCTCAGCCTCGGCAGCCGCCTTGGTCTCTTCAGCTGCGCGCTTCTCTGCTTCTTCTTCAGCCTTGCGGTTATCTTCCGCACGCTTCTTTTCGTTAGCCTTGGCTTCCTTGGCCTTCTTGTCGTCACGCTTGCGCGCTTCTTCAAGCGAAGTGAGGCGCGCTTCTTCTGCTTCGCGTGCCAGGCGGGCAGCCATTTCCTGAGGTGTTTCCTTAGCCGCGGCCGGCTTCTTCGGTTCAGCCTTCTTGGCGACCGGCGCAGGTGCCGGCTCTGGTTCAGGCGCAGGAGCAGGGGCAGGCGTAGGCGCGGGTGTCTCACCCGGCTTCAACAGCTTGCGGCGGCGCTTAACCTCAACCGCAACCTTATTGGTACGGCCATGGCTAAAGGTCTGCTTGACCTCTCCAGGCTGCGCACCCTTCAGGGTCAGCGGTTTACGGGCAGGTTTTTTTTCTTCGTCGCTCATCTAGCTATTGCGTCCTTCACACATTCAATTCTTCGTCCTGGCGACCCGGAGAGGCCTGATCGCCATCAGTCTCGGAAGGCAAAGTGCCCTCCAGATATTGCAGCAGCCGTGCCAAAGCCCCTTCGACCCGTCCCGCTGCAGCGCCATTGCTTAGCGCCAGGTGGACGACATTCTCGCGGCCCAATGCCACAGACAAAGCCGCCCGGTCCAGTGGCAACACGGTTCCCCGTTCGCCGCTACCTTCTGCATCGCGCCCAACGCGCCATGCCTGATCAAGTTTCTTGCGCCCGTCTTCGCTGGCATCAGAAGCGTGCAAGAGCAAATCCGCACGCCCGCCTCGCGCCTGTTCATCGATCCGCGATGTGCCGAGCACTACGTTTCCGGCGCGCAGCTCAAGACCCAACCGATCCAGCAACGCCTTTGTCAGCGCGTGCTGCACCAGATCGGGCAAATCAGCGGGAAGTTCCAGCTTAGCGCCTTTGAATGCGCGCGCCAGAGCGCCTTTAAGCTGGCCCTTGGCAAGCGCGGTTTCAAGCTCAGGGCGCGAAACACCGATCCACGCGCCGCGCCCGGGGGCTTTCGCGTGTGGATCGGGCAAAACGAGCCCATCGGGAGATATCGCCAATCGCAACAGGCTGTCACGCGGCGCGTGAGCACCGGTCAGAATGCATTTGCGTTCTGGCCCCGGATTTGCCGCTTTGGTCGCGAAAGCTTCGCCGCGCACCGATTTACGATGCCGCGGCTTCTTAGCGATGTCGGAGCTTACGCGCTCATTGGGTGGAGTCCGCATCGGCGGCCTCCTGTGTGTCGGCGGCTTCGGCAGTTGCCGGAGCTTCCTCTTCATCTTCAAACCAGTGCGCGCGCGCGGCCATGATGATCTCATTGCCTTGCTCTTCGGTCAGACCGTATTCGCCCAACACGCCGCCCTTATCCTGCTCGCGGACCGACGGACGCCGCATAGGCGGGCCATCCGCATTGTTGCGACGGCGGGGCGCTTCGCGCTTCTTCGCGATCAGTTCGTCAGTTGCCAAGTCAGCTAGATCGTCGAGCGTCTTGATGCCCGCTTTACCCAGCGTCACCAGCATCACCTCAGAGAGATGCGGAATTTCTGCCAGATCATCTTCCACGCCAAGTTCGCGGCGTTCTGTGCGCGCCGTCTCTTCGTGGCGATCCAGCGCTTCCTTCGCGCGGTTTTGCAGCTCTTCGCCCAGCTCTTCGTCAAAGCCTTCGATTGATGCGAGTTCGGCGAGTTCGACGTAGGCCACTTCATCCAGTTCAGCGAAGCCTTCCGCCACCAGAAGTTGAGAGAGAGTCTCATCGACGTCGAGCTCTTCTTCGAACATCTTCGAGCGCTCGGCAAATTCCTTGCTGCGCTTCTCTGATGCTTCTTCCTCGGTCATAATGTCGATCTGGTGACCGGTGAGCTGGCTAGCGAGGCGCACGTTCTGACCACGGCGACC
>JABDKI010000148.1 GCA_013002295.1 Altererythrobacter sp.
TCCTTCAGAACTTCCCAACGGTCATGTTGGCGCCGCCAATCGCCAGTTCGAAAACTGCGATAGCCATCAATCATTTCTGCAAAGCTTTTCATGAGCCGTTAGCTGCCTTGAATTGAAGCGATCCGCAAGAGCAAATGGAGTATAGCTATACAATGCTTGCCGCCGATTGTTTGCGGCCCTAAATGGACTGCATGAACGATCTTTCTTCTGTCCCGCCTAAAGACGAAGCACCGCGTCCAGCGCGCCAGCGCAAGCCTGACTGGATCCGCGTAAAAGCACCTGTCAGCAAAGGCTATAACGAGACGCGCAAGCTGATGCGCGATCTCAACCTGAACACGGTTTGTGAAGAGGCTGCTTGCCCCAATATTGGGGAGTGCTGGACCAAGAAACACGCTACGGTGATGATCCTGGGCGATGTTTGCACGCGCGCCTGCGCCTTTTGCAATGTGAAGACGGGCATGCCGCGTATGGTCGACTCGATGGAGCCCGATAATGTCGCGATTGCTGCGGGCAAGATGGGTCTCGAGCACATTGTTATTACCAGTGTCGATCGTGACGATCTTCCTGATGGCGGAGCAGGCCAGTTTGTGAAGGTGATCAATTCGCTCCGTCGCGAGACGCCCAACACGACGATCGAGATTTTGACACCTGACTTCCGCGGCAAAATGCGACCAGCGGTTGAGGCAATTTGTGAAGCAGGGCCAGACGTTTACAACCACAACCTCGAGACGGTGCCGCGCCTTTATCCAACTATCCGGCCAGGTGCGCGTTACTACGCGTCATTGCGTCTGCTTGAAGAAGTCAAACGCCACGATCCCATGATCTTCACCAAGTCCGGCATCATGTTGGGACTGGGAGAGCAACGCCTTGAAGTGCATCAGGTGATGGATGATATGCGCAGTGCAGGGATCGACTTCATGACGATGGGGCAATATCTTCAACCCACGCTGAAGCACGCGAAGGTCGAAGACTTTGTTACTCCCGATGCATTCAAAGCTTATGGCTCGATCGCTCGCGCCAAAGGCTTCCTGCAGGTAGCCTCTACACCACTGACCCGCTCAAGCTATCATGCTGGCGATGACTTTGCCGAAATGAAAGCAGCTCGTGCCGCCAAGCTGGCCAAGTCGGAAGCGCGCGCAAAGGGCTGATGCCGGGAATTCGCGAAACACGAAGGCTGCCTTACTCCGCCGAACAGATGTTTGATCTGGTAGCGGATGTGGGGCGCTATGCCGAGTTTTTGCCATGGGTTATCGCGACCCGCGTGAGGTCAGACAGCGATACTGAAATGGTCGCCGATATGGTTGTCGGGTTCAAATCACTGCGGGAAAGGTTCACGTCTCGCGTGGCGAAGGATCGTCCGCGCGAAATCGATGTGCATTACGTCGACGGGCCGCTGCGCGATCTCGACAACACATGGGTTTTCCGGCCAGCTGAGGGCGGCGGTTGCGAGGTCGACTTCACAGTCGAGTTCACCTTCAAGAACCGCATGTTTGAACGGATTGCGGGCCAGTATTTCGACCGGGCCTTCCACAAGATGGTCGCCGCGTTCGAGGCGCGCGCGGCTGAAGTTTACGGTAGCAAGAGTTCAAGCGCGCATAGCGTAGCTTGATGGCGTACCCCTGCTCTGTTCATATCCGCAAAATGCTTTAGCTCGCCTTCCGGCTTGGCCTCGCTGTCCCTGGTCGCCCGGGCAAAAACGACAGTTCCGACTGGTTTGAGCTTGGTTCCACCACCGGGCCCAGCGACCCCGCTGATAGCTACCGCAACATCTGCATTGCTTTTCTCTAGCGCGCCATTAGCCATCGCCCAAACGCACGCGATCGAAACTGCACCGAATGTTTCGATAATGTCGAGTGCGACACCCAGCGATTCCATCTTGGCTTCATTGGAATAGGTTACAAAACCGCGATCAAGCACAGCGGACGAACCTGGGATCTCGGTAAGTGCAGCTGCCACCAACCCGCCTGTGCAGCTCTCTGCCAGCGCGATCTTGCGTCCAGCAGCAGCATTCTCTTCGATTACGCGGCGCGCAAGCGCATCGATATTAGCGGGAAGCAGGCTGCCTTGGTCTATTTGCGTGTTTTCGCTCATATCTCTCTCTGGAGGCTCACCATTGCCTGTGCTGCAATTCCTTCGCCGCGTCCGGTGAATCCCAGACGTTCGGTCGTAGTCGCCTTTACGCTCACTTGCGATGCATCAACCCGCAGCAGCTCTGCAAGTCTTGCGCGCATCGCGTCCCGATGCGGGCCAACCTTGGGCTCTTCGCAGATCAGAGTGAGGTCAACATTGCAAATCCGGTAACCCGCGTAATCGACCAGTTTCATTGCATGCTCGACGAACATAGGGGAGGGCGCGCCTTTCCATTGCGGGTCACTGGGTGGGAAATGGGAACCGATATCGCCGTCTCCAATCGCACCGAGCAATGCGTCGACCACACAGTGGAGCGCGACATCGGCGTCGGAATGACCAGACAGCCCTTTATTGTGCGGAATTCGCACGCCGCAAAGCCAAAGATCCTCACCTTCGACCAATCGGTGAACATCAAAGCCTTGTCCGACCCTTACTTGGGGTTTGTCTGACATCAGATCCTCAGCAAATGTAATTTTCTTGAGGCGTTCATCGCCATCGACCAATCCGACCTGGCCACCAGCGGCCGTCAATACTTGCGCATCATCGCCAGCATCGGTTGCACCCTGCCAGGCACGATGTGCGGAGAGGATATCTTTATAATGGAACGCCTGCGGGGTCTGTACTCGGCGGAGTTTTTCGCGATCCGCCTTGCCAGACATCTGCTCACCGTCCGCGACGGCCAAACTATCGACCACCGGTAAAGCCGGTATTGCGCCCGCGTTCGCCGCAAGCTTTCCAAGCAGTCGCTCGATTACGGCGCAGGGAAGGTCGGCGCGAGCAGCATCGTGGATCAGGACAAATTGCGGAGCCGTTTTTGCCAGAGCCTCGAGCCCGTTTCGCACTGAATCCTGTCGAGTAAGGCCTCCGGTCACGAAGGTTAGTCCATCAACTCCGGCCAGTGCATCTTTCGCATTCGATTCATGCCCCGCTCCAATCACCACAATCAGTGGCGAAGCGCTGGCCTTGCGCAAAGCTTCAACCGAATGGCGCAACAATGGCTTGCCGCGATACTGAGCAAACTGCTTCGGAATGTCGCCGCCCGCGCGCAAACCCTTGCCCGCAGCGACCACGATGGCTGCGAAGGATGGGAGGGAAGTTCGCTCGTTCACGTGTTCATCATTCCAAGGCGCTGGCGCTTAGGGGCTGGACGCGCAGAGCGCAATCCACTATGCGCTGCCCAAATTTTAGGCACATGATCAGACAATGACTTCGCTCCCCTTTCCACCGGCTGTGGCTCCGATCAAGATCGGCACGGTATCGATCGACACCCCTGTCGTGCTCGCACCGATGACCGGCGTGACCGATTTGCCGTTCCGAAAACTGGTGCGGCGCTATGGCTCGGGCCTCAATGTAACGGAAATGATCGCCAGCCAGGCTGCGATCCGCGAAACGCGTCAGTCGATCCAGAAGGCTGAGTGGGACAAGACCGAAGATCCCGTATCGATGCAGCTTGTCGGCTGCGATCCGGAAAGCATGGCCGAAGCGGCTAAGCTGCAAGAAGGCAATGGCGCTGCGATCATCGACATCAACTTTGGATGCCCGGTGCGCAAGGTTGTGAATGGCTATGCCGGCAGCGCACTGATGCGCGAAGTTCCACTGGCCATCAAACTGATGGAAGCGACTGTGAAAGCGGTCGATGTGCCGGTCACTGTGAAGATGCGGATGGGCTGGGACCATGCCAGCCTTAACGCGCCCGAGCTCTCTCGCATTGCAGAGGATATCGGGGTCAAGATGATCACCGTTCACGGGCGAACGCGCAACCAAATGTATAAAGGCAGCGCGGATTGGTCTTTCATTCGCAAGGTCAAGGATGCCGTCAACATTCCTGTGATCGTCAATGGCGACATCTGCACAATTGCCGATGCGGCAAAGGCGCTGGAACAGTCGGGAGCGGACGGTTTGATGATCGGCCGCGGTGCATATGGCAAACCCTGGCTTCTGGGGCAGGTCATGCATTGGTGGCACACCGGCGATAGCCTGGAGAGCCCCAGCTTTGACGAGCAGTACGAGACCCTGGTCGAGCACTATAACGACATGCTTGATCATTATGGCCGCGACGTCGGCACCAAGATCGCGCGTAAGCATCTTGGTTGGTATACCAAGGGCATGCATGGCTCCGCCGAGTTCCGCAATCACGTGAACTTCATCGACAATCCGGAACAGGTTCTGGGCGAGATCGAACGTTTTTACACGCCGTTCCTGCATCGCCGAGCGGCTTAGGCATCTGGCGTGGAAGATGTCGGCACAATCATTGGCGAAAAGCCGGACAAGGCCGCTCAGATAGAGGGCTTGGTGTTTGCCGCCGTTCTTATCGATCCCGCTGGCCGGATTGCTGAACTGAACTATGCGGCGGAAATGTTGTTAAGCCGCAGCGAGAAGAAGCTGATTGGCAGACATGTCGCCTCAAACATTGATCTGCTTGATCAACGCGTCCTTGCGCATCTGAATGACCCGGAATCGCCATTGGTTGCGCGCAATGTCGGGCTGCGCGTGAATGATCAGGAAAGTAGGGTGAATCTGACTATTTCCCCGCTGGCATCGCATCCGGGCTGGCGGATCATGACTCTCTCTGACACCGGGCGTGATGACGGATCCAATGAGCGCGAAGGGGAGGTCGCGAGTTCCGGTGCACCATCAATTCTGGCGCATGAGATTCGCAACCCATTGGCTGCAATTCGCGGTGCAGCGCAGCTCGCATCCCGCAAGCTCGAGCCGAAAGATCGTGGACTCGCCAAGGTAATAACTGAAGAGGTCGACCGCATCGCGCGCCTCATAGACAGAATGCAGCAGTTGGGCGGTTCAACCAGAGAAGAGCTGGCACCCACCAATCTTCATGAAGCTATTCGGTCAGCGCTTGCGACCGTTCGTGCCGCAGGTACGGAAGGCGCCGAGCTGACGGAAGAATTCGATCCTTCCTTGCCCCCGGTGCTGGCAAATCGTGATGCCTTGGAGCAAGTAGTAATGAATCTGGTCAGCAATGCGTGTGACGCATTGCGCGGCAGTGGACAGCCCAATCCTGTGGTAACTGTTCGCACCCGTTTTGTGAGCGGCTTTGCTTTCAGCGCAGTTCATGATGGAAAGGCGGTTAAACTGCCGATTGAAATCACAGTTACAGATAACGGCCCCGGTATTGATGAAGCTCTGCGCGATCATGTTTTCGAACCCTTTGTGACGACCAAGAAATCGGGGCAGGGGCTCGGCCTGGCTTTAGTGCGGAAGCTTGTCCGCGACATGCATGGACGCATCGCGCACGATCGGGACACAAGGGAAGGGCTAACGCATTTTCGCCTACATTTGGCCTTGGCTGCTGAAGGGAAACAGACTTGAGCAGCAAGATTCTCTTGGTTGAAGACGATCGTTCGATTGCAACCGTGATCACCGCTGCATTGGAAGATGAAGGCTTTGTTCTGCATCATTGCGAGAGCATTGCGGCGCGCGATCGCCTGCTCTCAGAGCACAGCTTCGATGCAATGTTGACGGACGTGATGCTTGGCGACGGAGATGGTATTGCATCGCTGGATTCTGCACGCGCTATCGATCCTGACATGCCGGTGATCGTCATATCCGCGCAGAACACGCTTGATACGGCGGTGCGCGCGAGCGAACACGATGCCTTCGAATATTTACCCAAGCCGTTCGATCTGGACGAACTGGTTCGCGCTGTAAGACAGGCTGCAGGGCAAAGATCTGGTGCTGAGCCGATGCCGGTTTCAGAGGGCGATGGGATGCCGCTGGTTGGGCGCAGCCAAGCCATGCAAGGCGTCTATCGCATGATCACGCGGGTGCTGCGCAATGATTTGACGGTGCTGGTGACCGGCGAATCCGGGACAGGTAAAGAGCTGGTTGCCGAGGCGATCCATCAACTGGGCGCACGGAAATCTGGGCCATTCGTGGCAGTGAACACAGCCGCTATCCCGTCCGAATTGATCGAAAGCGAGCTCTTTGGGCATGAAAAGGGCGCGTTCACTGGGGCTGTGGCACAAACCATAGGCAAGTTCGAACAGGCCAATGGCGGAACATTGTTTCTCGACGAGATTGGCGACATGCCGGCAGAGGCCCAGACACGCCTTCTGCGCGCGCTGCAATCGGGGCGCATTCGCAGGGTTGGTGGAAGACAGGAAATTGCCGTCGATGTGCGGATTATAGCGGCGACCAATCGCGATCTGGCCCCGATGATCGCAGAGGGTCGATTCCGGGAGGATCTGTTCTATCGGCTAAACGTGGTGCCGATAGAGCTGCCACCTTTGCGTGAACGCCGCGAGGATATCGAAGTGCTCACGCAGCATTTCCTTGGTCAGGCCGCTGAAGACGGTTTGCCGCGCAGACAGGTTTCAAAAGAAGCGCTGAATGCTCTGGCGCTGCGGCGTTGGAGAGGGAACGTCCGCGAACTGCGTAATGTCGTGTATCGTTTGGCTCTGCTGGCCCGCGAGGATGTGGTCGATGTCGATGGGTTGATCGAAATTGTAGGCGCAGAAGGCGATGGCGCGCCCGAACAACGCAAGCTCGACTTTGAAGGCGCTCTGCAATTGTGGCTGGCGGACAATCATCCAGCTCCCGGCGCATTATATCACAGTGCGTTGGCCGCTTTTGAGAAACCCTTGATGGAGTATGCGCTCGCGCAAACAGGTGGCAATCAGCTGCGGGCATCGAAGTTGCTTGGGATCAATCGGAACACTTTGCGCAAACGGTTGTCAGAACTGTCGATCAACGCTGATCGCTTCACCAGACCGCTTTGACGCAACTGCCACACTTAATGCTTGCATAATTGCAACATTCTAGTTGTATAGTTGCAACTATGGATGCGCAGGCAGGTACTCAATCGCGGCGATCGCCGCGCTGGTGGCGGCAGTTTACCGTCGCGACCAAGCGCTCGAACCTGATTGTCTGGCTGGAGATCGGTTGCGGGATCGCACTGCTACTGGCGCTATGGGGTACATGGTTCGCATTCACACGCGATCCGGTTGATGGTGAGTTGCTACCATCTGCGCAGGTTTCATTTTTGCTGGTTGCGGCGCTTATCCCGGCAATCGCTCTGATTGTCTTGATGGGCCGACGACTGGCGCTGCGCCGAGCTGCGGGCAGCACCGCACGTTTGCATGTTCGATTGGTCTTTCTGTTTTCGCTGATTGCTGCGGTACCAACAATTTTGGTTGCCGGCTTTGCCGCTTTTCTGTTCCAGTCGGGTGTGGATTTCTGGTTCTCGGACCAGCCGAGAGATTTGATGGATAATGCCAATGAGTTGGCTCAGGGCTATTACGACCAAAACCAGCGGCAAGTCGCCGAAGAAACCGTGACAATGGCTGGTGACCTGCGGTTCTATTTCCAGCAGGGCACAGTAACGGATGAAGAGTTTGGCGATTTCTACGCGTTACAAATGACCGGTCGCGAACTGACCGAGAGCGCGATCTACCAATTGCTGGATGATGGCTCGATGCGGACTGCGGCGATGTCCAACTTGTCGCAGGACAACGACACGAATGACGTAGTTACGTCGGCACTTCCAACAATCGAGCAAGGCGAGCTGGTTTGGGTTGGCGGCAGTCCTGAACGGATTGAAGCGTTTGCGCCGATTGATAGGGCTGCGGGAATCTATCTCTACAATGCGCGCAGCGCGGAAGAGATTCCGTTCAGTTATTGGGAAAATGCGCAGAGCGTGGTGAGTAGTTTTGAGGCACTGACTGCAGAAGCGCGAACTTTGCAGCTACGCTTCAACCTTGCTTTGTTCATCGCCAGCCTAGCTTTGGTCAGCTTGGCCGTTTGGTTCGCCCTGCGATTTGCTGACCGGCAGGTTGAACCCCTGACGGATCTGGTTGTGGCCGCACGCAAGGTGGGTGCGGGCAACTTTGCACTGCGGGTAGATGGTCGCACCGGCGCAGACGAGATCGGCATGCTCAACCGCGCGTTTAACCGCATGACGCAGCAGCTTGACAAGCAGACCAGCGCCCTGGTCGATGCCAATACTCAGCTTGATGAACGCCGCGCCTTTATGGAAGCGGTGCTTGATTCCGTGACAGCCGGCGTGGTCTCCATTGACGCCAATGGCGAGGTGCTATTGATGAATGGCTCCGCGCAGACGCTGTTGTTTGAGGATGCGGCAAAGGCTGCACCGATTGGGACAAAGCTAGAGACGTTGCTCCCGCAGATTGATGCTATGATCGAAGCGGGGCTTTCAAGCGGGATTGTCACCCACTCCAAGGGCAGCGAGCTTCTGACACTTGCCGTGAAAGTTGCACCTGAGAATGACGGCCATGTGATCACTTTTGAAGATATCACGCGTCAGCTACTCGATCAGCGCCAAGCGGCTTGGTCAGATGTTGCCCGCCGCATTGCTCATGAAATCAAAAACCCGCTTACGCCGATCCAGTTGGCGACCGAGCGATTAAAACGTCGCTATCGCCGTCAGATTGAAAGCGACGGGGATCTGTTTGACGAATTGACCAACACCATCGTTCGGCAGGTTGGCGATCTTCGAAAAATGGTGGACGAATTCAGCTCGTTTGCGCGCCTTCCTAAGCCAACATTCCGGCATGAAGACGGACTTGATCTGCTGCGCCAGGCGCTGTTCTTGCAAGAGGTCGCCCATCCCGAAGTCGATTTTGCGCTTTCGGTTGATGATCTTGAGACACCAATTCTCAATTGCGACCGTCATCAGTTCGGTCAGGCCATGACCAATGTAATCAAGAATGCGGTTGAGGCTGTGGGCGCAAGGGCTGCCAATGAAGAACCTGATTTTCGCGGCAAGATTTCAGTCGAGATGTCGGATAATCTCGGACATGTTACGATTGCCGTAGAGGATAATGGTGTGGGCCTTCCGCAAGAGCGTGACCGTATCACCGAACCTTATATGACGACCCGTGAGAAGGGGACCGGCCTGGGTCTCGCGATCGTCAACAAAATCGTCGACGAGCATGGCGGGGACATGACTTTTTCCAGCGGAGATCAAGGTGGCACGCGCGTAGTTCTGCGCTTTGCGCGTGATCCAATGGATAGCGGGGCAGGGCAACACAGTGATAATGTTTGATAAGGGAATTAGCCGCAATGGCGCTTGAAATCCTTGTAGTTGATGACGAACGCGACATCCGGGACCTGGTCTCCGGTGTGTTATGCGACGAGGGCTATGAATGCCGGACCGCCGGTGACAGCGCGAGCGCGCTCGCAGCGATAGACGAACGTCGTCCAAGTCTGGTCTTGTTGGATGTGTGGCTACACGGCAGTGAGATGGATGGTCTCGAAGTGCTCGACGCGATCAAGGCACGTGAACCGGAACTGCCCGTCATTATCTTCTCGGGCCACGGCAATATCGACACCGCTGTATCTGCAGTGAGCCGCGGCGCGATGGACTTCATCGAGAAACCGTTCGAGGCAGAACGCCTGCTGTTACTCGTGGAGCGTGCCACAGAAACAGAGCGGCTTAGGCGCGAAAACACGCAGCTGCGCGAAGGTTTCTCGCGCGGAGAGGAATACACGGGAAACTCCTCAGCAATCAATGCTGTGCGCGCCACTCTTAAGCGCGTCGCCAACACTGGCAGTCGAGTGATGATTTCCGGGCCCGCGGGCGCCGGCAAAGAGGTTGCTGCACGGTTGCTGCATACTTGGAGCGGGCGCTCAGATCATGCGTTTGTGATCGTCAATTCTGCGAGAATTACTCCTGAACGTTTTGAACAAGAACTGTTCGGCGAGGAAAATGACGGCAAACTGGTCCGTCCTGGCCTGTTGGAGTTAGCCGATGGCGGTACGCTCTACCTCGATGAAGTGGCCGACATGCCTCTTTCGACGCAGGCACGTATCCTGCGTGTGTTGACAGAGCAAAGCTTTGTCCGCGTTGGCGGCAATCGCCAGATCGGTGTGGACGTGCGTGTCGTATCCTCGACCTCGCGCGATTTGGCCGGAGAAATGGAAGAGAAACGTTTTCGGGAAGACCTGTTCTACCGGCTAAATGTTGTGCCGGTTGAAATCCCGTCTTTGGCAGAGCGCCGTGATGATATCCCGGCCTTGGCTGAACATTTCTTCACACGCTACGCCAACGATCAAGGTGTTCCCCCGCCAGACATTGGAGAAAAGGCCATGGCCGCATTGCAGGCGTATGACTGGCCAGGCAATGTTCGTGAGCTGCGCAATTTGGTCGAAAGGACGATCATCATGACGCCGCGCGAAGAGCTGAAGGTTGTAGAACCAGAAATGCTTCCACCCGAAATCACAGGCGGCGCGGGAGCGACCGACGCCGACAGCCCCTCTATGGGCGGCGTGATGGGCGTGCCACTGAGAGAAGCTCGTGAAAGTTTCGAGCGCGAGTACCTTTCGGTACAGATCAGGCGCTTTTCCGGCAATATCTCCAAGACTGCGACCTTTATCGGCATGGAACGATCGGCTTTGCACCGCAAACTCAAACTATTGGGCATGACCGATAAAAAAGCGAAGGACGAGCAGGAATAGGCGCTGATTTCCTATTCACTCTAAAAACATCGTTGCAGCTTGGCGGCTATCACGTCATGGTATGGTCTTACCGGTACAGTAACCCATACCGGCCATAACAAAACAATACTGCGGACCATAAAGGTGGCCGCCAACAAAACGATAGGAGACACAACGATGTCTGATGGGCGTACCCTCTCTGCCCGCCCGCGTTCCGCTCCAGCTGCTGCGCAATCTGGCGGCAAGCAAGCCAAGCTTCAGGACGCATTCCTCAATCTCATGCGCCGCAACAAAACGCCTGTGACCATCTTTTTGGTCAAGGGCGTGAAATTGCAGGGCATTGTCACTTGGTTTGACAATTTCTCACTATTGCTGCGGCGCGATGGCCAATCGCAACTGGTCTACAAGCATGCAATCAGCACGATTATGCCCGGGCAACCAATTGAGGCTGAACAGTTCGCAAGCCAGCTGGGCAACGGAAAACAGCGTCTTTTGCAGGACGTGTTCCTCTCTCGTGTCAGCGAGAGCGAAGTAGAAGTCACAATGTTCCTGGTGAACGGCGTGATGCTGCAAGGACAGATCGCATCCTATGATCTTTTCTGTGTTCTGCTTGAGCGCGATGGCTTTGTGCAACTTGCGTACAAACACGCCGTTTCGACGATCCAGCCCGCGAGTCATGTTGACTTGAGCGGTGATTGGGAAGGCGAGGAAGACTGAGTTTCGACGACAATCTGCTCGATGAAGTAACGCGCGGCGCGCGAGCGCTAGTCCTGTGTCCGGATATCCGGGGGCAGGCTTATGTCATCGACAATGCCGAGCGGCTTGAGGAAGCCTGCGGATTGGCTCTGGCCATTGGCGTGGTCATTGCAGATGCGCGCATTGTCCCGGTTCGCACGGTTCGGCCCAACACTCTGTTCGGATCAGGACAGGTTGAGCAAATCGGCGCCGACTGCGAATTGCACGAAGCTGAACTGGTGATTGTGGATGGTGCACTGTCACCTATCCAACAACGCAATCTTGAAGAGAAACTCAAGCGCAAAGTCATTGATCGCACTGGGTTGATCCTCGAAATATTCGGAGAGCGCGCCGCGACGGCCGAGGGTCGTTTACAGGTCGAACTCGCCCATCTGGATTATCAACAAAGTCGGCTTGTCCGTAGCTGGACGCACTTGGAGCGCCAGCGCGGCGGTTTTGGCTTCCTAGGCGGTCCGGGTGAGACCCAGATCGAAGCCGATCGCCGCATGATCCGCCAGCGCATGGCGCGATTGCGTAGAGAGCTTGAACAAGTTCGCAAAACCCGCGCGCTTCACCGTGAACGTCGGGGTAGAGCGCCATGGCCGGTCATCGCGCTGGTTGGCTATACCAATGCAGGGAAATCGACGCTGTTTAACCGCCTGACGGGTGCTGAAGTGATGGCGGAAGACCTGCTGTTTGCGACTTTGGATCCGACCATGCGCGCGATTGCTCTACCTGGCGTCGAGAAGGCTATTTTGTCCGATACGGTCGGATTCATCTCCGACTTGCCAACACAATTGGTTGCGGCATTCCGCGCGACTTTGGAAGAAGTAACGGGCGCGGACATCATACTGCATGTCCGGGATATGTCGAACCCGGCCAACGATGCGCAAAAGAAACAGGTTCTGTCCGTTTTGGCGGATCTTGGCGTTGTTGAAGGCGAGGGTGAAGTGTCCAACATCCCGATCTTGGAAGCTTGGAATAAGGTCGATCTGGTTCAGCCTGAATGCGCGGAAGAGCTTCGCATGTTGGCAGAAACTCATGACAATGCGCTGGTTCTTTCTGCTCTTACTGGCGTGGGTGTTGATGCGCTGCTCGACAAGGTCAGCGAAATGCTGACGCGAGAAGCACGCATTCTGAATGTTGAACTTTCTGCCAGCGACGGAAAACGGATAGCTTGGCTGCACGCGCATGGTGAGGTGTTGGCAGACGAGGAAGCCGGGGAAGGGCAGCAGGGCCCGCTACGCAGGCTCAGCGTTAGGTTGAACCCCAAGCAACTCGGCCAATTTGAACAGCTATGAGCGTTTCTCAGCCGCTTTGACTCGTTGCCAAAGCGATTCTTGCTCATCGAGGGTCAGATCGGCGAATTTTCCTTCGCCGAGCGTTTCCATTCCGCGAAAACGGCGTTCGAACTTTGTATTGGCGGCGCGCAATGCCTCTTCGGCATCAATGCCATAGGCGCGCACAAGGTTTACCGCCGCAAATAGGAAGTCTCCAGCCTCTTCGACCATCTCTTCGTCTGAAGTCGCCGCTTTGAGTTCCTCTATTTCTTCATGAAGCTTAGCCGTCGGGCCTGCCGTATCGGGCCAGTCGAAACCGGTTCTAGCGGCGCGTTTCTGTAATTTTTGCGCGCGCATCAACGCCGGAAGCGCTTTCGCGACGCCGTCCACCGCACTGGTTGCACCCTTGTCATTGCGTTCTGCGGCCTTGAGCGCTTCCCAACGGGCTTCTCCCATTGTTCCCGGCTCATCGCCGAAGATATGGGGATGGCGGGCTTCCATTTTGTCAGAAATTGATTGGGCTACGCCAGCGAAGTCGAAGTGTCCGTTTTCTTCGGCCATGCGCGCGTGGAATACGACCTGAAACAAGAGATCGCCGAGTTCGTCTTGCAGGTCAGCAAGATCGCTTCTTTCGATGGCGTCCGCAACTTCGTAAGCCTCTTCGATTGTGTACGGCGCGATTGTTGTGAAGGTTTGGGAGAGATCCCATTCGCATCCGGTTTTTGGATCGCGAAGTCTTGCCATGATGCCTAGCAATCGTTGCAATTCACTTGAGGCCGGCTTTTCCTGTTGCTTTGACATTAGCGCGGTTCTGATCTGCCTTGTATATAAGAATGATAATATATATTATGTTAAATACCAGAATGAATGCGAGGTCCCGCTGTCCCTATCGGCGAAACTCGATGATGCTGAAGAACAACGCAACCGCGCAGAAAATCGATCCCCAAATCAATGCCATACGCAATGCTTTTGACCAACTCAGCTTGAAAGATGCGAGTGCGCTACCAGCCAGGATAAGAAATCCAACCAAACTGATGATCTGGACAATCTGAAACTCATTCATGCGACAATCTCCAGCCCATCATATCCAACAACCACATGGTCAGGTGTCTCAGCCTCCAATGTGGCGTAATCCATCGTCTTGTCCAAGTGGCTCAAAACCAACTTGCCCACGCTAGCACGATCGGCCAACTCCATAGCGAGCGCCAAATTGGCATGGGTTGGGTGTGGCTCACGCTTCAGACAGTCGCTTACGAGAATGTCCACGCCATCATACAATTCGACCATCTCATCAGTTATTTCTGAATAATCAGTCGAATAGGCGATACTTTTGCCATCGGCATCGAAACGGTAACCGGTGGTTTCACCGGGGCCATGCGGCATTTGGCACCATTCCACACCAAATCCGGCATGCATTCTCAATCTATCGAGCGTCTCGAGTGTCGCGATAGTCGGATAGCCGTGTTGACCTGCAAAGATGTATCCGAAGCGCTGGCGCAACCGGTATGCGGTATCTTTGGAGGCAAAGCCAGGGATCGGTCCACCTCGGCCGTATCTCAAGACGCGCAGATCATCGATGCCGTGGCAATGATCAGCGTGATCATGCGTCCAGAACACGCCATCCAGCCGGTCTATATTGTTGTCGAGCAATTGCTGGCGCAGATCAGTCGACGTATCGACCAGAATGCGCTTACCGTCATTGCTCTCAATCGCAATCGAGACCCGCGAACGCCGGTTTCTAGGCTCGTCGGGATCGCAATCTCCCCAGTCATTTCCGACCCGTGGTACACCGGTCGACGTGCCCGAGCCGAGGACAATCAGCTTCAAAACTCAGCCTTGCTGAACAATTTCCGGAAGTTTTCTGTCGTATAATCAGCAAGTTCACTGACATCATCACCACGCAGGTCAGCTACGAATTGCGCGGTATTCGCAACGAATGCAGGCTCGCAAGGCTTCCCCCGGTGCGGAACCGGCGCCAAAAACGGGCTATCGGTTTCCACCAGCAGACGATCGCGGGGAATTTCCTTTGCGATTTCTTGCAGTTCCTTGGCATTCTTGAAGGTAACGATCCCTGATAGCGAGATGGTGAGGCCCATCTCCAATACGCGCCTTCCAAAGTCAGAAGATGCAGTGAAGCAATGAATTAAGGCAGGGAATGCCCCCTTCCCCAACTCATCTTCAAGAATTTTGAGCGTATCTTCCTCAGCATCGCGAGTATGGATGATCAGGGGAAGGCTGGTTTCGCGCGACACGCCGATATGCATTCGAAACAGGTCTTGCTGCGTTTCGCGATCCGAATGGTCGTAATAATAGTCGAGCCCGGTCTCGCCAATTGCAATGACCCGCGGGTTTTTGGTCGCATCGAGCAGCACATCACGGCCCAAATCTGCATGTTGGTCAGCTTCATGCGGGTGAATACCCACACTGGCCCAAACATCGGCTTCACGCTCTGCAGTTCGGACCACCTGATCCCATTCACTGCGGCGGGTGGAGATATTGAGGAACTGCCCTACCCCGGCTTCGCGAGCCCGCGCGAGGACACCCGCCTGATCCTCGACCAGTCCTTTGTATTCGAGATGACAATGGCTATCGACCAGCATCAGGCGGCGCTTTCTTCCACTGGCAAGTCGAGACGCGGGAAAAGTGGTTTGGGTGCTTCAATCTGGAAACCGTTTTCCGCCAGTGGCGAATACCAGTGCTCGCGAATGCCCTGGTAAGTCCGGTTTTCAGGAGGAATACCCATGGCATCGAGCAATGTTGCGCTGCTACCCGGGATCACGGGCTCGATGGCGACCGCCAGTTGCGCGATGCAGATGTAAAGGGTCGCAAGAACCGTCTCCATCCGTTCAGGGTCCGTCTTTCGCAGCGCCCAAGGAGCCTCTGCGTCGATGTAGCCATTGCAAGCGAACGCCGCCTTCAGCCAGGCCTCTACGCCCTGTTGAAATGCAAGGCTGCGGAATGCGTCGGGTATTTCTGAGGAGATAGCTCGATCAACAGTTTCGAATAGAGCGGTATCTGATTCGGTATGACCATGAACTGCGGGCAAATATCCGTCGAGGTTCTTGGCAATGAAACCCAAGGTTCGCTGAGCGAGATTTCCGAACGCATTGCCCAACTCGCCATTGGCCCGCTGCACAATTGCCTCTGCAGAATAGCTGCCATCCTGCCCGAATGCGATTTCGCGCATGAAGAAATAGCGCAATTGATCGACGCCATAAGTTTCGGCCAATTCCATCGGATCAACAACGTTGCCCGCGCTCTTGCTCATCTTCTCGCCGCCGCGCGCGAGCAGGAAGCCATGCCCGAAGACCTGTTTGGGCAATGGCAAGTTCGCGCTCATCAGGAATGCGGGCCAGTAGACCGTGTGGAAGCGGACAATATCCTTGCCGATCATGTGGATGTTCGCAGGCCAATACCGCTGGAACATTTCACCGTCGGCTTCGGGGAAGCCAACACCCGTCATATATGTCGTCAGCGCGTCGACCCAGACATACATCACATGGCCTTCGCTGCCGGGCACAGGCACGCCCCAGTCAAAACTGGTGCGCGATACGCTTAAATCCTTGAGGCCGCCTTCGACAAAGCGCATCACTTCATTGCGGCGGCTCTCCGGGCGAATGAAGTTTGGATTGTCGCGATAGAGCGCGAGCAGCTTATCTTGATATTTCGATAGGCGGAAGAACCAGGTTTCCTCCGCAGTCCATTCAACCGGCGTTCCTTGTGGAGAGAGCTTTTCTCCGCCCTCCCCATCAACTAGTTCGCTCTCGTCATAAAACGCCTCGTCGCGAACCGAATACCAGCCTTCGTAGCGATCCAGATAGAGATCACCATTGGCCTCCATCCGCTTCCACAATTCGATGCTGGCGGCGTGGTGGCGCGGCTCGGTAGTGCGAACGAATTCGTCGTAAGACAGGTTGAGCTTGTCCGCCATATCTCGGAAGTGGCCCGACATCTCGTCTGCCAGATCGATCGTTTCCCGGCCCATATTGCGCGCGGTCTGATCCATTTTGAGGCCATGCTCGTCCGTTCCCGTTACGAAGCGCACGTCGCGCCCCATCAAACGTTGGAAACGTGCCATGACGTCCGTCGCGATACCCTCATACGCATGCCCGATATGCGGACGGCCGTTGGGATAATTGATCGCAGTGGTGATGTAGAATGGTTCAGCCATGGATCGGCTCGCTAGCGTCCCCCGCGCTGGCAAGCAAGCTGGCTATTTCACCGACCAGCAAGCCATTGTCGAAATTGTAGGTTGGTGCCTTGGCTGCCAGATCGACCAAGGCACTGTGCGCTTCAATAATTCCGAGGCGTTTCTCTGCCGGGGCCTCTGCCACCGATTGCGCTAGAGTTGTGCGTGCCAGTTCAAGAACTGCGTGAAGTCGCTCGCGACTTGGGCGCGCTCCAATTTCCGCGATCAGTTGGGCACGCAATACCATCGCGGGGTCACCTTGAACGGCCAATTGCTGCATGACTTGTGCTATCGGCTCCAGCTTCATTTCCATGAATTTTCGAGCTGCGCCGAGTGAACCACCAGCCAGTTCTATCGCTGCGCTTGACCCCGCGCCCAGGTGCTGGGCAATGGTTTCATTGTCCAAATCCGGGAAACGCAGGATCCGGCAGCGCGACCGGATCGTGGGAAGCAGGCCTGATGGTCGATGGGTAACGAGCAAGAAAAACGTGCCTTGTGGCGGCTCCTCCAGACTTTTGAGAAGCGCGTTTGAGGCTGGCCGCTCCATATCATCAGCGGGATTAATGATGATAACACGCCGCGATCCGACACTTGGCCGCGTGTTCAATCGCTGCTGCATACCGCGGATCTGGCCAATCCTTATCGACCGCGCCCGCTCGTAATCTTTACCATCTGCGGCAGCCCGTGCAGCCTTGTCGTCCTTTGGTCCATAGGTGAGTACATGAATATCGGGGTGCTCGCCGGAAGGTTGTGGAACGCCTTCCTCCGACACAAGCTCGCGTGCTGCCTGCAGCGCGAAGTCGTGCTTTCCTAGCCCGGCCTTGCCCGCCAGGATCCAGCCATGATGCATCCGCGCACCGGCAGAGGCATCGCGCCATTCTCGCCATGCCGCAGTGTGATTGGGCCAATCCATGCCCTTCAGCTTCCCAGCAAAGGCATGAGCGCGCTCAAGATCTGGGTGTGAACTTCTTCTGGCGTACCGCTTGCATCGATCACGGCAAATCCATCCGGATCTTCTTCGGCATAACGCCGGAATGCTGCGGTAACCGCACGATGATAGGCGATATCGCGCCCGCCGATGGCGTCCGAACTATCGCCATCGCGTTCAGCCAATCTTTCAGCGACTTGGCTCTCATCTGCTTCTAGCAGCAGCGTGAGATCGGGACGCAATCCGGCGCTGCCAATGGCGTGTAGTGCCACAACAGCTTCATCGCCCAGCTGGCCGGCGCCACCTTGATAGGCGCGGCTTGAATCCACGAAGCGATCGGAGATGACCCAGTCTCCGCGATCCAATGCAGGAATGATTCGCCGCGCAACATGGTCCGCGCGGGCAGCGGCAAACAGCAGCGCTTCGGCTTCGGCGCCCCATCCCTCACCCGGAGGATCAAGCAGCAGGTGGCGGATAGCTTCCGCTCCCGGTGTTCCCCCCGGTTCACGCGTCAAATCAGCAGCTATTCCGCGTGCGGCCAGCGCATCGACCAGCATGCGCGCTTGGGTAGACTTTCCAGCCCCCTCGCCGCCTTCCAATGCAATGAACTTCCCGCGTGTCATGTAAACCAACCGATAACGCCATTGATCATTCGAGCAAGAGGCCCTGCCGGGCCAATCGCTTCCGACGCATAGAGAGGAACGCGCGAAGGCTCTGCTTCTCCGACTGTGATTTCCAGTTCGGCGACCTGCTCGCCGATTGCGATAGGGGCTCGGACCGGACCGTCGTAGATGATCCGCGCTGTGATGTCGGTATCTAACGTGTCTAACGGCAGAGCCGCTGCAATCGCTCGTGGGCTCACAAGAGCGACTGATCGCTGGGAACCGCCCTGAACACGGATCGAGCCAACTTCTTCCCCGGCCGTAAAAAGGAGGCGGCTATCAAACGCGGAAAAACCCCACTCGATTAGGTCGCGAGCCGCAAGGGCCCTTTGCGAACGCGCATCGGCACCGGCTACCACGACCATCAATCGCCTGCCATTTCGCTCGGCGGAACCAAGAACTCCAAAGCCCGCTTCATTGGTGAAGCCTGTCTTAATCCCGTCTCCGCCCGCTACTCGACCTGTCAGAGGCTCGTGATTGGGCTGAGTGATGCCGCGATATGTCAAAGAGCGGTGTCCGAAGAACCGCCGATACTGATCGGGATGGTCCGTGACCAGTGCAGTGCCCAAAATTGCCAGATCGCGCGCTGTCGTGAATGTGCGGCCTTCATCAGGCCATCCATTCGGCGTTCCAAACCGGCTGTTGTTCATGCCAAGCCGCTGCGCAGTCGCGTTCATTTGATCTAGCCAGCCTTGAATAGAGCCGCCGGCCCCTTCGGCCAGTACGATCGACGCGTCATTGGCGGAAACAGTCGTAATTCCGAGGAGAAGGTCAGAGACCCGCGTGTTATCCCCCGCATTGATGAACATGGTGGAACCTTCACCACCCCATTGCGCAAAGGACACCCTGGAAAATGGAAAGGTCTGATTGGGTTGAATTTCGCGAGCTTCCAGCAATTCGAAAGCCTGATACGCGGTCATCACCTTCGTAATCGATGCCGGAACAAACCTGCGGTCTGGATTGCGTTGGAACAGGATCTGTCCACTCGACAGATCGACCAACAAAACGATCGGCACGTCTTCGATACTGGAAGGAGGAACCGGACTAGCGGCGGATACAGCCGTATTGCACAGCACAAGCATTGCTGCCGCGAAACCAAACTTTGTCTTACTAAGGATGCGCAACGCCAACTCCATGACCCTGCGTGGGTCTATAGCGATGGTCAGCGGCACAGGCGAGCGCATCTACGCCGCAATCCCCTTCGAACTTTTGCTCAGTTAGCGAGCGATCTCGTCTGCCAAGAGGCCCACGCTCATCGCGTAATAGTTTGAGCAGTTGTACTCGAGGATCGCGCGGTAATTACTGGTCAGCAACCATGAGCGTGTCCCTGGCCCATCGGGCTGGAAAAGCGAGGCGAGCACGTCGTCACCCAATGGCCGTTGCGGATAGACGCCCAACTCACGCCATTCAGCCACTGTTTTCCATTCGCTATGCCGTTCGTGAACCCGCGAGCATACGGGTGAGACGATCTTGGTTTTCAACGCATCGACATCAAATCCCGCTGGAACACGAGCGCGGACACCCCATGGCTGCCCTTCCCGCCATCCGGCATACTTCAGATAGTTACCGATTGACGCGAATGTATCTGCGCGATTGGTGAATATGTTGGCGCGGCCATCTCCATCGCCGTCTTCGGCCAAGCGAAGATATACACTCGGCAGGAATTGCGGATTACCGAAAGCCCCAGCGTAGCTGCCTACGAGCTGCTGACGTGAATAGCCTTTATCAGCAACCTTCATCAAAGCAATGAATTCATTTGAGAAAAGTTCACGTCTGCGACCTTCCCATGCGAGCGTTGCCAGTGATCGCGCCAGGTCGAAGCTGCCACGAATGCGGCCATAGCTCGTTTCATGACCAAAAATTGCGACAATGATTTCCGCGGGAACTCCGTATTCGGCTTCCGCGGCCATCAGCGCTGACCGGTTATCAGCAAAGACATCGCGCCCACCCCCTATACGGACGCTGTTTACATGCGTGTTGATGTAAGGCTGAAGCGCTGGATAACCACGGCGGGTTGGTCTGCCAGGTTGACCGCGATCGAGTTGAATGACGCGGCTGTTGGCCGTGAGGCCCGAAGTCATCCGGTTAAGGGTGCGCTCGCTCACACCTTCGGCGCGAGCCCGCGCGATCAGCAGCTGAAGATAAGCATCAAAGGAAATATCCCCGAGCTCTTCCGTAGCATTCGCCGATTCCTGCGCGATAGATGGACTGGCAAAAGCCGATAAAGCCATGGCCGATGCGGCAAAGAGAAGGGGTTTCAATGTCATAGCAATCCCATTGTCACGAGCAGGATGAATGGTCCATGATTCTGTTCCCTTAGCGGTCTAATTCGCCGTAATTGCATATCGTTTCAGCGCGAGGTAATCCTCACGGCATTGCTCGGCTACTTCGGCATAGGCTCCATCCAACTCAGGGAGTGGCCCCGGAACCGATCCGAATCCTGTCGACACATTGACCTTGTCATACCAATGCGTGCCCCAGATACCGTCCTCTGGATGTGGTCCTTTACTCCAAGACAGCATCGCCGGATCCCAAGAGATCCCAAGCGTATCACACAGCCCAGCAAGTACGCCTGCCGGGTCACGCAAAATATCATCTGAATCGACAACCGGTGGCGCCGTCCCCGCGCGATCCCGCTCCACTTCGAAGTACTCACGCAATTGCGCGAACCCCAACATCTCTGCGCGGCGCAGCTCATTCTTGTTGCGGTAACTAGCCACGACACGCTCTGGCGCACGGATCAGAAATGCGTGCTGGTGGCCAGGAAAGTCCGTGATGTTGACAGGCCCAACCATATGGTGCGGCATATGTTTCTGGTACCATACGGATTTTCCGCCCGGGATAGGTCCGGACTGGGTAGCCGTGACACTATGCCAGTCACAATCCATATCCGCGATGGTTTCAGCGGCCATCGGGTGTGGCTCGCCGCTATCCTTCAGAAATGCACCGTAGAATGGCTCATCAGAGACCGCGCAATCGGCTCTTGCCTCGAAACTGCGCATCATTGCGGTCGAGATATTGCGCGGTCCAGACCACATCGCAATCCGAACTGCCGACGTCATGTCGCCACATCCCGGTCCATCAGCGCCTTGTACAAACCCTGCAACCGCTCGACCATGGGACCCCGCCCCTCGGTTAGATCGCGCCCATCGACCTCAGTCACAGGAACCACGCCTGCAAATGTCCCGGTCACGAATGCTTCATCCGCGCCATAGACATCGGTGAGAGAGAAGTTCTTCTCAAACACGGGAATACCTTCCTCGCGGCAGACCTGGATCACATTGCTGCGGGTGATCCCACCAAGGCAATAGTCGCCGCTGGAAGTCCAAACCTCTCCCTTGCGAACGATGAAGAAATGCGTCGAGTTGCAC
>JABDKI010000102.1 GCA_013002295.1 Altererythrobacter sp.
TGATGAAAGCCTTGTAAGTGTATTCCGCCATGGCCACCCCGCAGGCATCCGGGCGCAGCAAACCAATGCTTCCAACCCGAAGCGGCGACCCGAGGGCAGCTTAGGCGATAATCTCGCGCTCGCAAGGCCTTCGCAATCGAACGCCACTTTACTGTTATACCTAAACGTCACTTTATGTTCTGAAATGGCAGTTGCACGCGGTGCGACCTATAGGATTCGTCAGGCTGAAAAATCGCTATGAATGGCCGAAACAGTATCCCTCTTTGCGGAGTCAGTCCCCTAGCCCTCCGGGTCGCACCAAGGGAATTCGACGGCGATTTGTCCCCAAAGGGCCGTAAGATGAGTCGGGCAAGAGGTCTCTCCACTTGCCCGGCTCATTTGCTACAATTCTCGACCAGCGACATATGTCCCCCGACTTGTAGCGGCAGACTAGTTGCAATTGTTATCAATCTCAGGTTCAAGCACCCTGCGGTATTACGGATGCCGTTTGGTCGCATGCCGGATACGCGCAAACGCGCGCCCGGCGATATTTATTGGACTGGAGAATTACGAATGAAGGCCCGAATTTTGGCCCGCGTTGCGCCTATCGCATTGGCTGCTGCCGTGCTGGGCGGTTGCAACATGACCCCTGCAGAAATTTACAGCAGCGACGAGATCTTCGCTGGCAATGAAACAATCCCGCAAGGGACCGGTTACTTCGCATCGGAAAGCACGATGCCGTTCCACGCGCCCGATTTCGACGCGATCAGCGAAGACGATTACATGCCCGCCTTTGAGCAAGGCATGGCAATTCAGAAGGCTGAAGTCGCCTCGATCGTGAATAATCCGGAAGAACCGACTTTCTCAAATACGATTGTCGCGCTGGAAAAAACCGGATTGATGCTCGGCCGTGTAAATGCCGTCTTTTTCGCTCTGACAGGCTCGAACACAACCGATCGCTTGGACGAGATCGACACAGAGATCAGCCCGCTGCTGACAGCGCATTATGACAGCATTGCGCTCGATCCTGGCCTGTTTGCCCGCGTCAAGGCCATCTACGACAACAGAGCCGCGATGACTATGGAGCCGGAAGACGCCGTTCTGCTCGAGCGCACCTATGCAGACATGGTTCAGGCAGGCGCATTGCTCGACGAAGACCAGCGTGAGCGGGTGAAAGAGATCAACGGCCAGCTTTCAACCTTGACGACTGAATTCAGTCAAAAGGTTCGTGAAGCGACTGTTGATGGTGCGGTCATCGTGGATACGCGCGAAGAGCTGGCCGGCCTGTCCGATTCCGACATTGATGCAGCGGCGACGCTGGCAACGGAAAAGGGTATGGAAGGCAAGTTTGCGCTCGCTTTGCAGAACACCACGCAGCAGCCGCTATTGCCTGCGCTGGAAAACCGCGAAGTGCGTGAGCGTCTGTTCAAGGCCAGCGCATACCGCGCGGATCAGGGCGGCGAGAATGACACGCGCGCCTTGATTGCCGAAATCGCCACGCTGCGTGCTGAAAAGGCTGCGATCTTCGCAAAGCCCGATTGGGCAACCTATACCATGTATGATCGCATGGCGAAGGAGCCGGCAACGGCTTTGGGCTTCATGCAACAGATGGTTCCTGCCCTTGCCCGCACACAGCGCAGCGATGCTGCTATGCTGAACGAACGGATCGCAGCAGACGGGCTCGACTTCACAGTTCAGCCATGGGACTGGTACCGCTTCTCCGAGAAGGTGAAATCCGAACAATTCGCCTTCGATGAGAACGAAGTCATGCAGTACTTCGAACTTGAGCGTATGCTGGAAGACGGCGTGTTCTACATGGCAGAGAAGCTGTATGGCCTTACCTTCGAGAAGCGCGACGACATCCCGGTCTATCATCCCGATGTGACGGTCTACACGGTGTTCGATGCCGATGGCAGCGAATTGGGCCTGTTCTACTTTGACCCGTTCCAGCGTCCATCGAAGCGCGGCGGCGCATGGATGAGCAATTTCGTGGATCAGAGCTATGAGACAGGCAACAAGCCGGTCATCTATAATGTGCTCAACATTCCGAAGGCGGCAGACGGCGAAGTCCAGTTGGTCAGCTTTGACTGGGTAGAAACCACTTTCCATGAGTTTGGCCATGCCCTGCACGGCTTCTTCGCGGATCAAAAGTATGAAAGCCTGTCTGGCACAGCCACGGCGCGCGATTTCGTCGAGTATCCGAGCCAAGTTCACGAAATGTGGGCGGTCTATCCTGAAGTGCTGCAGAATTACGCCAAGCACTATGAAACGGGTGAAACCATCCCAATGGAACTGGTTGAAAAGATCCAGGCTGCATCGAAGTTCAACCAGGGCTATGATTTTGGTGAAACCGTGACAGCCGCGTTGCTCGACATGAAATGGCACGCGCTGTCGCCGGAAGAAGCCGCTGCGATCGATACCCCGGAAAAGGTTGATGCATTTGAACGCAATTCGCTGTTGGCGCTGGGTCTGGAGATCGACCTCGTTCCACCGCGGTACCGCTCCAATTATTTCAACCACATCTTCAGTTCGCCTGCAGGGTATTCGGCTGGCTATTACAGCTATCTGTGGACGCAGATGCTCGACCATGACAGCCGCAAATGGTTCCGCGAGAATGGCGGGCTGACACGCGAAAATGGCGATCACTATCGCGCGACTGTGCTCAGCCGTGGCGGTACGATTGATTATTTCGAAATGTTCGAAAACTTCGCGGGTCGCCAGCCGGATGTCGTGCCATTGCTCGAAGCGCGCGGCCTGGTTGAAGAGTAAGCTCTTTCGACAAGACGAAACACGAAGGGCGGCCCTTGCGGGTCGCCCTTTTTGTCAGACGACCAGCGCCCTTGCGCCGGTCTCACCGATCCAGCCCGCCTCGACACCCCAACCATTGGCTATGTTCTGCGGGCTCAGCGCATCGTCCGGAGATCCGTCGGAGACGACACGTCCTTCACGCAATACCAGCACACGATCGGCATGGTTCATCGCGGTGGCGAGATCGTGCACCACGATCACTACGCCTGCTCCAGCTTGCGCTGCTTTTCGCAAATGGCGCAGCAAAGTCTGCTGATGCGCCAGATCAAGCGCGGCAAGCGGCTCGTCCGCCAGTATCCATTGCGGCTCGCCCGCCAGCACCCGCGCTAGCAAAGCCCGCGCCTTTTCTCCGCCTGACAGCCGGGATGCGGGGCGGTGCCGCAATGTTTCCAGATCGAGCGCGGTGATCGCGGCTTCAACGGCGTGATCACCGCGGTCGCGATAAGGCATGCGCCCCAGCCGCACGAGGTTCTCTACCGCGACATCCCACGCCACCTCGGCCTCTTGCGGAAGATATCCGATCCGCTGCGCGCGTATTTGAGGATGCAGCGCAGACAGCTCGTTCTCAGCGAGCATAGTGCGCCCCACACTTGGTTCGAGCAATCCGGCCAGCGCCATCAAGAGCGAAGACTTGCCCGCGCCGTTGGGCCCACAGATTGCTGTGATCTTGCCAGGCGCCAGCCTGACCGAGACCTGGTCCAATACCAGCCTTGCCCCGCGAGAAAGCGAGATGTTGTCGGCGCAGAGGATCATAGCCGACCCCTTCGCATGCGCAGCAGCAACCACAGGAAAAACGGCGCGCCAATCAGGCTCAGCGCGATCCCCAGTCTTAGCTCTGTGACCAGCGGCAAGATGCGCACTGCGCTGTCGGCTGCGAGCACGAGACACGCGCCTGCAAACGCGCTCGGCAGGATCAGGCTGGAGGGCAATCGGTCCGTCAGCGGACGCACCAGATGCGGAACAATCAACCCGACAAAGCCGATGATTCCTGCTACCGCCACGCCCGCCCCAACGGTCAGGCCGACACCGGCGACCAGCAGCAGCAGAAGCATCTCGGTCCGCACGCCCAATGAACGCGCGGCTGCGTCGCCCAGAGTCAGCGCGTCGAGCGGCTTGGCTGCGAGCAAGAGAAAGCCGATCCCCGCTGCGACCAATGGTGCAGCCAGATAGACATCGCGCCAGCTGCGGTCGGTCAGCGCGCCATTCAGCCACATCACAATCTCGCTCATCGCAAAAGCGCTGGGCGCCAGGGTGATGGCGAGCGCGGTCGATGCGCTGGCAAGGCTCGCGATCATCAATCCTGCGAGCGTGAACAGCGCGATCCCACCGGTGCGCCCTGCTATTAGAGCGAGCAAAGCCATGCCTAGTGCCGCTCCGCCTAATGCCATCAGCGGCAACATGTATGGGCTCGCGGCGAAGCCGAACCACAGGCTCGCCACAGCGCCCAATGCAGCCATCGGCGCGATGCCAAATAGCCCGGGATCAGCGAGCGGATTGCGCAAATAGCCTTGCATCGCCGCGCCAGCTGCGCCCAGCCCTGCTCCGACTACGACCGCGAGGACGGCGCGCGGTAAGCGAAGCTCCATCAGGATCAGAGGCGCACGCGGATCGGTGAAGGGATCAAGCCATAAGCGGCCTGCGAGCAGCGAAACCGGCAAAAGAACTACCAGCAAGCCAGCGAAGACGAGCGCAGCGCGGTTCATGACAATTGCTCGCGTATCTGGCGCAGCCGCTGCATCGCGCGCGGGATGGTCGGCCCGCCACAATAAAGCAGCGCAGGATCAAACTCCGCAACCAGCGTATCGGTTTGGGCTAGCGCCGGATGCTGCTGTGCGCGGCTCTGCCCAGCCACCAGCAAGACATCGGGCGGTGATGCGACAACTTGCTCCAGCGAAAGATAGTCAGCCTGGTCCAAGCCGAGCTTGGCCGAGTGGCTAGAAAAGCCCGCAGCGCGCAGCAGCTCGCTGATCAATTGCTGATCGCCTGGCACGATACCGCCCGGTTGCCATAAAACCGCGGATCTCTGCTCTTCAGCTCCAGCGTTTGAAACCGAATTCCCAATCTCTGCGGCGAGCGCGTCGCCGGATGTGCTGCGATCTATCAGCTGTGCAAGTCTGCCCACCTGATCGATGCTCTCTTCAACCGACATCGGGCTGCCAAAAGCTTCAACTCGGACGCCCAGCTCATCGAAGGCAGCGCGGGTAGCGGGCGCCATAAATGTGCTCGCCAATACAATGTCAGGCTTCAGCGCCACTACTTCCTCTACTGTACCGCCCGTGACGTCATAACGCCGCGCGATTTCATACGGGATCGAGCTTGATTGCGGATTGGCGCTATAATGCGACAGCGCGAGAATTTGATCGGGCTTGGCCACTTCGACCAGTATTGCATCAAGGCAAGGGTTCAGACTGACGACGCGCGGCGCGCTTTCACCGCCGGTCTTTTCGTCCACCGCCGCAGGAGCGCATGCGGCCAACCCGGCCGTTAGTGCTGCGGACAAGGCAAGCTGGTTGCCAACGGCCAAGAATGTGCGGAAGCTCCCCATCAGTCACAGCGATAGGGATGTGCCCGTTTGGCTGCAAGCGCCGGAAGGCCTTGGGCGAAATATCGTCGTCAAGACGGCGTTAACCCTGTCCCGGAACGCGACCTTAGCACCCATGCTCTAGTCATACTGGCTCAACACATCGGTCGGGGTCGCACCATGCCAAGTCATTCAAATATCGCGTATTCTACCAATCGCGGCGCAATGTCGCGCTTGCTGGCCGTTCCCGCCCGTGTCGTTGCCGCGAATGACAATGGCGCAGGCAAATCTACCGACCCCGCGATTGTCGAAGCGGCTTTGCGCCATTTCGCAGAGCATGGCCTTGGCGCTGCACGCGCGGCGCGTCACCGCGCGGAACAAGCCTTCTTCGCGGACAAACAGCCGGAATATCGCTGGTGGCTGGAAATTTGCCGCCAGCTCGATCGGCGCATGGCAGTGGTCGCCGCACGCGAGTTTCAGGCCTGATTTCCTAGTCACCCAGCGACATCGTACGCGCCCTCCAAACCGCAGAAACCCTCCGTCTTTTTGGTAAGCACCGCGTTAACCAGTCAGTGACACATTTGCGCTAATCCCGTACGTTAATGGGAAGGGCATCGACCATCAACGCCATCAAGCGGCGCCTGTTTGTACGTTCGGGCAAGGACACATTGTCTGCGCGCGTGCGGCGAACCCTCGTATCGACGCTTTACACCCAACCTGCCAGCCTTGCGATCGGCGCGATCAACGGAGTGGCCTCTACTGCGATCGCGGCGTGGGTCTCCGGTGAGCACATCCTGTACACCGGATGTATCCTGCTGACGGTTATTGCGATGGCACGCGTGGTTGCTTCGCTCGGTCTTTCCCCGGATCAAACCCATACCAGCACGCAGAAGCTCGAGCTGGTCTACGAAGTCGGCGCATTCAGCTACGCCTTCGTGCTTGGCGGAATTGCTGCCTTGACCATCGCATTGCAAACCCCCGCTTCGGTCGAAGTGCTGATGATCGCTAATGCCACCTGTTACGGAGTGGGTATCTGCGCGCGCAATGCGGGCCGACCCACTATCGCGCTGGGGCAGCTTTGCCTGGTCTGTTTTCCCATCATGGCCGCAGCATTGTACATCGGCTCACTCGCTTTCTTGGCCCTGTTTGTAAACATGTTGCTGCTGATCCCGGCGATGGCTTCAATCACCATGAATGTGTTCAAGGTTTTGCGCGATTCCATCGCGTCAGCGGAAACCAGCGCGCGCATGGCGGACAAGATGCAAATCCTTGCTCGAACCGATGTTGTTACAGGACTAACGAACCGTGCAGGCCTCAACCATGTGATGGTCGAAAGCATGATGGACCTTAACGGCGACGAGCAGATGGCATTGATCTGGATCGATCTGGATCGCTTCAAGGAAGTGAACGATTTGCTAGGCCATCCGATCGGGGACAAGGTCTTGGCCGAAGTGGCCAATCGTCTGCGCGAGGTCGCGCCAGAAGGTGCAACCGTAGCGCGCTTTGGCGGCGATGAGTTCGTTTTCTACGGCCCTGTCGCAGACCGCAAGGAAGCCGAACGGCTAGCCAGCGAAATTCACATCGAAGTCATGCGCCCGCTAAGGGTAGAAGGGAGATCGCTGGATGTGCGGGTCTCGCTCGGCGTGGCTCTGATGCCCGATGATGCGAATGACATCGACACGTTGATGCAGCGCTCCGACCTCGCGCTCTATCACGCCAAAGTCGCTGGCCGCTCGCAGACCAGCTTCTTCGATCCTAATATGACGCGTGATCTAGTTCGCCGCCGAGAGATTGAGGATGAGCTGCGCAGCGCGATCATGCGCGACGAATTGTCGATCTACTTCCAGCCGATCATTGATCTGGAAACCGGCAAGATACACACTTTTGAAGCCCTGGTCCGCTGGTTCCATCCTGAGAAAGGCGAACTGCGCCCGGACGAATTCATTCCCGTAGCCGAAGAAACGGGCGTTATTGTAACACTAGGCAATTGGATCACCGCGCAAGCCGCAAAGGCATGCGCACAATGGCCTGAACATGTCAGTGTTGCGGTAAACCTTTCGCCAATGCAGATCCGCGCGCCTGGTGCGGCTCTAGGTATCATCAACGCCTTGCGCGAAGCAAATCTTGATCCGCACCGGCTTGAACTTGAAGTCACAGAAAGCCTGTTCGTGGATGACAACCATGCCACTGCGGCATTTATCGAAGAACTCTCGAGCCGGGGTGTGCGCTTCGCGCTTGATGACTTCGGCACGGGCTATTCTTCGTTGGGCTATATCAACAGCTTCCCATTCTCGAAGATCAAGGTCGACCGCAGCTTTGTATCCGGCCCCAATGTCGGCAAGAAGACCGATGCGATCATTCGTGCAGTGGCCGAGCTTGGTTCCCAACTCGACATGGATATTGTCGCTGAAGGTATCGAGACGATCGACCAGGTCCATGCCGTTCGCGAAGCCGGATGTACGCTGGGGCAAGGCTATTATTTCAGCCGGGCTGTGCCAGACTATCTTGCGGCGATGCTGCTTACTCAGGAAAGCGATGGTGACAGCCCAGCGCGCGCGCAAGCCTGACGCGCTTCGCCGCTGCACGCACTTCCAGCCGAACAGGCAAATTCAGCTAATTCGACAGCACTTATTGCTATTGCGAATAGTTATCAAACATTCAATCGGATTGCGTACTTTTCGCGGTTGCTTTCGCGCGCATAGCCGCCTAGGCCACGCTCAAGTGTCCCGGTGCGAAGTCCCCCACGGACGCAGGGGAAATGCGCCAATGTGGCTAGGCAGTTTTTGTGCGTCTGATGCATTATTCGCGGAAAGGACTTCCCCCCACCATGGCTCGTAAAAAGATCGCGCTCGTTGGCGCAGGCATGATCGGCGGCACGCTCGCTCACTTGGCAGCAATGAAAGAAATGGGCGACGTCGTAATGTTCGACATTGCCGAAGGCATGCCAGCAGGCAAAGCGCTGGACCTGTCGCAAGCCGGCCCGGTCGAAGGCTATGATGCCACGCTTAAAGGCACCAGCGACTATGCCGATATCGCAGGCGCCGATGTCGTAATCGTAACCGCGGGCGTACCACGCAAGCCGGGCATGAGCCGTGACGACCTTTTGGGAATCAACCTGAAAGTGATGAAAGCCGTGGGCGAAGGCATCAAGGCCAACTGCCCTGACGCCTTCGTAATCTGCATCACCAATCCGCTCGATGCGATGGTTTGGGCGCTGCGCGAATTCTCCGGCCTGCCGCACAACAAGGTAGTCGGCATGGCTGGCGTGCTGGACAGCGCGCGCTTCCGTCACTTCCTGGCGGATGAATTCGATGTGTCGATGGAAGACGTCACAGCCTTCGTGCTGGGCGGCCACGGTGACACAATGGTGCCGATCCTCGAATACTCGACAGTCGCGGGCATTCCTGTGCCGGACCTCATCAAGATGGGCTGGTCTACGCAGGAAAAGATGGACGCTATTGTTCAGCGCACGCGCAGCGGCGGCGGCGAAATCGTCCAGCTGCTCGGCAATGGTTCGGCTTACTACGCACCTGCAACAGCCGCGATCCAAATGGCCGAAGCCTATCTCAAGGACAAGAAGCGCGTACTGCCATGCGCGGCGCATCTGACCGGTCAGTATGGTGTGGACGGGCTGTATGTTGGCGTTCCGATTGTGATCGGCGCGAATGGCGTTGAGCGGATCGTCGAGATCGAACTGGATGACACCGCGAAAGCCGGCTTCCAGGTCAGCGTCGATGCAGTGAAAGAACTGCTCGAGGCATGCAAGGGCATCGATAGCAGCCTTGCGTAAGGCACTCGCCTTTCTTCCAGTGCTCGCGGTGGGTGTAGTGCCCGCCGCCGCACGCGAAGTTGACCGCGCAGAGATTGCGGAAGCTTTTGCTCCCAATGTTGCGCCGGAACGGCGGGTGTACTGTGCAGACACGCAGATGATGACGCTAGCCGACGGCGCAGAGTACCGTGCCTGCGTCAACTGGCGGGCACAAAGCCGCTCGCGCCTGATCCGCACCTATGCCGCGCTCGATGGGCCAGATAACGATATGGATGCCAATCTTGAGGTCGCACGCGCATGTTTCGATCTGGCTGTTGCCAGTCAGAACGATCCCTATCGAACCACGTTCGATGCCAACACTTTTATCGATGGTGCACGGGCGCATTTTACGCTGTGCGCCACTAATCGCGCAATGCTGCGCACCAATGACTACTCTCTGCGCGTCTACGAACGTGGCGTGTGGCTTGGCTGAACCGAATTACAAAGACGGAGTTTTGTGAATGTCCATTCTCGTCAACAAAGACACCAAAGTGATCACCCAAGGGATGACCGGTAACACAGGTACGTTCCACACCGAGCAGGCGGTGGCTTACGGCACGCAGATGGTGGCAGGTGTCACGCCGGGCAAAGGCGGAACCGAGCATATCGGTATTCCGCAGTTCAACACCGTTGGCGATGCGAAGGCAGCAACCGGTGCGACCGCTTCGTGCATCTACGTACCGCCTCCCTTCGCAGCGGACGCGATCCTTGAAGCGATCGATGCAGAGATCGAGCTGATCGTTGCCATCACTGAAGGCATTCCTGTGCTCGACATGGTTCGCGTGAAGCGCGCACTCGAAGGCTCCAAATCGCGCCTGATCGGTCCAAACTGCCCCGGCGTTCTGACCCCGGGCGAATGCAAGATCGGCATCATGCCGGGTTCGATCTTCAAAAAAGGCAGCGTGGGCGTTGTTTCACGTTCCGGAACGCTGACATACGAGGCTGTGCACCAGACAACGATGGTCGGCTTGGGCCAAACTACAGCGGTCGGCATTGGCGGTGACCCGGTCAACGGCACCAACTTCATCGACGTGCTGGACATGTTCCTGGACGATGATGACACCAAATCGATAATCATGATTGGCGAGATCGGCGGCTCTGCCGAAGAAGAAGCCGCAGAATTCATCGCCAACGAAGCCAAGAAAGGCCGCAGCAAGCCGACTGTCGGCTTTATTGCAGGCCGCACGGCGCCTCCGGGTCGCCGCATGGGTCACGCGGGCGCGATTGTTTCCGGCGGCCAAGGCGGCGCAGATGACAAGATCGCGGCAATGGAAGCTGCGGGTATTCGCGTATCGCCAAGCCCCAGCGAACTTGGCACAACGCTCGATGCGCTGCTGAAAGAACTGGCTTAACTTTTCCTCCTCCCCGGAGACCGAAATGGGTAACGAGAACCACGAGTTTCTGCCTGAATTGGGCGACCAGGAAGGCCCGCAAACCGGGCCCAGCTGGGGCAATCCACGCTGGCTGGAAACGGTTGCGGATTCAGGCGCGGACCTGACCGCTGCGCTTGATCCCACAACGCTTAAAGCAGAGGTCAAACAAGCCTCTGCAAAGGCGGGCAAGCCCGTTGACGACAAGGCGCTTGAGCATGCGTCTGACCTGTCGAACAAGGCGATGACGCTGGTGCGGCTTTACCGTGTGCGCGGGCACATGGCGGCCGATCTCGATCCGCTGGGCTTGAATAGTCACGGCACGCCAAATGATCTTACGCTTGAATTCCATGACCTCGCTGGCAAGGAAGATGAAGACGTCTACCTTGGCGGCGTCATGGGCTTTGAATGGACCACCATTCGCGAGCTCTATAAGACCTTGCGGGCAACATATTGCGGCAAAGTCGGCCTGGAATATATGCACATCGCCGATACCGAAGAGCGGCGCTTCCTGCAGGACAAGTTCGAAAGCCCCGGCGAAACGATCCAGTTTACCGACGAAGGCAAGCGCGCGATCCTGGCCGCCGTTGTTCGCGGCGAGGAGTATGAGAATTTCCTCGGCAAGAAATACGTCGGAACAAAGCGTTTCGGCCTGGACGGCGGCGAAGCGATGATCCCTGCCCTAGAGGCGGTGATCAAGCATGGCGGCCAGACCGGCGTGCGCGAGATCATCTATGGCATGGCGCATCGCGGCCGTTTGAACGTGCTCGCGAATGTGATGGCGAAGCCTTACAAAGTTATCTTCCACGAATTCTCCGGCGGTTCTGCCAGCCCGGAAGACGTCGGCGGCTCCGGCGATGTGAAGTATCATTTGGGCACCAGCACCGATCGCGAATTTGACGGGATCGAGGTGCATATGAGCCTTGTTCCAAATCCGTCTCACCTTGAGGCGGTTGATCCGGTCGTGCTGGGCAAAGCCCGCGCGCAGCAAGCGATCCGCGACGATCTGGACAAGCACGAGCAAGTGTTGCCGGTGCTGATCCACGGTGACGCAGCATTCGCCGGCCAAGGCGTGGTGTGGGAAAGCCTGAGCCTGACCGGCATCAACGGTTATAACACGGGCGGCTGCCTGCACTTCATCATCAACAACCAGATCGGGTTTACCACCGCGCCAAAATTCTCGCGCGGATCACCCTATCCCTCTGACGTGGCGAAGGGCGTTCAGGCGCCGATCCTGCACGTCAATGGCGACGATCCAGAGGCTGTGACCTTCGCGTGCAAACTCGCGGTCGATTACCGCCAGACCTTCAAGCGCGATATCGTGATCGACATGTGGTGCTATCGCCGCTTTGGCCACAATGAGGGCGACGAGCCGAAATTCACGCAGCCGCTGATGTATGACGCAATCGGCAAGCACAAGAAGGTCAGCTATCTCTATGCAGAGCGCTTGATCGACGAAGGCGTAATCGAGAAAGGCTATACGCCAAAATTGCGCGATGACTTCACCGCATTGCTCGACGAAGAGTTTGAAGCGGCCAAGAGCTA
>JABDKI010000113.1 GCA_013002295.1 Altererythrobacter sp.
TAACTAGGTCTTGTAGGTGCCCCCGCGTTTGGAACCACTAGATACTGAATCAGAGCGCCGTTTCACGCAAGAGGGTAAATGCGGATTTAACATGCAAACGGCCTGGATTTATCCAGTGTGTTACCCACACCAGACACCGCGACGCGTGGGAAATCCTAGGGTCTTGGAACACGCAACCCCAAAAATGAATCTGCGAAAAAATTTTTGCGGGCAAAACGAGTGTAAGGGACTTGTGAATCAATCGAATCGAGCCGCGCAACTTTTGAATCAAGCGAAGCCATTGAAACGCAAAACCTCACTGTCCGTACATAGCTTCAAACGAACAGCTTGTCGCCCTTTAGCGATTTGCCGAGCATGTCGATAAAGGCGCGCGCGCGGGCATTGGGCATGCGGCTTTCAGGATAGGCCAGGTGGATCGGCAGCACGCCGCCGGTCCATTGCGGCAGCAAGCGCCACAACTTGCCCTGCTTGATCGCGTCTTGCACCAGCCACAGTGGCACCAGGCCAATCCCGGCACCCTCTACCAATGCTGCAAGAACTGCCTCGGAGCTGTCGCTACGCAGTCGCGCATCGGGCACGATCTCGCGAATCTCAGCCCCGCGTTCCAGCCGCCAATTATCATGCACCATGTCCGGCCCGATAAAGACCACAGCTGGCAGTCCGGCGATCTGACCGATGCGGCGCGGCGTGCCATGGTCGCGGATCAGTTCGGGCGAGCCGCATAGCACCAACGGGACATCGCCAAGCTTGCGCGCGCGATCGCTCCGGCGGCGCGGGAACCCAACGGACAGAGCGACATCGATCCCGCTCTCGACCAGGTCGACAGGCTGGTCTGATAGAAGAAGGTCCGCCTCGATATCGGGATGCTGATCCAGGAATTTGCACAAGAGCGGTGCCAGCACCACCCGGCCCAGAGAAACCGGCGCGAAGATTCGCAAACGGCCCGATAGCGCCTGCGCGCGCGCACCCACCGATTGTTCGGCATCGTCGACCAGCCGTAAAATCTCGCGCGCCTTGGCCAGAAATTCCTGGCCTTCATCTGTCAACGACAGCGATCGCGTTGTCCGGCTGATCAGCTTCGAACCGAGGTAATCTTCCAGCTCTGCCAGGCGCCGGCTGACGGTTGGTTGGCTCTGCTGAAGCTCGCGCGCGACCGCACTGAAGCTGCTGCGCTCAGCCAGCCGGACAAAAATGCGATAGGCAGCGATAACATCCATTTCGCGGCCAACTTATCCAAATTATGGATAAAAGCCACATGAATCATGCGGATTGGGCGTAAGGTTGAAATAACCTACTCAAATCCTGACGGATTCTCGAAGCAATCTGGCAAGCTTTTGGTAAGGTTTCAGGCCATCGACATCACGCATTTAGCGTGCTCAGCCACATCATCTGCGATTGTATCGACCAGCTCTTGCGGCAGGTCATGGCCCCAGCCGGGATAGGTCTTGATTCTGGCGCCCGGGATCGCGTCAGCCGTCGCGCGGCCACCCTCTACTTTGACCAGCGGATCATCCTCGCCATGCAAAACCAATGTTGGGGTGGTAACTGATTTCAGGCGCTCGGTCCGGTTACCATCATTGATGATGGCCGCCATCTGGCGGTGCAGGCCAGCCGGATAGACCGACCGGCGAACAGCTTCGATCACGCGCTGGCGCTGCATTTCCGGGTCAGGACGATAGCCCAGGCTGCCGATCGCGTTTGAGATTTTGATTCCGTGTTCAACCAGCACATGCTCATCCATCGATTCTGGCGGATTGGCGAGCGGTTCGATCGCGGCCTTGTCAGCCTGAGGCAGCTTCGGATTGCCTGTGGTCGAGAAGATCGATGTAAAACTGAGCAAACGGTGCCCGTGCTCGACCGCCATCAGCTGGCCGATCATTCCGCCCATTGACGCTCCGACCACATGGGCTTTCTCGATGCCGAGCGCATCCAGCACACCCATTCCATCCGCCGCCATATCTGACAGCGTGTAAGGGACCCTGGGCGGAAAGCCGAAACGGGTGCGGATCACATGCCACATCACGCCGGGTACTTTTTCGCCTTCAAATTTCTGACTTAGGCCAATGTCGCGATTGTCATAGCGGATCACGTAAAATCCGCGGTCCGCCAGCGCCTGAACAAATTCGATCGGCCACAATGTCATCTGCGCGCCCAAACCCATCACCAACAGCATGGGCGGATTGGCGGGATCGCCATGCGCATCGTATTCTATGGTGAGACCGTTGGCGGTGACTTGTGGCATTGGCGTGGCTCCCTGATTGCTTGATCATGCTTGTGTCGCAGCGGGGCAACCTGTGCAAGTGCTCAAAAGAATCAGCCGCACAAACCAAAGCGGCAGACCCGTTAAGGCCTGCCGCTCGCGTCAAGGAACCCGTGGGCCCCTATATGTCGGGTCCGAAGCAGAACCCGATCAAAGCCCGAAGCTGATGACCCCGCCTTCGCTGTCAGCCTGAGCCATGCGAATATTCTCCGATGCGGCCAGCGCTTTAGCGAGCTTGCTGTAAGTCGCCTTGTCGTCAGCGAAAACAATGTTCGCCTGGAATGTTTGCTCTGAAGCATTGGCAACCGGAGCATCCGCCAGTTGCGTCAGGCCGCGTACCGCGCGCTTGGCGACAAAGTCTGTGCGGGTATCGCCTGAGCCATTCAATACGCTGATGTCGCGCGGCTTGCCCGAACCGTCGAGTGTAAAGCGCAGCTGCACAATACCGCTCACCGGATCGATGCGTGTTTGCTTGGTCGCAGTGGTCAGGCGGCGATCGAGCGATCTGCCGACATCCTTTTGCCATGCCTGCATCGCGCTTTCGGATTCGACGACAATGGTGCTTTGCTCGCCAGCGATGGCGGGAGAGAACGCCGCGATACTCAACGCGGCAGCGAGTGTGGTTGTCATAAGAGTTTTCATTAGATCATCCTCAATAAATTTCGCGTGGATGATCGGCCATTTGACCAAGGTCAGCGAGCACAGTCCCAACACTCGTGCCGCGGTTGAATTGGTCGATCAGGAAGCAAGGCCGCTCGGGGTATTGCGGGGGTTTGCGAACCTCGCTTCCTGTTTATGAAAATGACGTCTGCAGCCGATTTCTCAACCTGAACTCGGCGAGCAGCTGCGCATTTCGGATCGATGGCAGGACCATCCGATGAACGGCATATCGGCTTCGATCAGCGCAAAACGATCATGGCACCAACACCGTATCGCGCGGTTCGGCGAGCGTTTCCGGATAGTCGAGCGTGTAGTGAAGCCCGCGGCTTTCCTGCCGTCTCAATGCACTCGCGACGATCAGTTCGGCCGCTTTCAGCAGGTTGCGCAGTTCGATCAGATCGGTCGTGACGACAAAGCTGCCGTAGTA